>JAIPDR010000028.1 GCA_021737615.1 Desulfohalobiaceae bacterium | reverse complement strand
TGAACGAGAATTTGCAGGAACAAAAGCGCTATCTTCTGCGCCAGGTGGAAGACCGCTATTATCCGGACAACTTCTTTTTCACCAGTCCGGAAATGAAAGACATCATGGCCCAAGTCAAGATGATTGCCGATACCGATGCTTCAGTGCTGATTGCCGGGGAAACAGGAACAGGGAAGGATTATATCGCCAGGTGCATTCACAATTTCAGTTCCAGAAAAGAGGCCATGTTTGTCAAGATCAGTTGTCCGGCTCTGTCTTCAAGCCTCTTTGAAAGCGAACTTTTCGGACATGCCAAGGGGGCTTTCACCGGAGCCCACGTCAAGAGGATCGGACGATTCGAAATGGCTGACGAGGGCACCGTCTTCCTGGATGAGATCGGTGAACTCCCCCTGGCTCTTCAGGCCAAGCTCCTTCAAGTTCTCCAGGAGAAGACCTTTGAAAGAGTAGGAGACAGTGCGCCGACTCGGGTCAACTTCCGGATCATAGCGGCCACCAACAAAAAAATGGAAAAACTGATTGCGGAAGACGGCTTTCGTACAGATCTCTACTACCGCATCAATACGGTCTCCCTGTATGTTCCGCCTCTTCGGAATAGAATCCAGGATATTCCTCTTTTGATCGAGAAGTTGAATGCGGTTGAAAGCCGGAAAATCAACCGTCCGGCTCCCAGCTACACAAAATCAGCCATGAACCTCTTGTGCCGCTATTCCTGGCCGGGCAATGTCCGGGAGCTCAAAAATCTAGTCAAAAGGATGATCATCCTGCATCCGGAACAGGAAATCACAGAAGATGAGCTGAAGACGATACTCTCCACTTCGCAGGATCACCTGGATACAGTTATTGGGTCTCTTGACACCTGGCCGGCTTTGAATCAGGTTGAAAAAGAACATATTGATAAAACCCTTAAGCAGACCTCAGGGAAAATCAGCGGCCGGGATGGGGCCGCCGCCATGTTGCAGGTGCCGAGAACCACACTGTTGTACCGCATGCAGAAATATGGCCTCATTCCTAAAAATTATAAGCAATCCCGAGCCTGAGCTCTTTCAGGGCTAAGACGAGACTTCGAGTGAAGAATTATACCAGAAGTTGGCATAAATTGCGGTTTGTATCTGCCTTCAATGAAATCTTATAGAAATCATGTAGGTAGGCCAACTTCTGGTATCTGTTTGATAATATATTTGATAACTCGAACGGCAAAAGAAAGCAGAAGTTCGCCCACGGATCACAAGGAATGACACACTGATATTCAAGAGATCGCTTTTTTGCTGCCGACAATGAAAACTCCGCAGCAAAAGGAGTCATCGCCTCAAAGGCGATACCTCCAAAAGAACTTCTTTCTGCCATGCCGCATGGCGATGCTATTTGCCTGCCAGCCTCTTATTCTGGCAGGCAAAAAGAATGCCCATCCGTGTCAATCCGGTGATCCGTGGGCTAAATGTTTCTTTTCAACAATCTTGATTGAGCGTTCAGACAAGCAAAGTATAAGCGGAGGAGCACCGACATTTGGTCCGGGTTCTTTAAAAATACGGGGAGAAGAGCCAGCAGAAGGAGTCCCTGGTTCTGACCAGCAGATTGCGGTTGTCCAGCTCTTTAAGGCTGGTGCTTTCCGACATCGAGATGATCTGGTCCATATGGGTGTTCAGGCTGTTAACCAGACCGGAATCAAAGACCTCCACCACCAGCTCGAAGTTGAGCCGCAGGCTCCGCGGATCCAGGTTTGCCGTGCCGATCTGGGCGTAAAGACCGTCTATGGTCAACATCTTGGAATGGTTGAACGGCGGGGGCTGGTAATAGACATTGACCCTGTATTGCAGCAGCTCCCAGAGCATGTTTCTGGTGGCCCAATGCACATAGGGCAGGTTGTTCTTGGCCGGCAGAATCACGTCCACCTGAATACCCCGCAGGGCGGCACTCTGCAGAACACCGATCACTTCGCGGTGGGGCAGGAAATAGGGGGTCATGATGGCGATGCGTTCTTTGGCCAGGGTCATGGCTCCGATAATAGTCATGTTCAGCTTGTTCAGGTCCTGATTGGGCCCAACCGTAATGGCCCTGCAAATCGCTATCCCCTCCCCCGGGGAAGGGGGATGCGACCTCAAGTCTTTTTCACCAGTGCAAAACCCCCAATCTTCTAGAAAAATCTTTTCCATCTGATTAACGATGGGTCCGGTTAGCTTGAAATGGGTGTCTTTCATCCAGAGCGACCCCTTTACTTTCCGGCCGGGATCATTGCTTCTTAGATTCATCCCCCCGGTAAATCCCGTCTTTCCGTCGATAACAAGGATTTTACGGTGATTTCTAAGATTGATGAAGGGCGAGGGCGGAATGAGACGTAAAGGAATAAATCTGGTAAAGGGAATATTGTATTTTTTCAAGACCCTGCCGGCCAGAGGCAGGGTATACAGCTCTCCCACCGCGTCGATCATGACCCTGACCACCACCCCTCGTCTGCAGGCCCTGTCCAGGGCTTGAATGAACTCCAGCCCCGTATGCCTGGTTTCCATTATGTAGGTGGCCAGATAAACGCTCTTTTTTGCGGAGTCTATCGCTTTGAGCATTTCCGGAAAGGTCTCTTCGGAATTGAACAGGATCCGAATCCCGTTTTGTCCCAGGAGCGGTCTTTTGGTTACGGCCTCCGAGAATTCGGCGATGGGATGAAAAACCGGGGAGCAGACAAAACTGGTCAGGGAGGGCTGATTCTCATCCTCGAATTCCGCGGGGATCTCCTCGATCTTCTCGATATCGATCAAGGGCCAGTACCATTTCAGCTTTTTGGCTTTGGTCCGAACGCGGTTTATGCCCAGGAGAAAATAGAGTAGCGGACCTATAGGCGGAAACAGGATGCAGGTCACGATCCAGGCCCAGCTGCCCTTGGGGTCTCTTTTGTAGATAAGGGCATGCCATGCAGATGAGATTTGCAGAGAAGCGATGATAATGATTACAAGCCAGTGGAAGATGGGCATGAGAAAATGGATGCGCGGCTATTTTTCAAGAATAGTTCGGGGGCCATGCTGTCATGGCATCGTCACTAACAAATAAACAATTTGAAATCAATTTACAATTGAACCCGAACCGGATATCCTCCGGTTCGGGTTTTTTCTTTCACAGCAGCAGCTGGCTTGAAACGAGTTAAGTACAAGAAGGATCTGCCAATGTCCGGCCTGACTCTCGAACAAAAAATAGAAACCTCCTACCGCTGCTTCGATCAAATCCTTCTGGAGCATGATGCCGCACGGATACAGGTGGCCTGGACCGGCGGAAAGGATTCGACCGTGGTCTTGTATCTGTGGAGGCGCTATCTTCTAAGCCAGGGACTGCACGGTCCCTTGCCCCTGAAGGGATTGAGCCTGGATACCGGCTTGAAGTTTCCTGAAGTGCTCCTGTTCCGAGACGAACTGGCCAAAAGCTGGGACGTGGAGCTGACCGTGGTTGAACCCGAAGCCGAGGCCGCGGCCCTTGGCCCGGATCCGGAAGATCCGGTGAACTGTTGCCGGCGGCTCAAGATCCTGCCTCTTCAAAAGGCGGTCGAGGAGTTGTCCGTATCCGCGCTGCTGACAGGGATCCGTCACGACGAACACCAGAGCAGGCGGGCCAAAAGCCGGAGTGAGGTCAGGCACCGGCCGGAATATGTCCAGGTGCATCCTGTGCTGCACTGGACCGAGATGGACATCTGGGCCTTTCATCTATCCGAAGATATCCCCTATTGCGGCCTCTATGATCAGGGATATCGTTCTCTGGGCTGCCGTCCCTGCACCCGGGAGAGTCGAAGCACTGAACGGTCCGGAAGAAATCAGGACAAGGAAGCTCGACTGGAGATGCTTCGCAGCCTGGGGTACTTTTGATGAACAGAAAATGGAACATCTTCTATATCCGGCTCACAGTGATCGTCGTCATTGCCTACATGCTGTTTTTTCAGCCGGATCTCATCAAATATCAGTACTGGGCCTATGCCTATGTCGCTTTGTTTCTGCTTTCAAACATCATTATCTTTCGACTCCCGGATCGTTTCTATTCAGGGAAAAATTTTTACTATTTCCTCGTGTTTTTCGATACCGGAATGATCGCCCTGGGGATTTTCCTCTCCAATCAAGCGGACATGTTCTTTTATCTCATCTACTTTTTCATCATCGCCATCGCGGCGATGAGTATGAATTTCAAGTACATGATGCTCAATATTACCATGTTTATTTTTGTCTATGGCTTTATCATGTACAACGAGGGAAAATTTTCCGGAGACATGGCCAGTCTCTATGCCCTGCGCCTGCCCTTCATCTTCGCCGTCACCCTGATGTTCGGCTATACCATGACCCGAATTTTTCACGAACTGCAAAAGAGCATCCAGGATCGTGACGACAAGTACTTCTCACTGGTGGAATCCATCAATTCCCCTGTCTATATGGTCGATCGCAACGGCCGCTACCTCTCGGTGAACGATACCCTGGCCACAGAAGTCAAAACAGCCAAGGAAAAACTGATCGGAAAATATTTCAGCGACTTTCATAGATTTAACGAGAATCGGCTGTTCATGAAAAATGTCAATCAGGTCTTTTCCACAGGGAACTCGGTCATGTTTGAGACCTATAATCCGGATCAGGACAAATGGACTCTGCGGACCATGAGTCCGTTCAAAGATCGGGAAAAGGAATTTGTACAGGCAGTATCCGTGGTCTCCAAGGATACCACCGAAAGGGTCAAGGCTGAACAGAAACTGCGTCAGGCCTATGAACAACTCAGGCAGACCCAGGAACAGCTGATCCAGAAAAACAAAATGGAAGCCGTGGGCCGACTCTCTGCAGGAATCGCCCATCAGATGAGAAATCCCTTGGAGATCATTCTCATGGGTCTGGATTTTTTGGAAAAGAATATCAAAGACTCCGGGAAAACGGTCGGCCTGAGCCTGGAAAAAATCAAGAAGGCGGTCTATCGGGCCGACAGGATCGTCGAAGATTTTTTACAATTTTCCAAGACAACCAGATTTCAACTGGACCCGGTCGATATCTGTCCCATCCTCAGGGAGGCCCTGGATATGGTTGAGCATCGCGCCCGGAAGATGGAAATCAGGACCGCGCTCAACTGTCCTTTTTCCGAGTTGCGGGTTATGGCCGACAAAACAACCCTGCAGCAGGTCTTCATCAACCTCATGAACAATGGCCTGGAAGCCATGCAGCCGGGAGGCATCCTGGAGGTGAAGGTTTTGAACGGCCGGGGTGAGGTCGACCTCCAAAAACGGCGGGATCTGAAGGATAATGAGCAGGACTTTGTCATCGTCCAGGTCATTGACCAGGGACAGGGAATCCCCCGGGAAGAGATGTCACAGGTATTCGAACCCTTCTATACGAGCAAGGGGGAGGTCAATGGTACGGGGCTCGGTTTGTCCATCGCCAACATGATCATCGAACGGCATGGAGGCAAGATTGAAATAGAAAGTGAAGAGGGGCAGGGGTCCACTTTTTCGATATATGTAAAAAAGGCCTGAACAAAGGGGAGGAAACATGTCGGAGCCGACCAGGATACTTTTGATTGATGATGAAGAGGATTTCTGCTTCTTTGTCAAGGGAAATCTCGAGGCTACGGGCCGATTCAGGGTCTTGACGGCGAGTGATGGCCGGGAGGGACTTGAGGTGGCCAGAAAGTC
This sequence comes from Desulfohalobiaceae bacterium, assembly GCA_021737615.1. Classification (GTDB taxonomy): domain Bacteria; phylum Desulfobacterota; class Desulfovibrionia; order Desulfovibrionales; family Desulfothermaceae; genus JAABTT01. The sequence goes on along the minus strand of JAIPDR010000028.1, from coordinate 22,545 downwards.
CGGGCCGGATCTGATCCTGCTGGATATGATAATGCCTGAAATGTCCGGAGACGAAGTGGCTTTTGAACTGGAAAACGATCCTGCGCTCAGGGACATACCGGTTATTTTCCTAACGGCCATCGTGACCAAGCAAGAAACCGGAAGAGATAATCTGGCTCTGATCGGCGGCAGAAACTTCATAGCCAAGCCGGTTCAGACCCAGGGTCTGATCAAGGCCATCCAAAAGGCCTTGCAAACCGAATATCCGGTTTGATTATTTCCGGTCTTGGGCCCAACGCACAAACTGTTTATTCGTTTCCAGCGAACGCCCATATTTTTTCAGCCCCTCGCAGCTGCGACAAAAAGCATCCATGCCGGTTGTTGAACAGCTGCAGATTCAAAAACCAATGTAAGCCAGGAAGGCACTGCAGGAGTTAGCGCTATGAACCCCCACAACAGAACCTCAGAGAATCAGGAACTAAAACTCAGTCCCAACGCTAAAATAGTACTTGAAAAAAGATATCAGAGAAAGGATAGGCATGGACGAACCAAGGAAACAGCGGCTGATATGTTTCACAGGGTGGCCTCGGCCATAGCCCGGGAGGAGGCGAAGTATGCCGGCAGTCCTTATTCCGTGGAAGAGCTTGAGGGTCTTTTCTACAGCCTGATGACCGATTTTAGATTCCTGCCCAATTCTCCGACCCTGATGAACGCAGGGACTGAACTCGGTCAGCTGGCGGCCTGTTTCGTCCTGTCGGTGGGGGATTCCATGGAAGAGATTTTCGATGCGGTCAAGTACGCGGCCCTGATCCACAAATCAGGCGGCGGCACCGGCTTTTCCTTTTCCAGACTCCGCTCGAAAGACAGCCGGGTGGGCTCCACCGGAGGGGTCGCCTCCGGACCGATTTCTTTTTTGAAGATCTTCAATACCGCCACCGAACAGGTCAAACAGGGCGGGACCCGGCGGGGGGCCAACATGGGGGTCCTGCGGGTCGACCACCCGGATGTCCTTGAATTCATCCGGGCCAAGGAGCGGGAGGGACAGCTCAATAATTTCAACCTTTCCGTGGCCTTGACCGAAGAGTTCATGCAGGCGGTTGAAAAGGATGCCGACTACTCCCTGATTGCCCCGGACACCGGGAAAGAGGTCAAGAGGCTCCAGGCCAGGGAGGTCTTTCAGCTCCTGGTTCAGAAGGCCTGGGAGAGCGGCGACCCCGGGATCGTCTTTATCGACCGCATGAATAAGGATAATCCAACCCCGAAACAGGGGGAAATCGAGAGCACCAATCCCTGCGGCGAACAGCCGCTGCTCCCCTTTGAAGCCTGCAACCTGGGTTCGATCAATGTGGCCCGGTTTTACGATGCCGCCAGGGAGGAAGAATTCGACTGGGAGGGCCTCAAGGAGACCATTCACCTCTGCGTTCGTTTTCTGGACAATGTGATCGACGCCTCCATATATCCGTTGGAGCAGATCAGGGAAAAAGTCCACCAGAACCGAAAGGTCGGGCTGGGCATCATGGGCTGGGCTGACCTGTTATATCAGCTGGAGATCCCTTACAACAGCCGAAGAGGATTGCATCTTGCTGAAAAACTCATGGATTTTTTCCAGCAGGAATGCTGGTCTGCCTCCAAGACCCTGGCCGAGGAAAGGGGTCCCTTTCCGGCTTATGAAGACTCGGTCTATTTTCAGAAAAACCTCGGCCCCTACCGCAACGCCACCACCACAACCATTGCCCCCACCGGGACCCTGTCCATCATTGCCGGTTGTTCCTCAGGGATCGAACCTTTGTATGCCTTGAGTTTTGTCCGCCAGGTCATGGATGGTGAAAATCTGCTTGAAGTGAATTCAATTTTTGAGAAGGCCCTCAAAAAGGCCGAGTGTCATTCCCAGGGACTGATGCAGGAAGTGGCCCAGGCGGGCAGCATCCAGAAGATGGAGCACATTCCGGAATCCATCAGGGGAATTTTCGTAACGGCCATGGATATCGATCCTGAATCTCACTTGAAAATGCAGGCCGCCTTTCAGAAATACACGGACAACGCTGTTTCCAAGACCGTAAATCTCCCGCATTCAGCCCTGCAGGAAGATATCTACCGGATTTACTGGAACGCGTATGAATTCGGCTGCAAGGGAGTCACGGTCTACCGGGACGGCAGTAAGAGCGAGCAGGTCCTGAGCAGCGGCAGATCCGGAGAAAGAGCAGCCGAGGATAAGAAATCCGTCAGGACCAGGGAACGTCCGGAAGTTGTCTATGGATTCACCCAGAAGGTCAAGACCGGTCTGGGGGATCTGTACCTGACCGTCAATGAGGTCGATGGCCAGCCCTTTGAGGTCTTCGCCACCATCGGCAGATCCGGGCGCTCCATCACCGCCAAGAGCGAGGCCATCGGCCGGCTGGTCTCCCTTATCCTGCGCTCCGGGATCAGTGTCCGGGAAGTGGTTCACCAGCTCAAGGGCATCGGCGGTGAACATCCGGTATTTCAGAAAAAAGGGCTCCTGCTCTCCATACCGGATGCAGTAGCCTGGGTGCTGGAACACAGGTACCTGCAGGACGATAAGCCCGCACCTGATGCCGGGAGTCTCTCCAGACCCGCCTGCCCGGAATGCGGTCAAGACTTGTACTTTCAGGAAGGGTGTTTTCTGTGCCAAGCCTGCGGCTATACGAAGTGCGGCTAGCCGGGAAGGAGTGAGGAGTGAGGAGTAAGGAGTAAGGAGTGGAAAACGTGGAACTCGGAACGCGGAGGGCAAAAGTGCAGAAGCTCGGAACGCGGAACGTAAAGTGCGGAAGGCGGAAATGCAGAAACGGGGATAACAGAGGGCTGAAAACAGACGTCAGTGATCAGCACTGCTGATTGCAGGCCGAACCATACTGTTAGATCGAATATGTCAGCAAGTCACTGGTTTCTATTTGCTCATCCAACATGCAGCATCCCGGCATTTTCCGACCACTGAGCGTCGACATTCAACCTCCGACATCCGACCACTATCTGCTCTTGTCGTCCTTGAACAGCTTGTAGTTGATGGAGTCGACCAGGGCCTGCCAACTGGCTTCCACTATATTCTCCGAGACCCCCACCGTGACCCAGCGGTCATGGTGGTCTCCGGATTCGATGAGCACCCTGACTCTGGAGGCGGTTCCGGGACAGAGATTCTGATTGGGAGTCAGGACCCGGACCTTGAAATCGAGCAGGGTCATTTCCTTGAGGCCGGGATAGAAGATTTCCAATCCCTTGCGCAGGGCGTTGTCCAGGGCATTGACCGGCCCGTCGCCCGTGGCCGCCGTATGCTCGATCTCTCCGCCGACCTGAATCATGACCGTAGCCTCGGAAAAAGGGGTGTCGTCCTCCTTGTTCTTGGCATCGGTAACCCTGAATCCGAGGAGGGTGTAGTATCTTTTCCCTTTGCCCATGGCCCTGTTCAAAAGGAGCTCAAAAGAGGCTTCAGCCACGGCGTATTCATAGCCGATGCTCTCGAGCTCCTTGACCCGGGTCAGGACTTCCCGGACCGCAGGGTCGGTTTTTTCCAGGGGGATCCCGAACTGCTTGGCCTTGAAAAGGATGTTGCTCTGACCGGACAGGTCGGAAAGGAGAACCCGCCGTTTATTGCCCACCGTTTGCGGTGAGATATGTTCATAGGTCAGGGGATTGCGTCTGACCGCGCTGACATGAATTCCTCCCTTGTGGGCAAAGGCGGCCTTGCCCACATAGGGCTGACGGATGAAGGGCCGGACATTGGCCACTTCGGAAACATACAGGGCCGCGTTTCTGAGCTTCTCCAGATGCCCGTCCGGGAGACAGATGCGATTCATCTTTAGTTCAAGGGCGGGAATGATCGAAGTCAGATTGGCATTTCCGCAGCGTTCCCCGTAGCCGTTCATGGTCCCCTGGACCTGCCTGGCCCCGCTGCTGACGGCCTGCAGGGAGTTGGCCACAGCCAGTTCGCTGTCGTTGTGGGCGTGAATGCCCAGAGGCATGTCCGGGAACTCTTGCTGGACGGCAGTGAAGATCTCCTTTATTTCCCCGGTCAATGTCCCGCCGTTCGTGTCGCAGAGCACTATGGTCTCGGCCCCGGCCTGGTAGGCCTTTTTGAGGCAGGCCAGGGCAAAATCTCTGTCCGCCTTGAAGCCGTCGAAAAAGTGTTCCGCATCGAAGAAAAGTTCCCGGGTCCGGGGCCGGATACAGGCCAGTGAATCGTGGATGAGTTCCAGGTTCCTTTCATTGGAGATCCTGAGCGCTTCCCGGACATGGACATCCCAGGTCTTGCCGAAGAGGGTGATGACCTCTACTCCGGTCTCGAGGAGCTGCTGGAACCCCGAGTCTCTCTCCGGAGACGATTTCGGGTTATGGGTGCTGCCAAAGGCCGAGATCTTCGAATTCTTGAAATCGTAGTTTTTGATCTCCTGGAAGAACTGCCTGTCCGTGGGATTGGACCCGGGCCAGCCGCCTTCGATGTAATCCAGCCCCAGGTCATCGAGTTTCCGGGCCAGTCTGATCTTGTCGGCGGTGTTGAAATGGATCTCTTCGGCCTGGGTCCCGTCCCGCAGGGTGGTGTCGTAAATGAATATTTTCTGTTTCATTCACTAAAGCCCGTGGCTTGCGGTTCCTTTTCCAGTCCAAAGGCCTCGTGCAGGGTGCGCACGGCCAATTCCGTGTATTTTTCTTCGATGAGACAGGAGATCTTGATCTCAGAGGTGCTGATCATCAGGATGTTGATGTCTTCGGCCTGGAGGGCCTTGAAGGCGATGGCCGCCACTCCGGAATGATTGCGCATGCCCACACCGATGACCGAGACTTTGTTGACATTGGTATCGGTAAAGACGCCCCTGGCCCCCAGGTTGTCCTTGATTTTCTCGATGATTCGTCTGGCCCTCTCCAGGTCGCCTTTGTGCACGGTGAAGGTCATGTCGGTTCTGCCTTCCCGGCTGGGGTTCTGGACGATCATATCCACCACGATCCCCGCTGTGGCCATGGGTTCAAAAACAGATGCGGCCACACCAGGCTCGTCAAAGACATCGACAAGGGTTATCCTGGCCTGATCTTTATCATAGGCGATTCCTGAGACTAAGACCGATTCCATTTCTTGATCCTCCTGCACGAGAAGTGTTCCGGGCTCATCGCTGAACGTGGAGCGGACATGCACCGGGACGTTGTATTTTTTGGCGAACTCCACAGAGCGAATCTGAAGCACTTTGGCACCCATGCTGGCCATTTCCAGCATCTCGTCATAGGCGATTCTGGAAATTTTTCTGGCCTGGGGGCAGATGTTGGGGTCGGTGGTGTAGACCCCGTCCACATCGGTATAGATTTCACAGACCCTGGCCTGAAGGCTTGCGGCCAGGGCCACGGCCGAGGTGTCGGAGCCGCCTCGGCCGAGTGTCGTCAGGTTCCTGGAGACATCACAGCCCTGAAAACCGGCAACCACCAGGACGTCGTTCTTCTTGAAAAGGTCCAGGAGATACCCCTGATCGATGTCCAGGATCCTGGCCCTGCCGTAAGATTTGTCGGTGTGGATCGGTATCTGGAAACCGAGGAGTGATCTGGCCTTTATTTGGTTGTCATTGAGCAGCATGGAAAAGAGGCTGACCGAAACCTGTTCCCCTGTGGTCAACAAAACGTCCATTTCTTCCGGTCGAGGATTTTTCGACCATTCCCTGGCCAGGGAAATCAAACGATCCGTCTCTCCGGCCATGGCCGACAGTATGACCACGACTTTCGAGCCCTGCTGCAGCATCTGCTTGACTTTGACCATGACCTGCTGCATGCACTCCAGGTCGGCCACGGAAGATCCCCCGAATTTCTGAACGACAATATCCATTTTCCGGCCTTTACAAAAACATTGTTGCCTACGGATCCAACTTGACTTTTCCCATTATCCGTTTTGGGCCTTTAAACCAGAAGTCCGGAGGCTCAAGCCGGATAGTTCGTCTACGATTTTTGCGGCCCGCTTCCCCTGTCCGCTGATGACCGCCTGTCGGGCCTCTTGCGAATACCTGAGGTCAATGGTCAGAGCATCCGCAGCACGGTTTTCCGGCGGGAGAAACTCGGACCACTCGACGAGGACCAGGCTTTGGGTCTGGGCCAGGTATTCATCTACGCTCTCATCCAACCCCGTGTTCCCGGTCCTGTAAAGATCGATATGCACGGTTTCAGGGTCGGTCGGGTAGACATTGACCAGGTTGAAGCTCGGACTGCTGACCTCCGCCTTTTCCCCGCCGGGCAAATGTTCCACCAGTCCCCTGACCAGGGTGGTCTTGCCGGCTCCAAGGGTCCCTTCCAGAAAGACTGGGCAGGGGCCGAAGCGGCGCAAGGCCCGGGCCAGGAGCTTTCCAAGCCTCCGGGTCTGTTCCTCATTTTCCAGGAAAATCCGCATGAACGTAAGCCGTTATGAAAGCAGTGTCTTGAGGACATCCTCTTTGCCGACGATCCCGACCAGCTTGCCGTCTTGGACCACCGGTATGGTGTGAAAGTTCTTATTGACCATCAGCTCGGCCAGTTCCTCGAGGTCGCTGTCCGGGGAGATGAAAGTCGGTTTGGCGGTCATGGCATGCTTGACGGCAGTGGCGGAAATCTTCTGGGCCTCCTTTTCCAGTTGTTTGGTCGACTGCAAAGGAATGAACCCCTCGAACAGAGTAAAGACCGTCGGCAGCGGGAGCTTTTTCTGTTGGGAAATGAGATCGCTCTGACAGATGATGCCGACCAGCTTGCGGTTTTCATCGACCACAGGCAGGCCGTTGATATGATTCTTCAAGAGAATTTCCGCGGCTTCAGTGACCTTTGTTTCCGGCCCGACCGTGATGACCTCGGTGGTCATGATTTCAGATACTTTCATGGCTTACATCCAGTCTTTATGATATTTTTTGAGGTGTCCGCGTATGATAAAACCGTTTACAGCGGTAAACCATCGGCGAGGCCGGAAGCCTAAATGAAAACAGACGGCAGGTCCAACATCCGAATTCGAGTCTGTTTGAAAGGTCTCCCGGGTCAGCGCAGAAAAGATTATCCATGTTTGCTTTAAAGATCAAGACACCGAGGCAGGGCGTGGGCGATTTCCTGGGCCAGGTTGCCCCGATAGGGGTATTGCTCGTGAAGCTGTTTTCCGGCTAAGCAATGCCAGAACACGGCCAGGCAGGCTGCGTCCAGCGGAGAGGCGGCTCTGGCCAAGAGACTGCCGAGCATTCCGGAGAGGACGTCGCCCGAGCCCCCCACCGCCAGGTTGGAGCAGGAACAGGCTGAAAGGTAGAGAGGGCTTTCCGGAGCGGCAATCAAGGTCCCCGGGCCTTTCAAGATAACGGGACAGCCGGTTCTCCTGGCAATCGCCCTGACAGTTTGGGGCTTGTTTCTCTGGACGTCGGCAGTGGTGCATCCCCATAGCCTGGCCATTTCTCCAGGGTGCGGCGTGAGGATGCTTTCTTTCGGGAGTTTCTGCATGAGTTCCGGATACTGAGCCAGGGCAAAAAGGGCGTCTGCGTCATAGACCGTGGGGCTGGGCTGGAACTTGATAAAATCGTGGACAAAGTTCACTGTATCCGGGTACCGTCCTAGACCGGGGCCTACAACCACGGCATCCGATTCGAAAACCATTTCCTTGAGCGGATCGAGGAGATCCCCGGTCCAGATCGTGCCCGAACCCAGGGGCAAGGTCATGATATCCGGCCAGCCCTGCTTGATCTCGCCGCAGATTCCTCCGGGAGCGGCCACTGTGACCAGACCGCTGCCGGAGCGCAAGGCCCCCAGCCCGGCCAGAGCAGGGGCCCCGGTCAATCCTGGTGAGCCTCCAATGATCAGGAGATGGCCGGCTTTTCCTTTGTGGTCAAGACCGGAGGCAGAGGGCATAAGGCCCAGCACTTCATGGTCCAGGCCGTAGGCTGATGCAGGGTTGGCCCGTTTGACGGAATCAGGAATGCCGATTGTCCGGACCTGGAGGTCGCCGACGAAATCCCCGGCTTCGGGCATGAACAGACCGATTTTGGCCTCTTCGAAAGTGACCGTGCAATCGGCTCTGACCGCCAGAGGTCCGGGGCGGCCGGTATTTCCGTTCAAACCCGAGGGAATGTCGATGGACAGCACAAAACGGTTTTGTCCCAGACGGTTGATGGCCTTGATCCACTCCTGGTAATCCTCCCTGAGGCTTCCGGAAAAACCGGTTCCCAGGAGCCCGTCAACAATGATGTCCGGCCGGTTGAGTCCATCCAGATTATAGGCAGTTAGCTTCATCATCCTGACGTCGCTCTTCTGGGCCAGGTTCAGGTGGAAGGCGGCCTCACCGCTGTATTCATCCAATTCCCTGGTATGCAGAACAAGGCATTTGGCCTTGCTTTCGGTCAGGTGCCGGGAGAGGGCGAAGGCATCGCCGCCGTTATTGCCCGAACCTGCGAAAAGAACGATGTTGGCCTGACTCAGGTCCCGGTATTTTGCCTTGATTACATGATGGATTTCCCGGCTGGCGTTCTCCATCAGTATTTCGCCCGGTATCCCGAATTCTTCGATGGTCAATCTGTCCCAGAGGCCCATTTCTTCCGGGGTCGGCAGGGGGATGGTCATGGCGTTTCTCGATTGGTTCTCGTTATTTTTCCAGGACAACCACAGCACAGGCTGTATCCCGGCCATGGGTCAGGCTGAGGTGGACCCGGGCCACCCCGAGTTTCTCAGCCTGGATCAGGGCCTGGTCATAAAAGGTCAGCCAGGGCTTGCCCGATGCTTCCGTCTGGATGCCCAGGCTGTGAAAGCTGATGCCGTGAGAGAATCCGGTCCCCAGGGCCTTGACCCCGGCCTCTTTGCCGGCAAATCTGGCTGCCAGGAAAGAGACAGGTCGGCGGGGCAGATCTTCCAGCTCCAAAGGTGTCAGGATCCGTTGGGCGAACTTCAACCCGAACCTGTCCCAGGCCTTCTGAATCCTGTCCAGTTCCACAAGGTCGAGTCCGATGCTGATGATCATTCAATCCGTAAACCAGGCGAATGCATTGCCCGATTAATCGGCAAACGTCCGGATGATACCGACCATATCCCGGACAGCCTGCTCCAGGCCGGTTAGTGAGGCCCGGGCCACGATGGAGTGCCCGATGGAATATTCCCGGATAGAGGGCACCCTGGCAAAGGCCTTGATGTTGGTATAGTTGAGCCCATGACCCAGATTGACCTTCAGACCTAGCTCTCCGGCGGCCGTGATTCCCTCCAGAATCCGCTGCAGTTGCACCCCCCGCTCATCTTCTCTAAGGGCGTCGGCGAAGTGGCCGGTGTGGATCTCGATGAACTCGGCTCCGATTTCGGACGCGGCCCGGATCTGGTGCGGTTCGGCATCGATGAAGAGGCTGGAGTGGATGCCCCGGGCCTGGATCGGTTCGAGGAATTCCTTGAACCGCTGTTCCTGGCCCACGAGGTTCAGACCGCCTTCAGTGGTCAGCTCCTGGCGTTTCTCCGGGACCAGACAGACCATGTAAGGTTCACGGGCCAGGGCGATGGACTGCATCTCTTCGGTGGCCGCCATCTCCAGATGCAGATTGGTCTGTACGGTTTTCCCGATCAGCTCCACGTCCCGGTCGTTTATGTGGCGTCTGTCTTCACGCAGATGGACAATGATCCCCTCTGCTCCGCCCAGTTCCGCAAGAAAGGCGGCCTGAACCGGATCCGGTTCCCTTGCCAGCCTGGCCTGACGGATGGTGGCGATATGGTCGACGTTGACGACGAGCTTTGGCATTGCATTCTCCTTGGTTTTTTTTTATTCTTGCTGCCATCTTGAATTGAGCTTAAATTGCCTCGAAAAACTAAAATACTGTGTTTTTAAATGGCCGCAGATTCAAAAACGGAGACTGAGGCCGACTACTGGTATCAAACCGGGACAACCTTTTGTAAAAAACAGGATCGGTTGTTTGTCAAGGGAAAAATATTATGAAAAAAACGTCTTCAATTTCAATCCTGATTGTGATCATCCTATATTTTGCCGTGCCTCCCTGCTTCGGTTCCTTCATCATCCACCTCAAGAACGGGCGGGAGTTCGTCACCAACCAGTACTGGGAAGAGGGCGATCAGGTCAAGTTTTTCCGCTACGGAGGCGAAGTGGGCGTTGCCAGAGACCTGATCTCCGGGATCGAGGAGGAGAAAGGGGTGTTGCTGAAGGAAAGGGAAACCGAATGGCCTGCCGATTCACTGCCGCAGGATGAACCGCCTGCAGACGGCCCTGCGAGGGAAGCGGCAAACGCAACTACTGCAGCGACTCCGGATAAGGCGGGTGTCATGCAGGAGAAAAAACGGCTTGTTCAGGAGCGGGGCAGGCTGGTGTCTGCCTTTCGACAGGCCAAGACTGCCGGGAAAAAAGAAGAAAAGGACAGATACTGGCAGGAGCTGCTCGATGTCCAGGAGAGCATTTCAGGGCTGCGAAAGCAGGTCCTGGAGAACAATCAGGGAAAGCTCCCCGGCTGGTGGAATGATTAAAAAAATAAGATTTCAAGAAATCTGAGAGACATGCTGGTATGAAACTTCATCTAAGAATGCGAACCGGTCACAGGGCTCTCTTTTGCTTAAACGCTTCCGGCTCTCGGTTTTCTAAGGCTCGCTCATGGGGGATCCCTGCCCCCTCCGGACTCTTAAGCTCTAATAAAAATAAATAGTTATATTTCAGATTTGCCAGAGGCAAATCTGACAGTGTTTACAGGTACTCAAAATGAAACACGAATTGTAGTGTTATGTATCTAGTTTCGTATGTCACTCCAGCTGGTTTGTACAAGCTCGTTCGACAGGTGCGCATCTTTGATTGCGGAATCGAAATAGACAGTTCCAGAGTTTTTGATGTCTACGCTGTCTCCCCAGATAGCGCCGTAGACGTTTCCGCTGTTTTTGACATTAACAGGAGCATTAGGCGCGTAGATCAGCCCGGTGAAGGCACTGGAATGCTTCAAATCTATCTTGCTGCTGGAATTGGAAAAGATGTTGAAATCTGAGGCCTTAAAGCTCTGGGTCCCCCCTTCGACAACGTTGATGTTCGCAGAGTTTTTGGCCTCAAAACTGCCAGTCAAAAAGAGATTCACAGTCCCGTTCGTAGTGTCCACCGTCAGGGTGGAACCGTTTTTCAACTCCACGCCTTGCAAGTAGTAGTTGGCACCGCCTGATTTCCCGTACAATATCATAGCGCCGCTTAGCGATATTGTTTCGTTGCTGATTCCTGGATCGGCAAGATTGTTATCATTGATGGTTGAGTAAGTAGAGGGAGAATAGGTCCCCCCGGGAGAAGTGACTCCGAGAGGGTCGGGATCGATTCTGTCGGCATTGACCGGCGCGGTCCCGTAGAAGATGGTCTGTCCGTCAATGTTGTTTGCAGTGGCCGTTCCGTCGTCCTTTGCGCCGAACACGCCGTTCCCGTCGATAAAAGCCCCGCTATGGGTCGTAAGATCGTCATTGGAGCCGACATCGGCTTCATGGGTGGAATTGAAGGAAGCATGAGTCGGATCGCTGATCCAGGGTACGGAGCTGCCGCTGTCGTAGCTCTGGGTACTGCCACCGCTCTTGGCGTCGAGCTTGCTATCTCCAAAGGCCGCAAAGTTGATGGCAGATTCCCTGGCAAAGGTTACCTTCAAAACAGATTCTGATGAATTGCCTGGGCCGTATCCGGTACTGGTAAAGGAATATCCGTTTGCGGCAATTTTTGTTATCCCTGAAATCGTGAAGGAGAAATCGTTTGGCACCACATAGGAAAGAGTGACATTGCGTCCAATGCTCCCCGGCAGAGAGAATGTTCCGTTTTGCAGTCCTGTCTCGATTTTCGACAGGGCATAGTTGACCCCGGTTTCTCCGTCATAAAATGCCCTGACGTTTGATTTATAGTTTCGGCCGATGTGCAGATCTGTGGTTGTAAGAATTGTAGCGGTCCCTCCCAGCAAAGAAAGTATAGCCAGAAGGATGAGTGAAGTGGCCAGGGCGGCACCACTTTGCGATGAGTAACTTGCAGGTTGTCCTTTCATCTATAGATCCTTGATCCTGTTCAGATACGAATCGGTGCTGGAAATCGAGGAAATCTTCAAATCAGAGGGCGTATGGATAAATACAAGTTTCCGGAACATCACGGCCGGAAAACAAGCTGCAGCAGCTGCCCATGACGTAGCTTGACTTTTCCCCGTTCACGATCACAATGGGCCATGGAGATCGCGCCAGGACGTCAGTGAGATATTTTTTGAAATATATTCATTTGTTATGCCTATATCAAAGTATATGTCTACGGAATTAATTATCTCTGTTTCATGGGCCAGGATAGCCCCGTAAATATCCGCTGAGTTATCCATTCTGACGGTGATATAGGGAGCATAAATCAATCCTGAAAACTCAACATCATTGCCGATTGAAATTTTATCGGTATCATTCTGGGAATTGGCGAAGATGGAAAAATCCCTGGGTCTGCCGGTCGCTCCTGCATCGGTATTCTTGAAATTCGATCCGGTGACGGCATCGATCTCTCCGGTCAGGTAGATGTAGGCCGGCCCACTGCTTGTATCGATATTCAAAGTGGCGCTATTTGCGAGTCTGATGTCATGGAAATAGTAGTTGGCTCCTCCCGGCTTTCCCGGCAGGGTGGCATTTTGTCCGTTCCCCAGAGTCAGATCGTCCCCTGTTATGGCCCCGCTTGGAAACGTGCCGTTGCTGTTATCATTCGTAATTCTGTAAGATGTAAAGTTCGGGGCATATTCTCCGTCAACCACGCCCAGAGGGTCAGGGTCGATACGTTCGATATCCTCTCCGTTTGTTCCTGAAACGATTCCTCCGTGATCAGTAAGCCTCCCATCGTTGCCTAAGGGGTCTTCGCCGAGGGCTACGTCTCCATCCACTACGCAGCTGTTTCGCAGGATGACTGATTCGTTTGATCCTGTATTCCCTTGCCCGGTTGAATTAGCCGGGGAAGGATTCGTGACTACAGACGAGTCATAGCTGTAAATTCCCGCTGTGTTTCCGACATCGACCTTTTTATCGCCAAAGACGGCAAAATTGATCGCCGGGTCCCTGGCAAAGGTTACATCCAGGATCGATTTTGAACTTTTTGGACCGCTTCCGGTGCTGCGGAAAGCATACTCCAAGTCTGCAACTTTTGTAATCGATGAAATTGTGAAAGAGAAACCACTGGGCTGTGAATAGGAAAGAGTAGAAGCAGCTCCGAGTGTTGCCGGAAGGGCAAAGGTGCTGTTGCTGTTTTGAAGCTCCGCTTCAATTTTAGCCAGCGTATGATTAACTCCTGCATTCGCCTGGTAAAAAGCGTGTGCGTTGGCTCTGTGATTGCTTCCAATGTGCAGATCGGTTCTGGTCAGCAACAAGAACGTACTCCCGAGTAACGATAAGATTATTAAGAACATCAAAGAGGAGGGGAGTGCCGCACCCTCTTCTTTCTTCATTGTGTCTAACAAGTCTTTCATGATCGTGACTTCCATTTTTTAATAGAAACGCTCACTCTTCTTTTTCTCCTATTTTGTAGACGACTTGGTTCTCATGTCTACATAGACAGATTTGGAGGAGTTACGTAAGAACGGAGCTTTATAGTCCGATGGCCGTTATTTTGCGAATAATCAGGGTCGGGCTTTTCGGTCTGGGCTTCCACTGGATTTATCTCGATCGTGTTCCCGGACATTGAAGCGTCTAGATCAATGATGTTTTCGGCCAGCGGTTGGCGCCCGGCTCCTAGGTTTTCGTTTCTTTTCAGTGTATAAACAGTCCGGGAATTTTCTGTTTCTGAAACGATGGAGTAGCTGATGACCTTGGCGATGCTCAGGGTGGTCCCGTTCTGGTAGCTGTTTTTTAAGCCCTGATTGCCTGTGGTGTTTGGGTCGGTATCAATGGTTAAAGTATCGCTTGAAATGTTGGTTATAAGAGCATTTTCAAGACCGTTCAGGGAAATGACTTTTTTCAGGTTCAGATTGAATTCACCGCCGTGACCTGATTGAACTTGAAGTGTCGTGCTCCCGGCGGATACTGCTGAAGAGAGGGTGCTGGCTGGACCATCGAAGCAGGCTGCGATGTGAATGATATCACTTCCCGAAGCTCCGCTTCCATCCTCAATGGTCACGGCCTTGCTCATGGTCACTCCAGCAACCCAATCGATCCAGCAGGAAAGATTCGATTTGGGCACACCGTAGCCTGCCATACGAATTTCGCGACTCATAAAATCCATAGCGGCTCGGGCGTTTTGGGTCATTTCAATCAGTTGTTCCTGAACATTGTATGTTTTTAGCTGGGATAGAAAAATCGTTCCCAGAGAGGCCAGGATCAACAGGGAGATGGTCATGGCTATCAGCAGCTCTGTAAGCGTAAAACCCTTGTCTGTATTATTTGCGGAACTTGGCAATGATTTTCCTGCTATTGAACGAGTATGGTTTTTAATTCGACCTCGTGATTGTCAGAATCCCAGGAGACGTTAACCGTTACGGTTTTCATGCCGGCCTCAGGTGTATCCACGGCCACGCTTACGCCTCGTCTAAAATCTGAATACGGGCTGGCCAAGGCCGACTTGGCTTCAGACGCGACGTTCAAATAGGATGTTTTCCGGAGATCTTCCAGCTTGTCCTGGACCAGGGTGGTGGCTACGGTCAGGTCCCGGCTGACCCGGTTGCTTTGAGCTATTCCCACGGTTAAAGCTGCTATGCCCAGAAGGCCGACCGAGAGGATAAACATGGCCATCAATACCTCAACCAGAGTGAACCCTTTACTCGTCTGGTGCTCAAATGTTTGTTGTATTTTTTTGTTTTTCATTTGTCTGCTTGGCTGGATTTTGAAAAAATACATTCATCAATTTAGTTTTACGCGACCGGTGAGGTTGATGGTTATCGATTTTGAGCCGCTTGAGTTTTGTATACTGATGGTGCTTCCCGAAGCTGTTCCTCTGGGACGGAATATAGGGTTTGCAGTGGCATTGAATGAGACATCGTAGTATTCGTTCTGAATATCCTTGCTGGCGGCAGCTTCGCCGGAATCCTCGTTACCGTCATTGTTGTCGTCATCCAGTATCTTGTATTGATGATTGTTAAGGAAAAAGACTTTGTATTCGTTGTTTTCCTTGACCGCCTTCATCCTCGCCCCCATCAGGTCTCCCATGACCATCCGGGTTGCGCCGTTCAAGCGCATGCCCGGCAGCATTGCCAGATAGTTCGGTATGGCGATGGCGGCCATGATGGAGAGCACGGCAACCGTTACCAGCAACTCGATGAGGGTGATGCCGGATTGCTGCCCTGGTTTCTCGATATATTCAAGGGTGTTTGAGCGTCTCATAGCCAAGAAATCACTTGTACATAAAAAAAACCCATTCTGCGGTCGGCTCCCGCAAGAATGGGTTTTTCACAAATGTGTTCTTACGGCAGCCAGACAGCCGTGCCGGGATTTTTCTGAAACCCGGGTTAGGCTCTAGACTTTGTCATACACGTGAAGGTGCATGTCTGCCTTGCAGCAGAGTCCCATCCTTTCGGATAGTTTACCTTTTACGTGTTAAGCTTAATGCAGGCAAAAAAGTTTTGTCAAGGCTTTTTTTATTGGGAAAGAATATCTGTCCTTTATGCCTCGTTTTCGGCTTTTTCCGTCGGTAGATTCGCAGACTTGATCACGTGGGCTCGGCACCTTTTTGCTGAAGACAGAGCGGGAAGATCGTTTTTCGGCCCGAACCCCGAGCCGCAGGCTTGAAAAGGTTTCAGGATTCGGGGTAAGGCCGGGTTTGCGTTCCTTTCCTTTGTTAGCATATTCTGGTATCGTTTCCGTTGCTTGGCGACAACCGCCCGGTTGGGTCTTTCCCTAATTCTTTTTTTCCCATTATCCAGGAAACCGGGATGCTACCGGGCCGGCAAATCACGACTTCAACATTGGATGTTTTTTTTGGGAGGAACCATGTACACTGAAGATAACCTGCAAACCCAATTTCAAAACGAAACCAAATACGTCCTGGACGAAGAACTGGCCCAGATCGTGAATATCTCCATGGCCCTGGAGATGCCCCTGCTCTTAAAAGGCGAACCCGGCACCGGAAAGACCATGCTGGCCCACGCCATTGCCGAATCTTTGAAAATGAGGCTTTTGGTGCTCAATGTGAAGTCCACCATGAAGCTCCAGGACACTCTCTATCAGTACGACACCCTGACCAGGCTCAACGACAGCCGTTTTGCCGACTCGTCCCGTGATGTGAGCAACATCGAGGACTACATCAAAATGGGCAAGATCGGCCAGGCCTTTCGGGCCGATGAGCGGGTCGTTCTGCTCATCGATGAAATCGACAAGGCGGACAGCGACTTTCAGGACGACATGCTCGATGTCCTGGACCAGATGGAATTCGACATCATCGAGATCGACAAGACGCTCAAAGCCAAGCACAGGCCGGTGATCATCATCACCTCCAACGCCAAGAAGGATCTCTCCGAGCCCTTTCTGGGGCGGTGCAACTTTCACCACATCGCCTTTCCCGAGCCGGACATGATGCGCAGGATCGTCGATGTTCATTTTCCGAAAATAAACGAGGACTTGAAAGACAACTGCATCCAGGCCTTTTACAACATGCGCCGGGTGCAGGGCATGGAAAAGAAGCCGGCCACCCGGGAGCTCATCAACTGGATCAGGGCCCTTGATCAGGATCCGGACTTCAGTCCCCGCCAGGTCAAAAAGGGCAGCATCCCCTACCTCGGGGTCCTGTTCAAGAAGAGCAGCGATTACCGGCTGATCAAGGACAACTTATCCCGTTTACGGTCCTAATTGTTATTCCGAGCCCTTGGACCTTTGGGGGCAAAGTTGGTATAACTTTTACAACATCAGCAGCCATAAATTGTATTATTGAACTGGAAAGTGTTGATGATTTTTTATAAGAATTATTCTTAGATATATAATTACGGGAGGAACAAATCATGGTGACTCCCGTATCCTAAAACAGAACGAAGGCTTTTACAGAAAAAACTCTTTTTGTGACGACCGTAATTATGTTTGTAAATTTTTTCTACCTCTTGAGAGAACACGGGGTGGGGGTGACCCCCACGGCCTTTCTCAGGCTGCAGAAGGCCCTGCAGGCGGGGTTGATCACCACGCTCGACGGGTTCTACACCGCGGCCAGGTCCATCCTGGTCAAGTCCGAGCGGCACTTCGATCTCTACGACCGGATCTTTGCCCACTATTTCCAGGGACAGGAACTGGAACTGCCGGAAGGGATCGAGCTCGAGGACACGGTCAGGACCCTGCTTCGGGACTGGCTGAAGGATCCAAAGCAACTGGCCGATGTCCTGGGCATCGATGAGGAGCAACTGCAGAAGATGTCCCCGGAAGAACTGATCCAATATTTCATGGACCGGCTCCAGGAGCAATCCGGGGAGCATCACGGCGGGCAGAAATGGATCGGCACCGGCGGCACGTCTCCGGTGGGGCACTCCGGGTACCATCCCGACGGAATGCGGGTCGGCGGCGTCTCCGGGAGGCAGTCCGCGGTCAAGGTGGCCATGGACAGGCGCTACCGGGATTACTCCTGGGACCACCCTTTGACCCAGGCCCAGGTGGGAGAGGCCTTGAAGCATCTGAAGAATCTCCTCCCGGTCGGGCCCAGGGACGAGGTCAATATCGACGAGACCATCCGCAAAACCATGAAGAACGGCGGCGAGATCGAGATCGCCTTTGACCGCAGGCTTCGGGACAAACTCAAGGTCGTTCTGGCCATCGACAACGGGGGCTGGTCCATGGATCCGTACGTGGAGATCGTCCAGACCCTGTTCTCCTATGCCAGATCCCAATTCAAGGACATCAAGACCTACTTTTTCCACAACACCATCTACGACGTGCTCTGGGAAGATCCCCCCAGGATCCGGAAGCCTTACAAGGTTGACGACCTGCTCAGGCTGGACCCGGAAACCAGGCTCATCATCGTCGGCGACGCCAGCATGGCTCCCTATGAACTCATGGCCACTGACGGATCCATCCACATCGAGGACAAATCCGGCCAGCCAAGCCTGGAACGGCTGCAGGCCATAGCCGAGACCTTTCCCTACTCAGTCTGGTTGAATCCCAAGATGGCCGGCCACTGGCCCTACACCATGACCCTGATGAAGATCCGAGAGATCTTTCCCATGTTCGAGCTGAACATCTCCGGTCTGGAGCAGGCGGTTGCCTACCTGCAGGGGGCGCATTAGTATATGACAACTATAAACTACTTGATATTTAGTCTTGTTTTCCTGCTGCTTTTGCCGGCTTGTTCCTATGGATCCCATGAAACAGAGGAAAGGCTTCGGTCCTTGGAAGGCAGGGTGGATGCCTTGCAGAGCGAAGTCCAAGGTTTGCGGGAAGAGCTTGCCCAATTGGGCAAGAAGCATGACCAGGACATCCACGAGCTGAAGACGGATTTGAAGCATCTGCTCGATTATCTGAACGCATCACTGGAAAACCTCTCCAAACTTGGTGAAGAGTCGGACAAGTCACTCGAGGAATCTGCAGAGGAAACTGTCAAGAAGAGTCTCAACCGGATATTGGAGCTGTCCAAAAAGCTGCTGGAGAAACTGGAAAAGGATCTCGAGAACGGCCTCAATGAAAAGGGGAAGTAGTGCTTGGACGAAAACTCACCCATCTACTCCGTCACTGCAAAATTTTGAAATCCTCATGTATTTTAATATACTGCGGTTTCAAAATTTATTGTTCCTCGTATCTGGGCAAGTTTACGTCCAATCACCGTTTTTCGTTCAGACACTAAGTAGGCAGGCGTATGAATAAAAGAATCATCTTCAAGGCTGTCTCTCAGGTGGCGGCCCGCTACGGTGACAAATGGGCCAGGATCGCAGGGGACAAGGCGGTCGTCCGGGCGAGTGAGCTGCTCAAGAAAAAAGGGGTCTCGGACCGAACCTACGATCTGGATTCCCTGACCCGGGAAGTCAAGGAAATGTACCGCCAGGGCAAGTTCAACAAGGAGGAGTGGGGCGAGATCAAAGCCAGGCTGCAGGAGGCCTGGAGGGAGAGGCAGAAGCGTGGAGGGAAATCCGGGGAGTGAAAGGGGGTAGTGAACCAGGAGTTTTGGCTGTACTCTTTTTATCATGTATAGAGGCTGAATCGTTTGCGTATGTCGTCCGGGATGGGTTTGGACTGGTTCGCCTGATAGTCGTAAAAGACCTGGATGGATTGACCCCTGGCATAGACAACAGTCTCGTCATTGCTGTCCAACAGTTCATACTGCATGTCGAAACGCTTGGTTCCGATCGAGCTGATCCAGGTCTGAAGAGTGGGTTTGTCATTGAGTTTGACCGGCCGGAGGTAATCGCAGCTGACGTGGGCCAGGATGAACTGAAAATCACTCGGCCGCTCAAGTCCGAACAGCTCGTGGATAAAGGCTTTCCGCCCTTCCTCGAAATAGGTGAAGAAAACCGCGTTGTTCACATGCCCCATGGAGTCGATATCCCGGAAGCGTACGGAGATGTTCAAGGTGATTTTTTGAGCCGTTGCCATCATTCTTCCTTGCGCCCCGAACGGGCTTTCAGTTTTTCAGTGAGCCTGGGAATGACCTCGAACAGGTCCCCCAGGAGGTAATAGTCGGATTTGGCGACTATCGGGGCCTTGGGATCTTTGTTGATGGCGATGATCAACCCGGAGCTCTGCATTCCGGCAAAATGCTGCACAGAACCGGAGATGCCGCAGGCGATGTACACCAGGGGATTTACCTTGACCCCGGTCTGACCGACCTGCATGGTGTAGGGAACCCAGCCTTCGTCGACAGCCACCCGCGAAGCCCCCACCCCGGCCTCCAGTTCCCTGGCGAGGTCGAAGAGGATCTGGAAATTATCACCGTTCTTGAGCCCCCGGCCACCGGATATAATCACCTTGGCTTCGGTCAAATCGGCTCCCCGGTCTGCCAGGACCTCAGTCTCCTGGTACTGGATTCCGGTTGCCTCCGTGACCTCTGGCTGAAACGCAACGACTTCAGGCGTTTCCGGACTCGGCGTCTTGCGGTGGTGATTGGGCCGCATCCCGAAAAACAGTCTTTCTCCCTCGGCCCGGATCATGGCTTCGGTCTTGCCCGAATACATCGAAGTTGTTGCGATTTTGCTGTCGAGGTCGACTTTTGTGCAGTCCATGACCAGTGGTGCGTGATAGATGGCCGCCAGCCTGGGCAGGAGATCCCTGCCAGTGGGACTGGTCAGGCCGAAGAGGAAGCTGACTTCTGAGGCCTGCATGGCTTGGGCCAGGGCCTGTACCCGGACCTGAGGATCATTGTTAAGAGAATCCGTTTCAAGAATTATCTCATAGATGGTGTCCACGCCATAATGACCGAGCTGTTGGGTGAACGCTCCCGGTGCAGGGGGGAAGGCAAAGGCGCAGACAGAGACGCCCTTTTGCCGAAGGTAGGAAATAACTCCCAGCACAGAGTCCTTGACCCGCCCGTTTTGTTCTTCAGTGAGAATACCGACCTGTTTCATTGTGCAAACGTTCTTCTTTTCATTTTGGGAAACGGCATATCGTGTCTAGGTACAGACTTTTACCGCTATTCTAATCAAATGGTAGGGTTATGTCATTTTTTCTTACATCTTATATACTGATCCAACTCGACTTTTTTCGAAAAATAAACAGCAGCTGATGTCGAAAACGACTGCCACGTTATGAAAAAACCAAAATCGGAGCAGTATATCTTACATCCTAAATGACCCTGGCTTCCTGCTCCAGAACAGCAATCAACTTTTCGATCTGTTCATCGAGTTCACCGCTGATCGGCTGCGGGGTCCTGTCTTGAGAAACAGGCTTGAGGCTGACGAGTTCCATGGAACCGGCTGCAGGTCCGAGATCGAGATCCTCGCAGTCCACAGTTCCGATCTCTTTTTTCCTGGCCATCATGATGTCCCGAACCGTGGGATATCTCGGTTTGTTCAAGCCCTTGCCGGCGCCAAGAACACAGGGCAGGTCCAGGGCATACTTGAAACGGGACCCCCCTCCGGCCTCCACGGCTACCAGGGCTTTGTCGTTTTGAATGCTGAGATACACCACATTGGACAGGACCGGTATCTGATACAGGGAGGCCAGCCGAAACATGGTCTGCATGCCGCAGGAGTCGATGGATTCCCGGCCCATGAGCACAATATCCGGTGTTTTGTCCCTGTCGATGGCCGCTTTCAAGGCCCTGGCCGTCTGAATGGAGTCGTGTCTGTGATCGCTTTTGATCAGTATGCCCCGGTCGGCCCCCATGGCCAGGGCCGAACCGAGCACTTCCCGGGCTGATTCCGGACCGAGGGTCACGGCAATGACCTCGCTTCCCGGATGGTTGTCGCGGATTCTGGCGGCTTCGGTCAGGCAGTGTTCATCGTAGGGATTGATGATCTGGGTCACCTGTTCGTCGATCCGGTTGTCTCCGATAACCCGTATGGTGGCAGCGGAATCCGGAACCTGTTTGACGCAGACATAGATCTTCATGATGTTGCTTATACTCCAGCCCTGACCTGCTATGACAGTAAATGGTCTGACAATGTTTGGATGCTTTGTTGGATAAGGTTCCAGGTTCACGGTTCACGGTTGCAGAGGAAGAAGGTTCGAATTAGAAATGTCTGCTGAAACCTCTTTTCTTGGTTTTTAACCGTGAACCGTGAACTGTGAACCTGGAACCCTGCCTTTCTACCCATTCACCGAGAAGCTGGAATTGTAGTTGATCTCGCGTTTCCTGGAGTAGAAACCCATATCAAAGGTCCGGCCTTTCAAGTACTTGAACTCGTACTGGTAGGGGGTCTGATCGTGATCCAGCCCCTTTTCCACGGCATCGATGAGCTCGGCCATCATCCGTCCGACCACCGGGGCGTTTTTGTATTGATTGCCGCTGGTGCCGATGGCCATGTAGAAACCGTCCAGGTCGGACTTGTCGTAGACCGGGATCCAGTCGTCCGAACAATCGTAAAGATCGCAGACCCCTCTGGGTTGTTCCGGGACCTGCAGGGATTGAACCCGAAGGGCCAGCCGGTAGCACTGGGCTTTCCACTGCTTTTTGCTCAGCTCATTGTTTTCACCGGGTCCGCCTTCTCCGGCGTAGAAGGCATCGGGATCCGGCCAGACCTGGGGATCGCAGTCCGGGTCTTCGCTGCCGATCAAAAACACGTTGCCCACCTCGGGCCGGTAGTAGCAGCCGACATCTCCGTCCGATATGTGATAGCCGTCGTTTAAGTAATCGTATCCTTCCGGAGAAGGGCAGTGCATGACCTCGTGCCTCAGGGCCTGGGTCTTGATGTTGCAGCCCTCGAAAACGCCTGCGGCCATCTGGTTGACCTTGAAGGAATGCGGGCCTGCGGCATTGACCACGATTTCTGCGTCGAACCGGGTGCCGTCTTTGAGGGTGATTCCTTTGACCTTGTTGTTCTCGCTTCTGACGTCCACGACCTCCACGTTGAACATAAATTCCGCCCCGTATTTTTCAGCGGCCCGCATGATGTTGTGCGTGGACAGGGCCGGGTCGTTGACATACCCGCCTTCCGGGCAGAACAGGGCGCCTTCGAGCTTCTGGGTCGGCGGATCGAAAAAGGCTGGGTCCTCGGGCCTCTTGACCGGCCAGTATTCCCACATGTTGATCACCGGGACCATTTCCTCCACTTTGGCGTTGTCCAATTCTTCATAGGCCACGCCCACGGCTTC
>JAIPDR010000235.1 GCA_021737615.1 Desulfohalobiaceae bacterium | reverse complement strand
GCTTCGTGTGCCGAGCATCCATCCATTTCCCTGCTATTTCGTTAAACCGGCCTGGGCTACAGAGGTGGTGACCCCGTCCTATGACGCCTTCAGCCCCGAGGAACGGGCCGCTTTTGTCCGGGACAACCCCGGGAACTATCTGTCGGTCATCCGTTCCCTGGATGAGTTTACCGGACCGGACAAAATCTCCCTGGACGAACTCCTGGAGCTGAACGCGGCCAGCCTCAAGGCCCTGATGGCCTCCGGAAAGTTTGCCTGCAGTGATAAACCTTGCCTCTATCTCTATCGGCTGATCTCAGGGGAGCACGAACAGATCGGACTGGTCTGCGAGATCCCGGTGGACGAATACGGAGGCGGCCAGTCGATAAAAGTCCACGAACAGACGCGGCAGGACAAGGAGGATCAGCTCCTGGCCTACCTGGACAAGGTGGGGGCCTCTTCCAGCCCGGTCTGCTGCACCTACCGCCACCAGGCCGAGTTGGACAGCCTCATCCAAAGCTTCAAGGAGAATAACAGCCCCCTGCTCGATTTTCAAACCCGGGACAGGGTCAGACATACTGTCTGGCGGATAGGCCAAGCAGAGACCATCAAGCGTTTCGTTTCCCTGTTCGCGGCAATCCCGGTAACCTACCTGACTGACGGTCACCACCGGGCGGCCGTGGCCCTGCGCTATGCAAAGCAGCAGCGCGAGAAACGTCTCGGGAACTATAGCGGAGCCGAAGCCTTTAACTTCCTTCTGGTGGCCTTCTTCCCGGACGATCAACTCAAGATCCTGCCCTACAACAGGTGCGTCAAAGACCTGAACGGCCTGACCCCATCGGATTTTCTGCAAAGACTCGAAGAACACTTTCAGGTCAGAAAAATCGACAAAGGCCCCGCGACCCCGTGCCTGCCGGATCGACCCAGGCGCTTCACCTGCCTGCTCCGGGATCAGTGGTATGATCTTAGGCTCAGGCCGGAGGTGGACATTCCGGATGATCCGATCCAGAGCCTGGACGTCAGCCTCCTGCACCGTCTCATCCTGGAACCGCTGCTGGGGATCAAGGAGGCCCGGACAGATCGCAGGATAAGCTATATCCCGGGAATCAGCGGCGAGAAGGGGATGGAATCCGCATGCAGGCAGGGCTTTGAAGCGGCCTTTGCCTGCTTCGGGACCAGTGTCGAAGAGCTCATCGCCGTGGCCGAGGCCGCCCAGGTCATGCCCCCCAAATCGACCTGGTTTGAACCCAAGGCCCGTTCCGGCCTCTTCCTGCGCTTTCGAAACAGAGATTGACAGGGATTCCAAAGCGGCGCCGCCCTCCGCCCATCCTCGACATCTTGTTAATCCTGTCGAAGAATTCTTTGCAGAAGAGTATTAGACAGGATTTACAGGATTTGACAGGATAAGAAAGAAGAGGCAGATTTCAGCCGCCCCGGAAGGTCGGCTGAAAAATTCTCAGCCTCCGGCGGGGAAGACCCCTGCCCACCGACCTCTGTTCTTATCCCCTTCTTGCCGTCCTCTGTCCTCCGTCCTCTGACCACTGATCACTGTCCCCTGCCTTCCGTTCTCTTCCCCATGCCCCATGCCCTCTGCCCCATGCCCTCTGCTTCTTGTACCGCAGAATCACGGCAGCCAGCTCTGCACCAGCTCTTCATTGCCCCGCAGAAAGCGCAGGGCCTTTTCATAGGGGAACATGCCGTCGTCATCGTGGATCCAGATCATGAGCTGGCCCATGTCCTGGGGCTCCCAGTAAAAATTGTCCAGAAGTTCATAGATTTCCGGCCTATCCAGCTTGAAGCCCTCGCGGACCATGGTATGGATGCTCTCCTGACCGCCATAGATCCCTTTGGGGTCTTTCAAAAACTTGAGATTCCAGCGGGCGAACTTCCAGTGGGGCAGCCAGCCGGTGACCACGATCCAGTCCTGGCGCTGGATGGCGTGGGCCAGCTCCGCGGTCATGGAGACCTCGCTGCCGGGAATCAATTCATAGTTGTCCAGGCCATAGGCCTCCATGGCCTGCCTGGATTTTTGCATGACCCCGGACTCCGGATCGATGCCGATGATCCGATAATGAAACTTGTCCCCGTATTTATTGAGATCCGAAATGGAATCAGCCTTGATGTAGGGGGTGTTCCTGAGGCCGGTGGCCGCGGTCTGCCGGCCCAGACTGACATTGGGGACCACCAGGCCGATCCTGGCCCCTTCCAGATTGGGTCCAAGGTCTACCAGGTCGGCTTTGTATTGTTTTAGATAAGCGGAATGCGTCAAAGGCAGCCAGGCCCCGACCATGGCGTCGACCTCGCCTTCGGCCACCGCCTGCCACATTTCGTCGGCCTTCATGGCCACGATTTCACAGCGGATCCCCATTTTTTCCTGGAGGACCGCCTTGACCACATTGGCGCTGGCTATTTCCGAAGACCACTCCACATAGGCGATTTTCACGGCTTCCCCGGCCGCCTGGGCCGAAACAGCGGGCGCAGCGAGGCAGAAGATCAAAAGCAGGCCCCTGGCCAGGCTGTTTTTCCACACTTTAAGGCTGTTCATTTTTAGACCTCCTGTCGAAAACTCAGGATATAACCTGACTGTCCGACATGCAGATGTTATCGAGACACGCCCCTTTTGGATCTTTGTATATACAAATCCATGAGAAGTCCTGCATCAGAGTCAATTCACTCAATGAGCCCCCACCATCATAAGAAAGGCAAGTGGATTTGTATTTCATTCATCAAAACCGTATCTTTCCACGTAGTTCTTCAGCCCCCTGGTCACGGACCAGCACATCATGAGCACCACCAGTGCAAAGGGCAGGCCAGTGGTGATGGCTGCAGTCTGCAGAGCGACCAATCCGCCGCCCATCAACAGGACCGCGGCCACCAGCCCTTCGGTGATCGCCCAGAAGAGCCGCTGTGGTCTCGGCGGATCCGGGTTGCCGCCAGCGGTGATGATATCGATGACCATGGATCCTGAGTCCGAGGAGGTCACAAAAAAAGTGATGACCACAATGATGGCTAGGATCGAGGTCAGCATGCTCAGGGGGAAATTCTCCAGAAACACGAACAGGGAGACCGGGATGTTCTCCTGGACCGCCTTGGCCAGACCGCCGTCACCGAAGAGCTCGACATAGATGGCGCTGTTGCCGAAGACCGTCATCCAGACAAAGGTCACTGCCACCGGGACCAGGAGCACGCCCAGGAGGTAATCCCTGATCTTGCGTCCATAGGAGACCCTGGCGATGAACATGCCCACGAACGGAGACCAGGCGATCCACCAGCCCCAGTAAAAGACGGTCCAGCCGTTCTGCCAGGTGCCCCCGGTATAGGTCTCGTTCCAGGTGGACAGCGTCGGCAGGTTCTGTATGTAGCTGCCGATGTTTTCAAAGAGGCCGTTAAAGATAAAAACCGTTGGGCCCAAGATGAAGACGAAGATCATCAGGGCCCCGGCAAAGGCCATGTTCACTTGACTCAAGAATTTGATCCCGGAGTCCAGCCCCCGGATCACGGACCAGGTGGCAATGGTGGTGATCCCGGCGATGAGCAGGACCTGGACAAATGCATTCTGGGGGATTCCAAAGAGGTGGGCCAGGCCGGCGTTGACCTGCTGCACGCCGAGGCCCAGAGAAGTGGCCACCCCGTAGAGACAGGAGACTGTGGCCAGGATATCGATCAGGTTTCCCAATCCGCCGTAGATCCTGTCGCCGAGCAGGGGATAGAAGACATTGCGGATGGACAGAGGCAGCCCTTCGGAGAAGCCGAAAAAGGCCAGGCCCAGGCCCACCATGGCGTAAATGGCCCAGGGGTGGAACCCCCAGTGGAGAAAGGTGAGGTCCATGGCCTTTTGGGCGCTGGCCGCGGAACCAGGTTCGGTGAAGGGGTTGCCCACGAAATGGAACATGGGTTCGGCCACGCCGTAGAACAGGATGCCGATGCCCATGCCAGCGGAAAAGAGCATGGCGAACCAGCCCAGGGTGGAAAACTCCGGTTCGGCATCCGGGCCTCCGATGCGAAGGCTGCCCAGACGGGAAAACATCAGGGCAAAGCAGTAGACCAGGACCACATTCATGACCAGGACGAAAAACCATCCGGTGAAATTGGAGATCCAGGACTGCATGGAGCCGAAGATTTCGGCTGCCGTCTCCCCGAGGATGATGGTCATGAGCACGCCGCAGATGATGACCCCGGCTCCGCCGAAGAAAACCCAGGGATGGATATCGTATTTCAGGATCCGGTTGTCCAGATTCTGGATGGTCCTCGTGGTCCGCTGCTTCGTGGTCCGCAGGTCTTCTGCCATAATCACCTCCCCCTGATGAAATGTGTGTCAGTCATCGATCCCCGTCGCCACCTGACCTGGACGACCCTGCCGGCAGGCCGATCAGCTCAATTTTCTGAGAATGGTTCTTCCCTCCCGCTCCTCCATCTCAAAGGCGTCACCCGGATTGAAATCTTTCTCCGCCAAGGCAGAAGGAGAAAAGATCCTCCCTCTTCTGAACTTTACGATCCTTTTTTGCTGCTCCTCTTCCTCCAGAAGACCCGGAACGAGATAGACCTTCTTCTCCTGCTGCTGGAGCAGCAGGAGATGTTCCTTCAAGGTGAAGCGGGAGATGCCGAGTTCCTTCATGATTTGCCGGGCGGTCAGGCCCTTGCCTATCAGTTCCTTGAGCTTTTCCGGCTTGAACTTTATGCTGAACGCTTTTCTGGGCATGCCGGCTCCTTTTTGCGGACAATCAGCCAATTTTTTGTAATATGATCCGGTCCTTCTCCACGATCATCTCGAACTCGTCACCGGCTTGAAAACCGGTCTTCTCCAACATCTTGGCCGAAAAAATGATCCCTTCCCGCTGGTAGTGGACTTTGCGGCGTCTTTCGGACTCGTCTTCAAAGAGACCCGGAACTTCATAGTACTTCCCGGTCCTGTTCTGGAGGATCAGGACCTGCTCGATGAGGGTCCACCTGGAAATGCCCAGTTCCTGCATGATCTCCTTGGCGCTCTTGCCCTGCTTTATCCGATCCCAGAGTTTGCCGGCGTCGAATTTGTGGCTGAAATCCCCTCTGGCCATAGTCATCCTCCTGTAAGTATAGTTCAATACGAACCATATCAAACTATCCGATTTTCCCGGCAATGTCAATCCGTCTATCCGCTTTTCGCTGAATATGCCGGCAGGTTGGCCCTTGTCAAAAGGGCCCCGGTCTAGTATACTGCTCCAACTTAGCTTTTTGCGAAATTTGGGCCTGGGCCCTTGGGGTCGCCAGTCTTTGTTGTAAAAACCAAAATTGGATCAGTATAGAGTTCTTTTTTAATCTCTGAACGAAAACATTGATTGGGCGTAAACTTATCTGGATACAAGGAGCAACAAATTACGTATCATTCCGGTTTTCTTCTCCGGACTTCTGCTCCAAAAGCCCGGAGGCGAAAATATCGGCTAAAGGAGGCAGCCATGGCAACCCGTCCCTATCGAACTTACTGGATGACCGGCATGATGATATTCGTCCTGCTCGGCTGTGTGACCATCAACATCTACTTCCCGGCCGAGGAAGTCGAATCCGTGGCCGGCGATATCGTCGACGATGTTCGAAAGAACAAGAACCGCAAACAGGAGAATGAATCCCTGGACCCGGACCAGGGAGCACTTTCCAGAAATATTTTTCTGGCCGTGCTAGCTTCTCCGGCCTTTGCGGCCGAGGATGCGGTCACGGTCTCCAACCCCACCATCAGATCCCTGAAGAACGAGATGAAGAAACGCTTTCAGCAGTTAAAGCCCTATTTCAGGAAAGGGGTCCTGGCCGAAGGGGACGACGGCTACCTCGTCCTGAAAAACGACCAGGATTTGAGCCTCAAAGAGAAGCGGGACGTCAAGAACCTGGTCCAGGCCGAAAACCGTGACCGCGAAAGGCTGTATGCGGAAGTGGCCAAGGCTTTGGATATCAAGCCTTCGCAGACCGGAAAGGTGGCCAGGATTTTCGCTGACAAATGGCAGGAGTCAGTTCCCTGATGGGTCCAAGATGTACCAGTGACTTACTTGTGAGTCACTCATATGAGACTCCGGTTATAGACAGCGAACCGGTCACAGGGCTCTCTTTCGCTAAGACGCTTCCGGCTCTCGGTTTTCTAAGGCTCGCTCATGGGGGATCCCTGCCCCCTCCGGACTCTTAGGCTCTGCCCTAAACGATGATCTTGCATAATCGAGAACTCTT
>JAIPDR010000234.1 GCA_021737615.1 Desulfohalobiaceae bacterium | reverse complement strand
TCAGGATAGAATACAACCACAACCAGTAACCTTATCTCTAAGGACTAGATCATGGCGGATGAACTTCAGCCGCTTATTGAACGGCTGCAGAAAGAGGGTGTGGACAAGGCCGAGGAGGAAGCGGAGCAGATCGTGGCCAGGGCCAGGGAGAAGGCCTCTTCCATCGTCCGGGAGGCCGAGGAAAAGAGAAGGAAGATGCTGGAGCAGGCCAGGGAAGAAGCCGAGGTCTACACCAAGCGGAGTGAGAAGACACTGGAACAGGCTGCCAGGGACATCTTGATCACAGTCTCCTTCGGCATCGAGAACATCATGTCCGACCTGGTGGCCGAAAGCGTTGACCAGGCCATGGACATCCAGACCCTGAAGGACATGCTGGTTCGGATCGTGGACCAGTGCGCCTCCAAATCCGGGGATGTCCGCTGGGACGTAATGGTCAGTCCTGAAGACAAGGAAAAACTGATTCATTACTTTGCCGATCTCTACCGGCAGAAGATGGCCGGAGGGATAGTTCTCAAAGCGGACAACGATATTTTAAGCGGGTTCAAGATATCCTTCAAGGAAGGCAACGTCTATCTCGATTTCACCGCTGATGCAGTTGCCGAGAGCTTAAGCGCCCTGCTGCGCCCACATCTTGCGGAAATCGTCAAGGGGGTGGCCGGCCGTGATCTCGGGATCGACCGGGTCAGGAAATGCCTGCAGCAGTCCGCAGACAGGCAGGTCAAAGGGTCGGTCTCGTGATTTTTACGTATCTGGCCGCGACCCTGCCCTACCTGGCCTTGGGGAAATCGCCGCCCATAACCATCGATGATTTCCGGACCAGCTGTTCGGGGCTGCTCAACGACCCACAGTTACGGGATCTTGACCGGCTGCTGGACGGGAATCCAGGATTCTGCGAGACGCCGTTCGGACAGGCCTGGTCGGACCTGGAGACCCAGATCATCAATGAATGTGCCCGCAAAAGAAGACCGGGCCTGGAAAAAAAACTCCGGATGCACAGAGGCTATTCCGTTTTGGCCAGGGAAATGGTTCAGGATGCCTTTAACCGGGAGACTCCCCAGGAGCGGGAATGGGTCCTGGACAGGGGGCGCTTTCAGTTGCTGGAGAACCTGGCCGGGCCCGGCTCCCTGGGCCTGGAACGAATCCTGGCTTTCGCCGGACAGCTCAGGCTGGCGCACAGGTGGGCACAGTTTGATGAAAAGCGGGGCAGGAAACGTTTCCAGGACCTTGTTGCGGAAACAGTAAAAGAAGTGAGAAGTGAGGAGTGAGGAGTGAGGAGTGAGGCGGGAAGAGCGCGGAGCGTGGAGCCCGGAAGATGAATTAAAAAAGAGATTCTTCATGTTCAAAATTTTCGAGAATCAAAATTATGATCAGCTGAGGCAATTGAAAACAATCATCAACAACTGAAAAATCCAGGTATCTTGGAAGAAAATTTTGATGAGAGAAAATTTTGATGGATGAAAATTTCGGCCGCATCGTCGGCGTCAATGGGAACCTGCTGACTGTGGAATTTTCCAAGCCCGTCTTTCAGAATGAGACCGGGTTTGCCCTCAGCGGCGATCTGCGCCTGAAGTCGGAAGTGATTCGAATCCGGGGTGATTACGCCGAGCTCCAGGTCTTCGAAGACTCCACCGGACTAAAGGTCGGTGACCGGGTCGAATTCAGCGATGAACTCCTGGTCGCGGAGCTCGGTCCCGGCCTGCTGGCCCAGGTCTTTGACGGCCTCCAGAATCCTCTGTCCGATGTAGCCGAGGCCCATGGTTTTTTTCTCAAGCGGGGAACATACTTCAAGCCCCTGAGCAGGGACAAAACCTGGTCTTTTACCCCCGTGGCCGGGGAAGGGGATAAGGTCAAAAGCGGCCAGACCCTGGGCACGGTCCCGGAGGGGCTTTTTTCTCACCGGATCATGGCTCCTTTTGATTTAAAGGGCACCTCCAGCGTTTCCTGGATCGCCCAGGCCGGAGAGTACACGGTTGACGAGCCCATTGCCCGCCTGGCCGGGGAAAGGGAAGCAGAGCGGGAAGTGAGCATGATCCAGCACTGGCCGGTCAAGATCCCCATCAAGGCTTACAGTGAAAGGCTCAGGCCGAGCCAGCCCCTGAACACCAAGATCCGCATCATAGACACCTTTTTCTCCATAGCCAAAGGGGGGACCTACTGCATCCCCGGACCTTTCGGGGCCGGTAAAACGGTAATCCAGCAGCTCACCAGCCGCCATGCAGACGTGGATGTGGTGATAGTCGCGGCCTGCGGCGAGCGGGCCGGAGAAGTGGTGGAGACCATACGCGAGTTTCCGGAAATCGAGGATCCAAAGACAGGCAAAAGCCTCATGGAGCGGACTATCATCGTCTGCAACACCAGTTCCATGCCTGTGGCCGCCAGGGAGGCTTCCGTCTACACCGGGGTTACCCTGGCCGAGTACTATCGACAGATGGGGCTGGATGTCTTGCTCCTGGCCGATTCCACTTCCAGATGGGCCCAGGCCTTGCGAGAGGTATCCGGCCGTCTCGAGGAAATTCCCGGTGAAGAGGCCTTCCCGGCCTACCTGGAGTCGGTCATCGCCGCTTTTTACGAACGTTCCGGCCAGGTCCGCCTCAGAGACGGCAACCTGGGCTCGGTGACCATCGGGGGGACGGTCAGTCCGGCCGGGGGCAATTTTCAAGAGCCGGTCACCCAGTCGACGCTCAAGGTGGTCGGAGCCTTCCACGGCCTGTCCAGAGCCCGCTCCGATGCCAGGCGTTATCCGGCCATCGAACCCATGGAGAGCTGGACCACCTATCCCGGAGTCGTGGATAAGGACCTGGTGGATATGGCCCGGTCCATACTGACTCAAGGCAACGAGATCTCTCAGATGATGAAGGTCGTCGGCGAGGAAGGGACCACCCTGGAAGATTATGTGATCTATCTCAAGGGCGAGTTCCTGGACCGCGTCTATCTCCAGCAGGACGCCTTCGATCCGGTGGACGGAGCCACCTCCGCCGAACGGCAGAAACATGTCTTTGACCGTATCGTCTCCCTTTTGAAACAGGACATGCATTTTCAGGACAAGGACGAGGCCAGGGCATTTTTTCAGAAACTGACCCAGTCGGCCATAGACTGGAATAGGACTGAAATGGACAGCGATCAGTTTCAGGAAAAACAGCAGCAGCTGGAGGACACGGCGGCTGAGGTCTTTGAATATGCGTAAGATTTATCACCGGATCGATCAGATTTCCGGGAGCGTGATCATCCTCCAGGCGGAAGGGGTGGCCTATGGAGAACTGGCCAGGGTGACCTCCACCCGGGGCACGTCCCTGGCTCAGGTCATCAAGCTCGAGGGGGGGCGGGTCTCGCTCCAGGTCTTTGCCGGAAGCCGGGGAATATCCACCGACGCCAAGGTGCACTTCCTGGGCCGGCCCATGCAGACGGCCTATTCCGAATTTCTCCTGGGCAGGGTCTTTACCGGGGCCGGAAACCCGAGGGACAAGGGGCCGGAGATCCTTGAAACCGCCATTCCCATAGGAGGCCCGACCGTCAATCCCATGAAGCGGATCATACCCCGGAAAATGATCCGAACCGGTGTCCCCATGATCGATGTCTTCAATACCCTGGTGGAATCACAGAAGATCCCCATTTTTTCCATACCCGGGGAGCCCTACAACCAGCTTCTCTCCAGGATCGCCCTGCAGGCGGAAGTGGAAGTCATCATCCTGGGCGGTCTAGGGCTCAAACACGACGATTACCTGTTTTTCAGGGACATCCTGGAAGAAAAAGGGGCCATGTCCCGCTCGGTCTTTTATGTGCATACCGCTGAGGATCCCACGGTGGAGTGCCTCCTGGTCCCCGACCTCTGCCTGGCCGTTGCCGAACGTTTTGCCCTGGACGGCAAACGGGTTCTGGTCCTTTTGACTGACATGGCCAATTTTGCCGATGCCCTGAAGGAGATCTCCATTACCATGGAACAAATCCCGTCTTATCGGGGGTACCCCGGTGATCTCTACAGCCAGTTGGCCTCCAGGTACGAAAAGGCGGTGGACTTCGATGAAGCCGGTTCCATCACCATCCTCTCGGTCACCTCCATGCCCGGTGACGACGTGACCCATCCCATCCCGGACAATACCGGTTACATAACCGAGGGCCAGTTGTATCTCCGCGGCGGGCGGATCGAACCTTTTGGTTCTCTGAGCCGGTTGAAGCAGAAGGTCAATGACCAGACCAGAGACGACCACCGGATCATCATGAACACCATGATTCAGCTCTACGCCTCCTCCAGGGAAGCCAGGGAAAAACAGGACATGGGCTTTCAGCTGAGTGACTGGGACCAGAAACTCCTGCGCTACGGGGACATGTTCGAAGACAGGATGATGGACCTCAGGGTGAACATCCCACTGGAACAAGCCCTGGACAGGTGCTGGGCCATTCTGGCCGACTGTTTTCACCAGGAGGAGACCGGACTGCCTTCGGATCTCATCGAGGCCTACTGGCCGACTGGAGAGGAAGGCGGAGGGGAAAAAGAGGGAGACAGTGATCAGAGGTCAGTGGTCAGCCCTGCCTCTGGCAGTGCTGACATGTAACTATTGAATATTTATGAAAATAACTGAACCCAAAATCCAGTATCCAGTAACCAGAATTTTCCAAAATGGCCAGGATCAAGATGACCAAGAGCGAGCTCAAGGCCCAGCGCCGGGAGCTCCAGCGTTATGAGCGCTTTCTGCCCACTCTGCAGCTCAAGAAGCAGCAGCTGCAGATCGAAGTGCAGCGGGTCCGGGCCAGGTTGGAAGACGTCCGCCAGGAGGAACGCTCCCTGCTTGACAGCCTTGAACAGTGGATCAGTCTCTTTGCCGAGGCCGTCGATATCGAATCCCTGATCAAAGTCGGCCGGGCCGAAATAAGAAAAGAGAATGTGGTCGGGTTGACGGTAAAGCGGTTCAAGGATATCCGCTTTGAAGAGACAAGCCCTGATCTGTTGCAGACGCCTCCCTGGGTGGATGATGGCCTGGAAGCGGTCAAGGAGGCGGTCAGGCTCAGGCTGCAAAAAGAGTTTCTGCAGGAGGAATTGAGTCTTATGGGAGCGGAATTGCGCAGGACCAGCCAGCGGGTCAACCTCTTTGAAAAAGTCAAGATACCCGAGTGCAGGGAAAACATCAGGGTCATCCAGATCGCCCTCGGCGATTTGCAAACCACGGCCGTGGTCAGGGCCAAGCTGGCCAAGGCCAAATTGAGCGAGAGGTCAAGCGGGCTATGATCGTGCCCATGCAGAAAGTCATCCTCCTGGCCAGCAGTCAGGACAGGTCCAGGGCCCTGGAGAGGCTCCAGGATCTCGGGGTGATGCACCTCCTGGTGTCGGATACGGCTGATGACCGGGACCTGCAGTCCGCGGGAGAGGAGCTGGACAGGATCAAAACGCTTCAGGAAATGATTCCGGACAAGTCCGGGAAGTCCGGACAGGAGTGCGCCACGGATGCTTCTTTCACTGTCCAGAACCTCTGGCGGCTGAAGGAAAAACGTGAGCAGCTGCAACAGAAGATCCACGATCTGGATCAGGAATTGTTGCGCGTGGCTCCCTTTGGATCCTTTGATCCACAGGCAGTCCGCCGGCTTCGAGCCCACGGGGTGAGTCTCCAGCTGTTTGCTCTGCCTGTCGACACGGACTTCGAATCTCCAGCGGAAAGCGTGCGGATCGAAACCCGGCGCGACAAGGAAAATGTCTGGTTCGCGGTGATCGGACGCCGGCCGGTGGACAGGCCCGCTTTTGAGGCCGCCCTGCCTGAAAAGCCCCTGGCTGAGCTCAGACAGGACAAGGAAGACCTAAAGGCAGAGCTTGCCTCCAGCGATCAGGAAATAGCCGCTTATGCCGGATGCCGGGAAGAGCTTCAAACTGAATACGATAAAGCTTGGGACCGGTACCAATTTCAGCTGGCCCGCTCAGGTATAAAGGACCGCGGTCCGGTTTCCTGTCTGGAGGGGTTCGTTCCGGAAAAGAACATCGCAAAGCTGCGCCGAAATTCCGAAAAGGAAGGCTGGGGGCTTTTCCTGCGGGAAGTAAAACCCGATGACCAACCCCCGACCCTGATAGAATATCCGGCCTGGGTCAAGCCGGTCAAGACAGTTTTCGATCTGATCAAGGTCGTGCCGGGATATTTCGAAACAGATATCAGCGTCCCCTTCCTCCTTTTTCTGAGTCTTTTTTTCGCCATGA
>JAIPDR010000027.1 GCA_021737615.1 Desulfohalobiaceae bacterium | reverse complement strand
TTTCTCATCCTGGTGGTCATCAATTTTATCGTCATCACCAAGGGAGCCGGCCGGGTGGCGGAAGTCTCGGCCCGTTTCACCCTGGATGCCATGCCCGGGAAACAGATGGCCATCGATGCAGACTTGAACGCCGGACTGATCAACGAGGAACAGGCCCGCTTGCGACGGGAAGAGATTACCAGAGAGGCCGATTTTTTCGGGGCCATGGACGGGGCAAGCAAGTTTGTGCGCGGAGATGCCATCGCCGGGATCGTCATAACCCTGATCAACATCTGCGCCGGATTTGTGATAGGGGTCGTCCAGATGGGCATGCCCCTCCTGGAGGCGGTCCATACCTATTCCACATTGACCATCGGGGATGGTCTGGTCAGTCAGATCCCGGCCCTGATCATTTCCACCGGGGCGGGCATCCTGGTTTCCCGCAGCGGGGGCATCGGGGACTTCGGGACCCAGCTCAAGAACCAGTTCAGCTTCAATGTCCGGGCCATCTGGGTCGTGGGATCGATACTACTCGGTTTCGCCCTCATCCCCGGTCTGCCCTTTTTCCCTTTCCTGGTCCTCTCCCTTCTGCTCTTTGGCCTGGCCTATGCAGTCCAGAAACAGCAGGGGGAGATAGCCGCAGGCCCGGAAGAGCATGAAGATCAAGGCCAGGTCCGGGAAGAGGAGGAAAACTATGAACAGTTCCTGAGCGTGGACCTTCTTGAACTGGAGGTGGGTTACGGATTGATCCGATTCGTGGACGCCTCTCAGGATGGGGAGCTGTTGAACAGGATCCGTTCGATCCGCAAACAGTTCGCTCTTTCCCTGGGATTTATCATGCCCCCGATCCATATCAAGGACAACCTGCAGTTAAAGCCCAATGAATACCGGTTGCTGCTCAAGGGGGTGCCCGTTGCTTCAGCCGAGATGACTCCAGGCCATTATCTGGCCATGGATTCAGGGAACCTTACGGAAAAAATAAAGGGCCTGGCCGCGGTGGAGCCCGCCTTCGGCCTCCCGGCGGTCTGGATTTCAGAGGACAAGAAGGAAAGGGCACAAATGGCCGGATACACAGTGGTTGACTGTAACACCGTCATGGCCACCCACATCAGTGAAGTGGTCAAGACCCATGCCCATGAATTGCTGGGCAGGCAAGAGGCACAGAATTTGCTTGATACTATTTCCAGGGACTATCCGAAACTGATCGAAGAGTTGATCCCCAATCTCATGAGCCTTGGAGGTGTGCTGAAAGTGTTGCAGAATTTATTGCGGGAAGGGGTCTCAATCCGGGATTTGCGGACTATCCTGGAAACCCTGGCTGATTGTGCCCCGCATATCCAGGATCTGGATGTGCTGACCGAATATGTCAGGCAGTCCCTGGCCAGGCAGATCAGCGCCGCCTATACCGGGGACGGCGACACCCTGTCCATTATTACCCTTGATCATCAAGTCGAGGAAACAATACAGGGTTCGGTGCAGCCAAGCGGTCAAAGCAGTGTCTTGGCTCTGGAACCGAAAAAGGCCAAATCCATTCTCGAAGGAATCGGGAAACACCTTGAAATGTTCAAAGGGGGGGCCAGTCCCGTACTGCTCTGTCCGGCCTCCATCCGCCTCCATGTCAAAAAAATGACTGAACGCTATTTCCCTGGTTTGGCAGTGCTTTCTCACAATGAGGTCGCACCGCAAGTCAAAATTCAATCCCTGGGAACGGTGAGGTTCAATGCAAGTTAAAGTTTTCGAAGCACAGGATATGCGTTCCGCCCTGGAAAAGGTCAAAGGAGAATTGGGGCCGGAAGCCCTGATCCTGTCGACCAAAAGTATTCAGAAGAAAAAATTGGGTTTCCCGGGCAAACCCTGGATCGAAGTCACGGCGGCTGTGGACCGGTCTCAGGATCCGGAAGAGTCGAGTCCGGGCACCGGCTATGGGCCGAATTTCGGGTCTGAGCCCGGGGTTCAGGTTCAGCCCCGAAAGACAGACAGAACATATTCAAGAAACGGAAATTTCGAAGACTTATTGGCAAATTCAAGACACGATCCTTTGAACGCAGGCAGACCGGTGGAAGACAGAGTTCTTTTCCAGGAACTGCGGGAAATGAAGCAATCGTTTCAGGGTCTTGTCCGGGAGTTTTCTGAAGTCAGAGGAAAGTGGGCAAAGGAGAAGAGTTCCCTGTGCAATGGTCCAAAATGTCAAGATTTTGGCCTCGGCGATTTTGGCGAGAAGATCTGGACCGAGTTATCCGCCCTCGGCTTGGGCGCTGAATTTTTAGATTTGTTTGCCGAACGGCAAAAAGGCAGCCTGGAATTTGCGGTACAAAAAGCTCCGGAGGATCTCGAGCGGCATCTGGAGCAGTCCATTGCCGGGATGATCCGCTTGGAAAATCCTGTTTCAGGTCCTTTGGACGGACAAAAGAGGCTCTCCTTTATCGGCCCTACAGGAGTCGGGAAGACCACGACCATAGCCAAGGTGGCGGCCAATTATCTTTTGGACGGCGGGAAGCGGGTCGTTCTGGCCAGCATCGACAATTACCGGATAGCTGCGGTTGAACAGTTGAAGATTTACGGTCAGATCATGAATGTTCCGGTGGAAGTGGCCCGGTCTCCTGAGCAGCTGCAGGAGATCTTCGCCAGACACCAGGACAAGGACTTGATCCTTTTAGACACAGCCGGAAGAAATCCGCGGGACGAGGTCAGCCAGCAGGATCTGGCCTCGTTTTTAGATCCTGCATTGAAGACCGAGAACCATCTGGTGCTCTCGGCTACGACCGGAGAAAAGGATTTGCATTCGGTGATTGACAGGTTTGAACATTTGAAGCCGAAGGGGCTTGTTTTTACCAAACTCGATGAGTGTAATCTGTTGGGCCAGATACTCAATGTTCAAATCAAGACAGGCTATCCCCTGTCTTTTTTGACCAACGGGCAGAACGTTCCTGAAGATATTCTCTCCCCGGAACCCAGACAGCTTGCCGGTATGATCCTGAACAGAAACGAGGTGGATGAGAAATGGAATATCAAGGAGACCGGGATCAGGCCCGTACCCTCCGTGCATTGAGCCGTGAATTCGGCACTGCTTCTGCGCGAAGATCCGGTGACTTGAAAACGGCCAGGGTGATGTCCGTTACCAGCGGAAAGGGAGGGGTGGGCAAGACGGTCTGCGTGGCCAATCTGGCTCTTGTCCTGGCCAGACAGGGATATCGCGTTCTGGTCATCGATGCCGATCTGGGTCTGGCCAATATAGACCTCTATTTCGGCCTGAATCCGAAGTTCAATTTGAATCATTTCTTTGCCGGAGAGAAAGAGCTGAAGGAGATCCTGGTCCAGGCCCCCGAGGGCATCATGATTCTCCCGGCCGGTTCAGGTGTTCAAAAGTACACCCGATTGGACTCGAGTCAAAAGATCAATCTCATGGAAGGCCTGGATCTGTTGCACGATCGATTCGATCTGGTCTTGATCGACACCGAGGCCGGGATTTCGGAAAACGTGACCTACTTCAACGTGGCTGCCCAGGATATTCTGGTGGTCACCACCCCTGAGCCGACAGCCATCTCCGATGCCTATGCCCTGATGAAGCTCCTTTCCACCCGGTTTCACGAAAAGCGGTTCAAACTCATCGTCAATTCCGTGTCTTCCGAGAATGAGGCCCTCGATGTCTACCATAAGCTGACCCTGGTCAGCAGCAGGTTCATTGACATCTCGATTGATTTTCTGGGGGCGATCCCCCTGGATAAACGATTCACTGATTCGGTTCGCAGACAGAAAACCCTTGTGGAACTCTATCCCAAGACGAAATCCTGCCAAGCCTTTGCGAATCTTGTTGAAAATCTGGATCTGAAATCTGAAAAACAGGCACCGAAAGGGTCTCAGCAATTTTTTTGGAAGAGATTGCTTTCTCTTGGCGAGACCGGGTGAGGGAGACTGAATGATGTATCAGGCGACCGCTTATGATGATAGGGATGAGCTGATCAGGTCCCATCTGAATTTTGTGGAGATTGTCGTTCAACGGATGCGTCCGCAAATACCCGGCTTTATCTCTTTAGATGAACTAAAGAGTGCGGCAATGTATGGTCTCATGGAAGCAGCCGGCCGTTTTGATCCGGGCAAGGGGGTTTTGTTCAAGACCTACGCCGAAGTTCGTATTCGGGGGGCGGTTCTGGATGAAGTCAGGAAAATGGACTGGTTTTCCCGATCCATGCGGGAAAAACACAACCAGGTGATCGGAGCTATCAAAAGGCTGGAACAGGAACTGGGAAGAGAGCCGAGCGAGGAAGAGATCGCCGCAGCAATGGGTCTCGGCCTTGAAGAATACCAAAAGATTCTCAACGAAATCGGGCACCTCGGCTTTGTCAGCCTCTATGAAACACTGACCGGTTTTTCAAAGGGCGAGACCTTTCTGGATCAATTGAAGGATGAGCAAGCAAAAAGCCCTGAAGAAGAAGTCGTGCTTCAGGAGTTGACTCGGGAGTTGGCTGTCCAGTTGCAAGGGCTGTCAGAAAAGGAACGCCTTGTCCTTACCCTTTTTTATTATGAAGGGTTTACCCAAAAGGAGATAGCCGATGTCCTGGACCTTTCTGAGGGCAGAATTTCCCAGTTGCACAGTCAGGCCCTGTTGAAACTCAAGGCGGGGATGCAGGCTTAGTATGGATTTCTTGTGGCCGGATTTCAACGAGCTGGGGCTCAGGATGGAGGGAATCCTCAGCAGGTTGGATCAGACCGGGATCCTCTTTGTGGTCGGTTTGTTTTTCCTGCTCTGTGTTTTTTTCAGCGGTTTTTGCCTGTTGTTGTATCTCCGGGCCGGCAGCAGCCTGAAAGAGATGCGGCAAAACCTTCAGGAGTTGGATGGGAAAATGCGCTTACTGGAAAAATCACGATCTGCTGAAAACGGGATCCAGGAGCATCGGCTCGAGACATCGGAGCTGAAATCCCGCTTCGAAAAAAATGCGGTCAAGAACAAAAGTGTTCCGGAAAAATATCGTTATCTCGAACAGTTAAAGAGGTCGGGGCTTGGAGTTTCAGAAGTAGCCGAAATTCTGGAGGTGTCTTTATTTGAAGCCGAGCAGATGCTTTCCCTGGCCAGGTCGTCCAAACAATCCTGACTGCTTTTCATGTTCAGCCGTGAGGGAGCGTTGTCCGGGTTTGAACTAAAGCCTGCCCGAAATTGGCCGATAAGAGAGATAGCCTCAGGGTTATACTGCGATCATGTTAAAAGAGGATGAGAGATGAGTTCAGGTGTATACAGTGCGTTGTCCGGGTCTGTGGCCAAGATGCAGAAACTGGAGGTGGCGGTGAACAATCTGGCCAATGTCTCCAATATCGGCTTTAAAGCCAGCCGCGTCTCCTTTGAATCGCTTTTCAGCGATGTCCTGCAGAATTCAGGGGGCCGGGGAATGAACTTTACCCGGACCTCGGCCAGGTACACGGATTTCTCCCAGGGCGATCTGAAAAGGACCGGTCAAGCCTTAGACCTGGCCATACAGGGTCAGGGGTTCTTCAAGGTGGCCGGTGAAGACGGTTTCCAGTATACCAGGCGGGGCAATTTCACCCTGGACAATGAGGGCAACCTGGTGACGGCCACTAAAGGACTGCAGGTGATCGGGGAAGACGGTCCGGTCGATCTTCCCCATCAAGAGGTGCTCATCGATGAAAAGGGGCGGATCACCGCGGGCGGTGCCCAGGTCGGACAGATCAATGTCTACGAGGTTTCGGATACAGAGGCTTTGCGTCAAAAGGGAAACAGCCTGTGGGAGCTGGACAAAGAAGGGACCGACCTGCCTTCTGCCGACAGCGGTGTGGTTCAGGGCAGCCTGGAGCAGTCGAATGTGAACCCGCTGCTCCTTACAACCGAGGTCATTGAAACCAAGAGGGCCTATGCCGCCTATTTGAAGACCATGAAGTCTTTCAGCGAGATGGCTGAAAAGGCCAGGCAAATCGGCCAGCTTGGATAATTGCTTGGGGAAAAATCGATAAATGGAAAAGATGAAGGCAATATAATATTGCCCTTAAGCCAGACAAAAGGACGAAAATGGTATGATTACGGCTTTATTTTCCGCAGCAACCGGGATGGAGGCTCAGGAGACCAATATCAACGTCATCGCCAACAACCTGGCCAATGTGAACACCACGGGCTTTAAGCGGAGCCGGGCCAATTTCCAGGATCTGTTGTATTCCAATGCCAGGGCCGTCGGCAGTTCGACTTCGGACGACACCGAAGTCCCCACCGGGATTCAGATAGGACTCGGAACACGGGCCGCGGCAGTGGAAAAGGTCTATACCGTAGGCGATCTTGAACAAACAGGCAGCGAGCTGGATGTGGCCATTGAGGGGGACGGTTTTCTTCAGGTGATACGACCCAACGGGGAAACCGCCTATACCCGGGACGGCAGCCTGAAAAAGGACGGCCAGGGCAGACTGGTCACCGCGGATGGGGACCCGGTCATCCCTGAGATCGTGATCCCTGAAAACGCCACCAAAATTGCCATCGGGAAGAATGGAAACGTCATGGCTTTTCTGGATAACGAATCCCGGGGAACCGAGATCGGTATCATGGAATTGGCCAGATTCGGAAACCCGTCCGGGTTGAGAAGCCTGGGCAGCAACCTGCAGCAGGAATCTTCTTCGTCGGGGGCGCCAATTTTAGGAACACCGGGCAGTGATGGTTTCGGAACCATTGCCCAGGGGTTTTTGGAGGGATCGAATGTGAGTATTATGCAGGAAATGATTAATCTCATTGCCGGACAGCGGGCCTATGAGGTCAATTCCAAGGCGGTCAAGGCGGCTGACGAGATCCTGCAGCAGACCAATCAGCTGGCCTGATCGAAACTTTCCCGGGATGTCTGCATCCCGGGAAAGTTTCGATTTCAAGTAATTAACAATTGGTTTATGATAGTTGATCTGTAGATAAAGATATATTGCTCCAATAACATGGCCAAACAAGAGCAGAAAATAGCATGAAGCAGATCGCCTTTTTGGTTTTTATAGGCTTGAGCTGGCCTTCCTTGGTTTTCGGCCTGCAGGTGAGCTTCAAAGATGAGGCGGTTGTCGGCGGCCCCATGCTGACCCTGGCCGATGTGGCCGAAATCAGACCGGCCTCCCGGGCAAAAGATGTGGCCGGCATCGTTCTCTTTCCAGCCCCTGGTCCTGGTGAGGAGCAATGTTTTCAAAGCAGGACCCTGAAGGCCTATGTCTTTGACGCGGTTTCAGATCAGGACTTTATCCAGTGGAAAGGGGCGGACACCGTTTGTGTCCGGCAGGATGGAGAGCGTCTCGGCCCTGAAGAAATCCGGTCCATGATCAACAACGACCTCCGGGCTGCCATCACCCATCTGAAGGCGGAAAGGGTCGCTTTCGAGCTCAGAAATCCACCTCCCCCCCTGGTTCTTCCAGAGGGAGAACTGGAAACGGAAATCATCTTTTCTGATCCGGATATCCTTTCGAGTCGACAGGTCGCGGTGATTATCAAAGTCGATGGTCGGGTTGTGAAGAACTTGACCCTGGCCGGCCGGGTCCAGGCTTATCTGCCGGTGGTGGCGGCCGCCAAAAAATTAAGACGGGGGGCCGTCCTCAAAGAGGGCGATGTCCTGACCAGATCAAAAAACATCGCCGAGTTGCGGGAGCCAGTCCTTGATCCCGGGGCTGTCCAGGGCAAGCGCCTGAAGCGGTCGGTCGCCATGAACCAGGTCATCGGACGACACGATGTGGACGGCCGGGACCTGATTAAACGAAGACAGATAGTGACCATGGTCCTTAAAAAGGGTCCGCTCGTGATCGAAGCCAGGGGGAAATCCTCCGGCAACGGGAAAAGAGGTGAGGTGATCATGATCGAAAATTTGAGGTCCCGGCGCGAAGTTCCCTGCAGGGTTATAGGGCCGGGGCTGGCCAGAGTGGAGTTTTAAATGGAGAGCAAGAGCAAGTCCCTGCGCCTCTTTATCCTGGTCTTAAGCTTGGTTGTTGCCGGCTGCGCGTCCCGTAAAGAGGCCGATCAGACTCTGGAAAGCCTGCCTGCACCATCCGGATTTGAGTCCGGGGCTCCGGTACAGAAAAAGAAGGCGCAACGAACTGCCGGTTCCATCTGGCAGGCAGGCCAGGGGTCCATGTTCACAGCCAAGAAGGCAAACCGCCTCGGCGATATCCTTACCGTGGCCATCTATGAACAGGCCAGTGCAGAAAAAGAGGCAGCCACGGCTACCGGGCGGTCATCTTCAGCCTCCCTGGGAGTTCCCAATCTCTTCGGCCTGGAAACAAGCCTTGTGAGCAGAAACCCAAATCTTGATCCTTCCAATTTGCTAAATGCCAGCAGCCAAACCGATTTTCAGGGTTCGGGAAGCACCTCGAGGGAGGAGACCCTTTCGGCCACCCTGACCACTCAGGTCATCGAGGTCTTACCGAACAAAAATCTGCGGATTCTCGGCAGCAAAACAGTCAGGGTCAATGAGGAGGATCAGATCATCCGCTTGTCGGGAATCGTTCGCCCTGAAGATATAACAGCCCTGAACACGATCGATTCCAAGTACATTCTGGAT
This sequence comes from Desulfohalobiaceae bacterium, assembly GCA_021737615.1. Lineage (GTDB taxonomy): Bacteria > Desulfobacterota > Desulfovibrionia > Desulfovibrionales > Desulfothermaceae > JAABTT01. Next base: position 19,872 of record JAIPDR010000027.1, on the reverse strand, counting down.
GCCAAGATCGAGTACTCCGGCAAGGGGGTACTCAGTGAGAAACAGAGGCCGGGCTGGTTATTGCGACTTATCGACACGGTCTGGCCGTTTTGAGAGGTATGGGTGCCATGGATAAGAAAAAGGCGGTTCTGTTTCTCGTTTTCTGGTGGTTCCTGCTTGCAGCGACTCCGTCGCCGGCAACCCGGATCAAGGATCTTACAGACTTAAAGGGCGTCCGGGACAATCAACTGGTCGGCTACGGGCTGGTTGTGGGCCTGAACGACACCGGAGACAGTTCAAACAACGGGCTGACCATGCAGACCGTGGCCAACATGATGGAGCATCTGGGGGTGAACCTGGACCGGGATGATCTGGATGTCGAGAACGTAGCCGCGGTCATGGTCACGGCCAAGCTGCCGCCCTTTGCCAAGGCCGGAACGGAAATCGATGTCCTGGTCTCTTCGCTTGGAGACGCAGAGAGTCTCTCCGGAGGGACCCTGCTGCGCACTCCCCTGCTCGGTCCTGATGACACCGTATATGCAGTGGCTCAAGGGCCGGTTATTATCGGAGGGATTTCTCTGAGCGGGAATGCGGCGGAAGTGGAAAAAAACCACCCCACTGTCGGCCGGATTCCTGACGGGGCTCTGGTGGAACAGGAGGTTCCCTTTGCTCTGCCCCGGGACGGTCGCTATGTCCTGCACCTGCGGGAAGCCGACTTCACAACCGTGACCAGAATGGAGGAAGTGGTCAATTCCAGCTTCAAGGAAGATATCGCCAGGGCCAGGGACAGCAAGAGCCTGGAGGTGAAGCTGCCGAAGGCCTTTGCTTCCAGACCGGTCAAGTTCTTGTCCAGTCTGGAAAGCCTTCATGTCCAACCGGACAGCAAGGCCAGAATCGTGGTCAATGAGCGGACCGGAACGGTGGTCATGGGAGCCGAGGTTCGGTTGTCCACTGTTGCCGTGGCCCACGGCAACATCAAGCTGTCCATCAAGGAATCGGCTGCAGTCTCACAGCCGGGAGCCTTCAGTCAGGGTGAAACCGCGGTCATCCCTGAGACGGAACTTGATTTTGAAGAGGAGGATGCCCGTTTTATGGTCATGGAAAAAGGAGTGAGCATCGGTGACGTGGCCGGCGCCCTGAATGCCATCGGGGTCACCCCCAGGGATGTGATCACCATATTACAGGCCATCAAGGCGGCCGGAGCCCTGCAGGCCGAGTTGGTCATCCTCTAATCGGATTTCATCCGGAAAGAACACTTTCCGGATGGAATCCGATTATTTGTTTATTTTTTTCAAAGAAGACGCAGAAAACAGTCTATAGCCTTTAAGAAAAAGTTTTTGGATTTATGCCAGATAACCAGCTCTTATTCTTTGTCTTAACAATCGAAAATCCAAAATCCAAAATCTAAAATTCTATAGTGGAGCGCCTAGTATGAAGATGGCCTTTGACCCTCAAATCGCCTGCCCCGGGATCGGGACCCTGGAGGAAGAGGACGGACTGAAGCAGGTGTGTCAAGACTTCGAAGCAATATTCATCAACACCCTGTTTCAGGAGATGCGCAAAACCGTTCCGGAGCAGGGCTATCTGGAGCAGAATATGGGCCTGGACATGTTCCAGGAAATGATGGACATGGAAGTGGCCAGGGAAATGTCAAGACGTGGCGGCTTCGGCCTGGGCCAAAGCTTATATGAACAGCTCCGGGATCGATCCGAATAAGGCCCGGCTCTAATGTCCTGACATTACAGATAGCGTCCCCGAATTAAAGTTGCTAAAGAATCTGTGTCTTTTAGCCGATACAAGTCATAAGAGAGAAGGTTGGTACAACCTGAATGCTATTATATTGAGGAACATGGTTATGAAAGTCTATCCGGGCACAGGAGTCAAGCAGCTCGAAGGGATTCAGAAAAAGCAGCCCGCAGATTCTCTCCAGAAGACAGACAGGCCCAAAGAGGGTGACAAGGTTGATTTTTCAAAACAGCTGCAGCAGGTCCAAAACAGGGAAAAGGCAATTTCCGAGGACTCCGACCGACAGGCCAGGCTCAAGGCGGTCAAGGAGCAGATAGCAAGCAACTCCTATGCGCCTGATCCGCAGGAGGTTGCCCGGAGTCTGGTTCAATTCATTGTCAAAGGAAACAGCAATGGATAACGGATCCTTCCTCGAACCCCTGAGCAGGCTGCGCGAGGTTATCCTGGAGGAGCGGCTGGCGGCCAGAGAGCTTGCTGTCGATAAGATGCTTGAAATAACAGAAAAAAAAGAAGAGTTGCTCAAAGAAATGCTTCCCCTGATGGAGGCAGCCGATACCTTGACCCCTGAGGAACATGAACTCGCGGAAACCGTACACTCGGAAAATCTGAGAAATGCCTACTTCTTCTGGTCGGCCCTGAATTGGGTCCGCGAATCCATGGGATTTATCAGGGATCATATGTACCCGGAGGCCTATGCCGAGAGCGGGTCAAAGGTCAAAGGTAGATATTCCGGCACCCTGCTTTCAGGGAGGGTCTGATATGGGTCTTGTAAGCGCCCTGAATTCGGGTCTGACAGGGATCCTGGCCAACCAGCGACAGGTTGAGATCACAGGGAACAATATCGCCAATGTCAACTCCCCTGGCTACTCCAGGCAGTCGGCTCAGTTGTCCCCGCGAGCAGCCGTCAAGATCCGGGGGCAGTACCTTGGTCAGGGAGTCGATGTCCAGGATGTCGCCCGGGAGCATAACAGGTTTGTTGCCGGCCAGATCGTTGATCAAAATTCCGTGCTGGGACAGGAGAGCGCCAAAAGCGGCCCTTTGGCTGAGGTGGAACGGATCTTCGGCATCGGGGAAGATTCCCTTGCCTCTGATATAGATAGATTTTTCGGGGCCTGGCATGACCTTTCCCAGAACCCGGCCGGGAGTGTGGAAAGAGACCGGGTGCTGTATGAAGGGGAGAATCTCCTCGACTCCTTTGAACAGACAGAGAGCGGCCTGGTAGCGATCAGTCAAAATATCGACGAAAGCCTGGGTTCGAAGTTTGACGGATTGAATCTCAAGCTCCGGAAAATCGCCGAATTAAATGTAAGCATCAGGAGTAAGGAGAGCCTGGATCATACCGCCAATCTGGAACGGGATGAGAGAGATCGGCTGGTCAATGAACTGTCAAAGACCATCGGTGTGCAGAGCTATCAGGCCGGGGGAGGGCAAATCGGTGTCCAGCTGCCCGGGGGAATCCCCCTGGTCCAGGGCACTGAGGCGGTCGATTTCGAGACATATCACTCCGGCGGAAAATTACGTTTTCAGGTGAAAACAGACGGGGTCGTCCTCCAAGTCGGGCGGGAAAACTTCGGCGGCGAGTTCAAAGGGCTATTGGATGTCCGTGATGATTTAATCCCTGAACTGGAGCAGGATCTGGCCGGCTTGAAATATAGCTTGATCACCGAGGTCAATGCCCGGCACGAGGCCGGATATGACTCAAGCGGTCAGACCGGGCGCGCCTTTTTCACCAAACCGACCTCCTATCGCAGTCAAACAGGATACGCCGATCCTGAAGACCTGTCTTTCAATACAGGCAAGATCGAGGTCAATGGGACCGAAGTGGTCATCCCGGAAGGCAACAACTCACTCAATGGGATCAGAGATGCGATCAACGAAGCCGCTACAGGAGTTCTGGCTTCGGTTGTCCATGACGGAGACGACTACCATCTGGATTTGACTCCCAAGGTTGAGGGAGAGACGGCGGAGGTGAGCGATTTTTCGGCCCAGCTGACAACAGAGGAGATTGATTCCGGTTTTTCGGGCGGCTTTAACCTGGTTGACGGCAGCTATCAAAGCAATGATCCTGTCGGCGACCCTGACGCCTTGAATTTCGGCAAGGGCCATTTGACAATCACCCTCAATGCCGGAGAAGCGGATGAAACAACGACCGAGGTGAGCATCGGCCCGGGCGAGAACTCTCTGAAAGGGATACGGGAGGCGATCAATGAGGCCGATGCCGGGGTCAATGCCACGATCGAGGTCAACGGAGATGATTATTCCCTGATCCTGGCTCCAAGGGAGACAGGGGACACCGTGCTCCTGGACGCTGCCAGCCTCAGCGACAACGACCAGGAATTCAGCAGTTGGGATGAGGTAGCCTTCGATCCTTCAACAGACAGGATCATGGTGGAATTGAGCTCGACCGGCGAGGTGGCCGCCGCCGGCCTGCCGGGGGGAGCACCCGGGGACAATGAAAACGCGCTGTCCGTTCATGCCCTGTCAAACGCCCGGATCGTGGACGGCGAGAAGACTTTTGTCGACAGTTACGCCCGGATTTCAGCCTCAGTGGGCTCCGAGAACAAACGCAACACCATGGCCAGGGACGGGGCAGCTGATACCATGACCCAGTTGGAAAACTTGCGTGAATCCATTGTCGGCGTCTCCCTTGAAGAAGAGATGATCAATCTGACTATGTTTCAAAGGGGTTTTGAGGCCTCGTCCAGGTTTGTGAGCACTGTTGACGAGATGTTGACCACTGTTTTGAGCTTAAAGAGGTAAAAGGACCATGAAGGCCACACTGGGGATGAACTATCGCATGCTGTCGGCTGAACTGGAAAGCATCTCCAGTAAGATGTATGACCTGCGGCAACAGTCCGCCAGCGGAAAGAAGCTGAACAAACCGTCCGACGACCCGGGTGCAATGAGGCCGGTCCTCAATTTCAAGGCCAAAAGCGAGGCCACGCAGCGCTATCTGAATCATGTCAAGACGGCCGGCGGGGAGATGGAGCTTCTCGATAGCGATCTGGCTTATGCTGAAAACATCCTGGACAGGGCCAGGGAAGTCGGGATAGCCGCCCTGAATGCAACCGCCAACGAGGCGGATAACAACACCTATGCCGATCAGATCGGCCAGTTGTATGACGAGATGCTGCAGTTGGCCAACAGGCAGACGAATGGGCGTTATGTATTTGCCGGGTATCAGGAAGAGACAATACCCTTTGTTGACAACGAGAATTATTCCCCTGACGATTACGATCCGACTGACGCTTCGACCTGGCCGGTGACCTATCAGGGCGATGCGCAGGTGAAGACGGTCGAGATCGCTCCCGGGAAGAGCATTCAGATCGGTATGACAGGCAATCAGCTGTTTTTGGGGGACGCCGACAACAATCAAGAGCTTGATTCCGAGGGAAAGAACGTCTTTGCGGTCTTGAAAGATCTTGAAAATGCGATCCGTATAAATGATCAGGAGGCGATGGGTGATGGGCTGGAGGGCCTGAAAGAGGGCATGGATCAGGTCATCAGATTACGGGGGCAGATGGGAAATAACGCCTGGCGGATCGACAGGGCGGCTGAGCGTCTGGAGGAGGAATCCATCGAATTTCAGGAAATCATTTCCGGGTACGAGGACGCAGATATCCTCGAGGTCTTTTCGCAACTGGTGCAACAGGAAACAGCCTATGAAGCCGCCTTGAATGTCACCACCAGGATTTCCAAACTGTCCATTCTCGATTTCATGTAAACCGAACAGACTCCATGCCCGGCTGCACCTGGCCTGGAGTCTGTTTTTCACAAAAGGGAAACAGGACTTGATCGGAGAATATGCGATTCGCAATTCACAAAGACTAAAAGAACTGAAACGGCGAGCGCCAGGGAGGGCGGATGCTGGTATTAACAAGAAAGAGCGGCGAAGGCATTGTCATTGGCGATGATGTGACCATTACCATTTTGGAGAACAGGGAGGGGAGAATCCGGATCGGAATAGAGGCCCCTCTGGAGAAAAAGGTCTACCGCCAAGAGGTCTATGAACGAATATGCCGCGAAAACAAGGAGGCCAGTCAGTGGGATATAAAGAAGCTGGATGTTCTGAATTCCGTCCTTTCCAACAAGAGGGACAGGAAGTGAAGACCCTGCAGACCAGGTTCGGAGACGTGAGCTACGACCCGGGCAAAGTCGTCCATTTTCCGGAAGGCTTGATCGGGTTTGAACAACTCAGAGATTTTGTGGTCATGCCCAATGAAAAAGATGACGTTCTGTTTTGCCTGCAGAGCGTGGAGGAAGGTCATCTGGCCTTCCTTCTTGTCAATCCCGCCTTGTTCTTCCCGGATTACCAGGTGGTTCCAAGTCAGATGGTCAGGGAGAAACTCGGCATCGGGGCCGATGATCACTGCTTCGTGCTGACCACGATCACTTTTCATCAGGATGAGAGCATCACCTTGAACCTGTTGGCCCCTGTTATCTACACCCCGAAAACGGACCGGGCCGTGCAAATCATCCTGGATGGAAGCGGATATCAGACCAAGGCGCCGCTGCCCGTTCAAATTTTATCATAGCGATTGGACGAAAACTCACGAATCTACTTCGTCACTGCTGCATTTTGAAATCCTCATGCTGATGGGTCATTATCTGCGTTTATTTTCCGCTTTATTCCCAGGGCGCTGCCTGCCGGCGCTTTTTTTGCTGCTCCCGGCCCTGTTTTTTCCTTTTCAGGTCCAGGCCGGAGAAAGCGGGCGCCTGTTCGTCTATCCCGAACCCGAGGCTGTCCGGATTACGGTCCTGGAGACGGAGAAAGAGTATGCTCCGGGCCTGGCTCTTTCTCCGGGGGATTATCGAATCAGGATCACGAAGTTCGGGTATCGGGACTACCAGAAGGCCATCTTTATTGAGCCGGGGCAGAACCTCGATCTCTTTGTGGAACTGGAAAAAAAGAACGAATGGACAGAGCCGGAGACCGGCCTGGAGTTTGTCCGAATCCCGTCCGGGTGTTTTCAAATGGGCTGCGGGGAGTGGGCCGCCGGCTGCGATGCCGACGAATCGCCGGTACACAGGGTCTGTGTCCGTGAATTCTGGATGAGCAGGCATGAAGTCACCCAGGGGGTCTGGCTAAGACTGATGGGCCAAAACCCCTCCAGGTTTCAAAAGGGTGAGCGTTATCCGGTTGAACAGGTTTCCTGGGATATGGCTCAGGACTTTATACAGGCCTTTTCAATTGCCGAGACCGCGGTCAGGCCGCGCCTGCCGACTGAGGCAGAATGGGAATTTGCGGCCAGGGGCGGGGGAAAGGAGGCGATTTATGCCGGCGGCCGGGATATTTCAGCCCTTGGCTGGTATACAGGCAACAGCCGGGGCTCGACCCATCCGGTTGGAAAGAAGCAAGCCAATCCCTTAGGCCTGTATGATATGAGCGGCAATGTCTGGGAGTGGTGTCTGGATGCCTATCAACCAAACGAGTACAAAAAGGGCGAACCGGATAACCCGGTCAGTGCGGACAAGCCCCTGTTCCGGGTCCGCAGGGGAGGGGACTGGACCTCTGAAAAGCACAAACTGCGGACTCTGTATCGCGGACGCTACCCGCCCGACCTTCAGTTTGAAAGCAACGGCCTCCGTGTCGTCCTGGAGGTGGATCAGGACAAAGAATCAAACACTAAATAGAGGCCGCTGCTTTTTCCTTACCACGAGGGATTGATAACCTGTTCAAGGAGTCTCTCGGCCTCCGGCCCCTGCTGCCTCAACGTCGCCCTGAGGTCATGGTAAATCTGGATCGGGGAGACGATCTGCAATCTGGTCCTGATTTCCTCCTCAACGCTTTGTACCGTTTTCTCCGCCGGCCTTGAATATTGGAGTCTGGAGGCGGGCATGACCTGGCGGGATCCATAGAAGACGCCCTCATCTCGGGTCTGCAGGAGAACCACATTGGGTTCGCCCCCTTTTTTTTCAAAGCCTGTTTCAGCGGCCAGAATCTCGGGATCCCCGTCTATATAGGCCTGGACCTGGCGGTAATCGATGCCCGAGGCCAGGTGCACCGCCCCGGAAAGGCCGGTGAAGGCACAGTGCAGGCCCATTTTCCGGCAGCGCTCGACAATTGCGTTTTCAATCCCTATAAAATCGAAGGGGGCTGTATAGGAATGCACGGCCTCACCCGGATCAGGGGCGGACCTGATCCACTCCTCTAAGAGGGACCTGGGGCGAGTCAGGCAAATTCTTCTTTTTTTTTCCTCGATCCACTCCTTATCCCTCAATATCTTTTTTACGTTCGAGACCAGTCCCGGGCTGACTTCCGCCTCCCTGGCCAGTTCCAGGGTCTGCCACTGCCTGCGGGCATTATTGAGCAAGACCCGGATGACCCTCTCTGATTTCGGTTTGGAAAGGGATTTGAGATTCCTCCGGGATTTGAACGGGTTTGGCCGGCCCTGGGTGCGGATAAACAGGGAATCAAAGGCCAGGTAACAGTTGCCGGCCAGATCGAGATAACCGACCTTGTTTGCCCGGCAGATTTCGGCTGCTTCCGGTGAGATATACGGGGCGACAAAGACGGGGCAGCCCCTTGACCAGAGCTTCATTTCCAGAAGCAGAGAGTTGACGGCTTCCCTGGCCAGCCTAGGTTCTCCGCTGACTCTGCTTTCGATCAAGAGCACCCGCGATCCTTCTCTGCCCGTGAGCTCCACTACAAAGTCCGGACCATCCCCTCTTCTAATCTCTTGTTGAATCGCCACCTCGTCGATCCAACCGACTTGCTGAAAGAGGTTTTTTATCTCTGTGCAAGCCTTTTCCAGGAGCTGATCCTTGCTCGGTGTTTTGGTCATGGCTTTGTTTATAAATAATTTATATTTGGTTAAATCAGGCCATTTTTATAAAAAATAACAATTTTAGATTATTATTCACTAAAATATTGATTTTAACAGATGTTGAATTACCTGAATTCATCATACCGAATGGATTTTGCTTTGTCAATGACAGGATCTGCTGTCCCCGGTTCTCCAGAAAGGCCGCCGAAACAAAACATAAGAACCGTCCTTGACAACCTTTTCAAAAAGCTGCTTAAATGCTGCCTGGGCGTGAACTCAGCCATCATCCACATCGTCAGCGCAAGATTTTTTTAATCCTAAGGTATTAAAACTTTCAGACCCTGGAGCCAACCGCGGTCAAGAGGAAGAGGATGGAAGACACCCTGTTCGCGATAGTCGTCTTTGTTCTGGTTTACGCCATTATCACCCTCGAGCTGGTGAACAAGGCTGTGGCTGCGCTGCTCGGGGTCATGGTCCTGCTCATGCTGGGCGTGGTGGATGAACATTCAGCAGCAGGTTTTATCGACTTCGAGACCATCATGCTGCTGCTCGGCATGATGGCCATCGTCATCATCCTGAGACAGACCGGTTTCTTCAGCATGGTTTCGGTGAAGATCGCGGAACTGACCAGAGGCAGCCCCCTGAAGATCCTGCTCCTGTTTTCCATCGTCACGGCCGTGATGTCTGCCTTTCTGGACAATGTGACCACGGTCCTGATCATGGTGCCCATCATCATCGAACTGACCATGGGCATGGGGCTGGACCCCAGGCTTTATGTCATCTCCCAGGCCATTATCTCCAACATCGGCGGCACGGCCACTCTGATCGGGGACCCCCCGAACATCATTATCGGGTCCAAGGTCGGCCTGACCTTCAACCAGTTCCTCGTCAACCTGAGTCTGCCGGTGGTTCTTAGTTTTGCGGCCACGCTTTTGTATATCTGGTTCACCAACAGGGAGCAATTTCAACCCATCAACACCAATCTGGCCAAATTGTTTTCGGTTCACCTCCTGCTCGAAAAGATCAGATACCAATACCTGGATACGACCATCGACCGGGTCTTTTTGGCCAAGGGCCTTTTCTGTCTGGGACTGGCCATAGCGCTCTTCGTGACCCAGACCATTACCGGGATTTCACCGGGAGTAGCCGCGCTGTTTGCGGCCATGCTGCTCATGGTCATCACCCGGGTGGAGGTGGAAACGGTTTTGGAAGAGATCGAGTGGGGAACGCTTTTGTTTTTTGCCGGTCTGTTTATCCTGGTGGGGACCCTGGAGGAAAAGGGAGTCATCGAGTGGATCGCCCACAACGTCTTTCTCAAGGTGGGGGACAACCCCTATGTCCTGGTCCTGGTCGTGTTGTGGGTCTCCGGGATTGCCTCCGGATTTCTGGACAACATCCCCTTTACCATCACCATGATCCCCATTGTCGAGTTACTGCTCCAGAGCACGCATATCCCGAACAACATCCTCTGGTGGGCCCTGGCTCTGGGGGCCTGTTTCGGGGGCAATATCACCATGATCGGGGCCTCGGCCAACATCGTCTCCATCGGCATGGCCAAGAAATTCAAGCAGGATATCACCTTTCTGGAATTTATGAAATCGAGTGTCATTGTCTCCCTGATCACCCTGTCCATCGCTTCGATCTACCTGGTTGTCTACTTGTGGATTTCCATATGAAGGAAAAAGATAAAGAACGGGTCTACAGTCTCATCAGAGACCATGAGGACTACATCGGTTCGGCCAGGATCGCCATGTTGGCCCTCAACTCCTTTATTTCCTCCATCAAGGAACTGGAGTCGGACCCGGACACCATCCGCGATCAGTTTGCCGAACTGATCGAGACCATCAAATACACCAAACCGAGGATTGTCCCCCTTATCCATCTCATCAAGGCCTTTGAGAAGGAAATGGAGCCGCACTTTGAAAAAGATGTCGAGGAGATCAAGGCCGAGGCCATTGCCATCCTGAAACGGCTGCACGACAAACTGCAGTCCAATGTGGGCCGGGTGATTGAAGGGGGCCTGAAGCACATTCAGGAGAACGACCTCATCGTGGTCCACACGGCCAGTACGGATGTGACCAGGATGCTGGTCATGGCCAAGGATGTTTTTCAGAAGAGATTTAGGGTCTTGATCCTCAAACAGGATTTTATCAAGACCAAGCAGCTTATCAAGTCTTTGTCCGAGGCGAATATCGATTTGCTGGTGGTGCCGGAATACAGTTTGAGCCACTACCTGGAGCAGGCGGACAAACTGTTTGTCGGTGCGGTGTCCGTGACCCACGACAACAAAGTGCTGTCTCCCATCGGTTCGGCCAATATCGTCAGCCTGTGCCATGTGAACAGGGTCCCTGTCTATCTCTTTGCCAACAGCCTCAAGTTCTCCTATCACCCCTCATCGAGTCAGCGGATCCACAAAAAAGTGGTCAGCGTCAGCGAAGGGGACATCAGTTTTATCCTGACCACGCATTCCCATGATATCTTCGATCTTTCCCAGGTAGACTTCCTGATAACCGAAGAAGGGACCATTGCCAAGGACTCCATCGAGGGCTATGTGGACAGGCTGCGCTCCCTGGCCCGGCTGTAAATAAAAATCAGATCCCCTATGCCCACACAATTCCTTTACCCATCTTGCGCCGGGCGCGATATGGGTAAATTTTTGGGGTGGTGGTTAGATCAGGCGGGGAGGTGGAGGCTGACTCCGGCAGATTGCATCAGGTCGATCATCTCCGCCGGAGGGGGCTGATCCGTGAACAGGGCGTCGATTTCAGCTATATTTCCCAGGCGGACTACTGCGTTGCGGCTGAATTTGGTGTGATCCGTGACCAGAAAGACCTGCCGTGAATTGTTGAGAATGGCCCGGGCCACCCGAACCTCCTGATAGTCGAAATCGAGCAGGCTGCCGTCCTGATCGACGCCGCTGATCCCAATGATCCCGTAATCCACCTTGAACTGGTTGATGAAATCAATGGCCGACTGGCCGGTCACGGCCCGATCCCGGTTGCGGAGCTGCCCTCCGGCCACGATGATCTCGAAGCTCTCGTTGGCGCTGAGGATTACGGCCACGTTCAAATTATTGGTGATCACCCTGAGATTGCGGTGCTGCAGCAGGGCCTTGGCTACTTCTTCAGTGGTGGTGCCGATATTGATACAGAGCGAGGCCTTATCAGGGATCATTTCGACAACTTTCCGGGCTATGCGCTTTTTTTCCTTCAGGCAGAGGATCTTCCGGGCCGAGTAGGCCAGGTTTTCGATGCTGGAGACCATGCCGGCCCCGCCGTGGTGGCGCTGCAGCAATCCCTTCCTTGAGATCCTGTTGATATCCCGCCTCATGGTTTGCTGGGTCAGGGAAAACCGGCGGGACAGTTCGTCGATGGTCATGAAGCCGTTGTTTCGAACCAGTTCTATGATCTGATTCTCCCTCTCGGCTATGGATCCCCTTTTCCCCTTCAGGTGCTGCGCACCGCCTGATCCTGGCTGTACGGATCTGGATTTCTGCGTCTTTGCGGTCATGCCTTACTCCGTTTATGTTGTCCGGGTAAAATATCTTTTCTTCATTTTGTTTACAAGTGAAAAAGAATGATAAAAAGTCATAATTTGAAAAAAAAAGTGCTTGCCTTTCCCCGCTATCATTGCTAAACTAATCGAGAGTGAGCTTAATTATTTCTGTATGTATTGCATTATAAACAATTTTTTTTAAAAAAAATTGTTTTCGGATTCGAAAATAATTTTGCGGTAAATGATGCAAACCCAGGTGCTCATCATCGGAGGCGGCTGTACCGGAACCGGTTTGGCCCGGGATCTGGCCCTTAGAGGCATCCCCTGTATTCTTGTCGAAAAACGGGACATCAATGCCGGGGCCTCGGGTGGAAACCACGGCCTTCTGCACAGCGGGGCCAGGTATGTGGTCTGTGATTCCCGCTCTTCGCGGGAATGTCAGGCCGAGACCGATCTGCTCAAAAGCCTCGCCCCTCATTGCATCGAAGACAGCGGAGGTCTTTTCGTGGCCGTACCCGGGGATGACGAGAATTACATCGCGGATTTCGAGTCGGCCTGCCGCAAGGAAGGCCTCTGGTCCGCGCCCCTGGATGTCCGGGAGGCTTTAGAGTTCGAACCGGGTCTCAGCCCGAAGCTCATCGCGGCTTATGCGGTCAAAGACGCGGCTATTGATCCTTTTCGCCTTTCCCTGGACAATATTGGACAGGCCATGGAACTCGGGGCCGTCTATCTGAACAGGCATGCGGTCATTGACATACAGACCGGTAAGCACCACATCCATTGCATACAGGTTCGAAATGTCCAAAGCGGCCAAATCATAACCATCAAGGCCGAAATGGTGATCAACGCCACCGGAGCCTGGGCCGGACAAATAACGGCCATGGCCGGGGCGTCCCTGGAGATGCTCTATTCCAAAGGCAGCCTCCTGGTGACCCACTGCCGGCTCACCAGGCGGGTCATCAACCGGCTCAGGCCGCCCAGTGACGGTGATATCCTGGTCCCGGGGGGCACGGTGTCCATCATGGGCACCACCTCGGTTCCATTGCCGGATCTTAAAAAGATCAGACCGACCCGGAAAGAAGCTCGGGATCTGGTGGCCGAGGGTGCGGCCATGCTGCCCTGCCTCAAGACTGCCCGCTACACACGGGCCTATGCCGGTGTCAGACCGTTGCTCAAGGAGTCGGAGGTCGTCGATGGACGTGCGGCCAGCCGTGGCTTTGCCTTGATCGATCATGCCAGGGACGGGCTGAAAAATTTTTTGACCGTAACCGGGGGCAAGCTGACCACGTATCGGCTGATGGCGGAAAAGACGGCCGATCTGGCCGCGGAAAAACTCGGGATCAAGGCCGGGTGCCGGACCAGGATCGAGCTTTTGCCGGAATCCAGCTTCGGAAAGTGGACCGAAGGCGGACGTTCCTTCCGGGCCTGGCTGGCCGGAACCGATCAAGAGGACCACATCCTGTGCGAATGTGAAATGGTCCCCAAAAGCCATCTGGTGCAGGTTCTGGCTGATTTAAAAAGCATCCAGGCCGGAATTCCGGATCTGGATCAGCTGCGGCGGAGATCCAGAATGGGCAAGGGCGCCTGTCAGGGGGCTTTTTGCAGTCTCCGGGTAACCGGAGACAGGTATGACCGCAATTGCCTCGCGGGAAAACAGGGCCATAAACAGGTCAGGGATTTCCTCCGGGCCAGGTGGGCAGGCCAGCAGCCCATTCTGTGGGGTGGCCAACTGGTCCAGGCGGAGTTGACCGAAGCGATGCATTGCGGTCTGTTCGATCTGGAAATGGCCATGGATTGAATCGAGTCGAAAAGGCTTTTTTTAGTGATTACCCTGCAAACGGATCTGACCATCATCGGCAGCGGAATAGCCGGCTTGAGCGCTGCTTTGTTCGCGGTTCAAAAGGGTCTGGGCACAGTGCTCATAGGCGATGGCGGGGCTTCGGAATTTGCCAGCGGTCTGCTGGATGTCCTGGGCGCTTTCTCCGGAGAAAGCATAACCCAGTGGGATGATCCCTGGGCTGGCATTGCCGCTTTGCCGCAGCGTTTTCCGGGCCATCCTTACAATTGTTTGCAGGCAGGAGAAATCGAGCAGGCACTTGCGGAAGTCGTCAGGGCTTTGTCAGGGGCAGGCCTTGCTTATGCAGGGGATCATCAAAAAAAAAATGTCCGCATAATGACCGGGCCCGGCAGGTACAAGCTGACCTACCGGGTGCCGGAAACCATGTGGCCCGGAGTCGAGGCCTTTGAAGACAAGTCTCCCTGTTTAGTCGTGGACTTTCATGGCTTGAAAGACTTCAGCGGCCCGTGGCTCAGGTCTTCCCTGGCCGAGGTCTGGCCGGGACTGCGGACAGAACGCATCCGGTTTCCTGAAACCCAGGGGAAGCCGGAACTCCTTGCGGTCCGGCTGGCCCAGAGTCTGGAGTCCGAACAGGTCCGGGAAAAACTGGCCGGGGCGGTGGCCCCGCTCATCAGGGGGGACAAGTTCCTGGCCTTTCCCGCCCTGCTCGGCATGTATTCCTCCGGACGGATCAGGGCCGAGCTGGAAGAGCGGCTGGGAGTTTCCGTCTTTGAAATCCCCATCATGCCCCCTTCGGTTCCCGGGCTCAGGCTTCTGGAAACTTTGGGCGGCATCTTGAACGGGTATTCCTGTTTTCGCCGGGAGTCCGGAAAGAGGGTCTGCCGAGCCCGGCAGGAGGCCAGCAAGGAGTTTGTCCTGAACCTGGACGACGGCGGGCGCATCTGCAAAGTGATCAGCCGCAGGGTGATCCTGGCCACGGGCCGTTTCCTGGGGCGGGGGTTACAGGCAGAACCCGGGTGTATCAGGGAAGCGGTCTTTGATCTGCCTGTTGTTCATCCCGGAGAAGATGGGGTCTGGCATCGGGAGGACCTTTTTGATCAAAGGGGACATCCGGCCAACCGGGCCGGACTGGAGGTGGATCCCACCTTTCGCCCTCTGGATCGGCAGGGGAATGTGCTCTATGAGAATCTGTATGCAGTGGGTTCGATTCTGGCTCATTCGGACTGGATGCGTATGAAATGCGGGGCCGGAGTGGCCATAGCCTCCGCCTTCAAGGCGGTCGGGTCTTGTCTGTAAGGGGCTCACATCAGGAGTATAGACCAGGCTGGAAAATGAAAAAATACTCGGGCCGATTGAATTTATTGACATAGTTGTGCTTCAGGTATCGATTACCTTGAAATTCTTTTTTCGCAGCATTTCAGGAGGCGGCTTTCATGGGAATTTCCGCTCGAAATATCTGCAAGTCTTTTGAAACCGGGCCTGCCTTGAAGGATGTGAGCCTGGACATCGAAGACGGCGCCTTCGTGACCCTGCTCGGGGCGACCGGTGCCGGGAAAACCACCCTCCTGAGAATCCTGTGCGGCATCGAAAGGCCGGATTGCGGGCAGGTCTTTTACGATGATAAAGACGTGACCGGAATTCCTGTACAAAAGCGCAATGTGGCCATGGTCTATCAGGAATTCATCAACTACCCCTCCCTGACCATCTATGACAACATCGCCTCCCCCTTGCGTATCTCCCGGACCAAATACGCCAAAAGCGAGATCGATGGCCGGGTACGGCAGACGGCCGAGATGCTCGGCCTCTCCGCTGTCCTTAACCATTATCCCGAGGAAGTCAGCGGCGGTCAGAAACAGCGAACCGCCATCGCCAGGGCCCTGGCCAAGGACACAAAATTCATCTTCCTGGATGAACCCCTGGCCAATCTCGACTACAAACTCCGGGAGGAACTGCGGGGGGAGCTGAAGACCATCCTGGGGCAAAAGGGCGGGGTCGTGGTCTACGCAACCCCGGAACCCGTCGATGCCCTGTCCATGTCCACGCATGTGGGGTACTTCGAATCCGGGGAGCTCCTCCAGTACGGGGACCTCGAAGAAGTCTACCGCAAACCGGCGCAGGTAGAGGTCGGGGCCTATTTCAGCTATCCGACCATGAACATCATGCCGGCCAGAAAGATCCAGGAGCAGGCAGGGACCTACTTAAGGATCTCGGACGAGATCAGCATTGAACTGACACCCTTTGCCGACAGGCTCCAGGAGCAGGAATACCTGGTGGGCATCCGGGCCTACAATCTGCACACCCATACCAGCCGGGAAGGCATGATCTCTTTTCAAGCGACCCTCGAGCTTTCCGAGGAACTGGGCTCGGACACAGAGCTACATCTCAGTCACGGATCGATGCGGTTCGTCATGCTCATGCAGGAAGTCGTGCGCTATCCCGTGGGCACGAATATCACGGTCTATATGGATCCCTGCAGGCTGTTCATCTATTCGAAGAAGAACAGGAAACTCGTTCTCAAAACTTTTCTTGAAGAATGAATCCCCGATGGTTTGACTGTCTTTGAACCATGACCGGAGCCTCTGGAAGCTCCGAAAAACATGAATAAAAAAACAGGCAAGGCCCCATTTGAGACTGGAGGACAGGCATGGCCCGGATCAAGCTCGAAAACATATCCCACAGTTATAGCCCGGACTCCTTCCCGGAGGAAAAAAAGGAGTATGCCGTTTCCAATCTGGACATCTGCTGGGAGGACGGAAGCTCCAATGCACTCCTGGGTCCTTCCGGCTGCGGCAAGACAACCATTTTGAATATCATCTCGGGTCTGCTTCGGCCTTCCCGGGGCCGGATCCTGGTCGATGACCAGGACGTGACCGGCCATTCCCCCCGCAGGCGACGCATCGCCCAGGTCTTCCAGTTTCCGGTGGTCTATGACAGCATGAACGTTTTCGACAACCTGGCCTTTCCCTTGCGCAACCAGGGCCAGCCGGAACAAATCGTGCGCAGCAAGGTGACCGAGGTTGCCGAAGTCCTGGACCTGCAGGACTACCTCTACAATCCCCCGGCCAAACTCAATGCCGCAGAGAAGCAGAAAATATCCCTTGGACGGGGCCTGGTCCGCGAAGACACCGCAGCGGTCCTTTTGGACGAACCCCTGACCGTGATCGATCCCAAGCTCAAAGGAAGCATGCGCCGCAAGCTGAAGGAAGTGCAGAAGAACCTGCGAAAAACCATGATCTATGTAACCCATGATCAGCACGAAGCCCTGACCTTTGCCGACGAGGTGACCATCGTCAAGGACGGACGACTCGTTCAGAAAGGCTCCCCGGAAGAGCTCCACTCCCAGCCGGCCACCCCGTTCATCGGATACTTCATCGGCAGCCCCGGGATGAACATCCTGGACTGCACCCTCAAAGCAAACAAACTGGAATTTAAAAATTTCAGCCTGTCGATAGGCCGGGAGCTCCTCTCCAGGATCCGGAACACAGGCACCTCTTTTCAGCTGGGAATCAGGCCGGAGTTTGTCCGGGCCGGTCTCAGTCCGGGTGAAAACACGGTACCCTTCGAGGTCTCGGTCGTGGAGAATACCGGGGCTTACTGGATCGTGACCTATGTCAATCAAGAGACCAGGATCAAGGCCCGGGTGCCGGAATCGATCAAGGTTGAAAAGGGTCAGAGACACCATCTCTTTTTTCCTGAAGACAGGATCAATCTCTTTCACAATGAGCAGCGAGTGATTTAACCCGGCAAATACGCTACGGATTGAATTTCCGGGCAAGGAACTGTCCTTATCGAGTCACCACAGCCACCCGAGGTCATTGGTCATGAGTAACAGAGCCTGGCTTTTCCTCATTCCGGCACTGATCCTGTTGTCCATCAGTGCCTTTATTCCGTTGATGACGGTCATCAACTATTCTCTGCACTACATCTTTGCCGGATCGGCCCCCACCTTCGTCGGATTAGAGAACTACATCGAAGTGCTCAGGGATCCCGCCTTCCTGAAGGCGCTGGGCAGGCAGATCGTGTTCAGCCTGACGATCCTGGTGGTCGAAGTCCCCCTGGGCATCGGCGTAGCCCTGGCCATGCCCAAGACAGGCAAGGCTACCGCCCTGTCCCTGGTCCTGCTGGGAATCCCCCTGCTCATTCCCTTCAATGTGGTGGGCATCATCGCCAGGGTCTTCACCCAGTCCTCTATCGGGGTCGTGCCCGAATTCTTCGCTCTGTTCAACTATGACTACAATGTCTCCCTGCAGACCACCGATGCCATTTTGACCATCTTTTTCCTGGACGTCTGGCACTGGACTCCGCTGGTGGCGCTTCTGTGCTATGCCGGTCTGCAGTCCATACCCGATGCCTTCTACCAGGCGGCTCAGATCGACGGGGCCTCTGCCTGGAAAACATTTCGTTACGTGACCCTGCCCAAGCTGCGGCCGGTACTGATCATCGGCGTCCTGCTCAGGTTCATGGATTCCTTCAAGATCTATGCCGAACCCCTCCTTCTGACCGGAGGCGGGCCGGGAGACGCGACCACATTTCTCAGCCTGCATGTGGCCAGGAAGGCTGAATCCTACGAGCTGGGCTATGCAGGGGCCTCATCCATCATCTATCTGTTCATCGTCATCGTCTTCAGCTACCTATTCTTTCAATTGCTGACCAATATCGGCACGGGAGAGAACAAATGAAGAAAAAAACCATCTTCCTGATCATCTACTTCATTGCCCTCTTCATCCCAATCTATTGGATGATCAACACTTCCCTCAAAACCGACAACGAAATCCTGAAGGGACTGACCTTTTTCCCCAAGGACCTGACCTTCAAAAACTATGCGGAGATCTTTCTGTCCCCCTTGTGGCGGAACAGCTTCCTCAATTCCATCATCTATGTCTGCCTGAATGTGATCATCAGCCTGGTTGCAGCCATTCCCGGCGCATACGCCTTTTCCAGGTGGAAGTTCAGAGGCGATCATCATCTCTTCTTCTGGCTGCTGACCAATCGTATGGCCCCGGCCGCGGTGTTCATGGTCCCCTTTACCGAGCTCTACTACACGATGCACATCTATGACACGCATCTGGCCGTAGCCCTGGCCCACTGCCTGTTCAACATTCCCCTGGCCATCTGGATTCTGGAAGGTTTCATGTCCGGGATCCCCGGAGAAATCGACGAAACCGCCTTTATCGACGGATACAGTTTTCCCCGTTTCTTCACGAAGATCTTTTTCCCCCTGGTCGCTCCCGGGGTAGGGGTGGCCGCCTTTTTCTGCTTCACCTTTTCCTGGATCGAACTCATCCTGGCCAAGGCCCTGACCGTGACCCAGGCCAAGCCGGTGGTGGTCACCCTGACCGTCGGCATCGGGGCCGAAGGGGTCCGCTGGGGCTTGCTGGCCGCGGCAGGGGTCCTGACCATCGTGCCCGGAGCGATCGTGGTCTATTTTGTGCGCAACTATATGGCCAAAGGCTTTGCCCTGGGGAGGGTGTAACCATGTGGGACTGGATCGTGCAGAACACCTCCTGGATGTACTGGACCCTGCCAAGTGTCCTGGCCATTGGCGGGCTTCTGGCCGCCATTGCCCTGATGGCGGTCTGGGACATGATCGCCCCCACGACCATCCGCAAAGGGTTTTTTCCCATTCAAACCACCAGGGGCGACCGCTTCTTTATCGGGATCATTTCCATGATAGCCATTTTTCTGATCTACATAGCCTTTTTGGGCCAAACCAGCCTCTGGATACCTCTGGCCATATCCATGGCCTGGTTTGTGATCGAAGGTGTCTGGGGTTAGCTCTCATGCAATTCAACGAACTTCAGCCGTAAAGGGGGTGATAGATTTTCAGGTTTGCAGACTTACGGGAGGCAGGCCACTTGGTTTTCGAACAGGCGCTTTTTTTGAAGCAGGGGCGCCTCGAGCCTGGAGAAGCAGGGTCTCTGCCGACTGTAAAGAGAGACATCCGATGAGTTGAAGAATTTTTTTAGCAAAGGAGGTCCACATGTCTTTGAAAACCCTGAAGAGAACATGCATTCTGTTCATTATCCTGTTCTTGATGCTTCCGGGGCTGCTTTTGGCCGAATCCATGGAAGAATGGATCGAGGTCTT
>JAIPDR010000233.1 GCA_021737615.1 Desulfohalobiaceae bacterium | reverse complement strand
ATTTTCCAGTTGGGCCAGGGAAGTTTGGACATCTTCAAGGAGTTCAATTTTTTCCAGTAATGCCTCATATTCTTTCACGTCCAGTAAAACAGCCGCCCCTTTGCCATGCTGAGTAATGATCAAAGGACGCTTGGTTTCATGAACTTGTTTGAGAAAAGACGCCGTATTGGAACGGAATTCAGACATCGGACGAATATCTTGATCGATCAACAGCCTTCGCATATGCTCCTCCAATTCATAACGCAATTGTGTACAAAATAATGTACAAAATTCAGGCTGTCAAACAGGATCATGTATTTCCATTATATCTATTGATAAAGAAATATGTATATAGCCTTTAAGAAAAAGTTTTTGGATTTATGCCAGATAACCAGCTCTTATTCTTTGTCTTAACAATCGAAAATCCAAAATCCAAAATCTAAAATTCTATTGTTATCCGGTTTGCGCCTCCAGACCGGCGGTCTGGAGGCACAAACCGGATATCAGACCTTGATGAGCATGGCGTCGCCCTGGGCCAGCCCGGAACAGATGCCGCAGACCCCGATGCCGCCGCCCCTCCTTTTGAGCTCGTAGGCCAGGGTCATCAGGATCCTGGCCCCGGTGGCCCCGATGGGATGGCCATAGGCAATGGCGCTGCCGTTGACATTGACCTTGTTCTTCATCTCCTCGTCGCTCATCCCCAGGATCCTGCGGCCGCTGATCAGGGCCACCGCGGCAAAGGCTTCGTTGATCTCCACCAGATCCACATCCTGGATGGTCATCTTGTTCTGCTTCAGGACCTTGTCGATGGCCAGGCCCGGCACCGTGGCGATATCCTTGGTGGGCTGGGAGACCTCGGCGTAATCCAGGATGGTGAACAAGGTCCTGAGCCCGGAGGCCCCGGCCTGCTGCCGGCTCATGAGCAGGCAGACATCCCCGCCGTCATTGACCCCGGGGGCGTTGCCCGCGGTCACGGAACCGGGTCGGCCGCTGACCGAGCTTATGTGCCCGAACACGGGCGGGAGCTTGGCCAGCCCCGCGGCCGTGGTCTCCGGTCTGGGCTGTTCATCCCGGACCATGACCTCCAGCTTCTTTCCAGCCTTGACTTCCACCGGGAAGATCTCCTCCTCCAGCTTGCCGCTGTCCATGGCCTGGGCCGCCCGCTGCTGGGAATGAAGGGCCCAGGCGTCGTTTTCCTGCCTGCTGAACCCGAACTCGTCGCTGGTCTCGGAGCCGTGCAGGGCCATGTGCCGGTTGTAAAACGGGTCCCAGAGGCCGTCATAGACCATGAGATCCAGGATCTCGGCCGTGGGCAGGCCCATTTTCCTGCCCTCCCGCATTTCCGGCAGGGCATAGGGGCAGTTGGACATGGACTCCTGGCCCCCGGCGATGACGATCTCGGCCCGGCCGAGCTGGATCATCTGGGCGGCCAGATCGACCGTCTTGATCCCGGAAGAGCAGACCTTGTTCACGGTGATCGAGGGGACACTCTCCGGCAGACCGGCCAGGATCGAGGCCTGCCGCCCGGGGATCTGACCGCAGCCGGCCGGGACCACCTGACCCATGATCACGTAATCCACCTCCTGCGGCCCGACCTTGCCCTCGACCCGGCGCATGACCTCCTTGATGGCCAGGGCCCCGAGCTGGGGTGCGTCGTACTGCTTCAACCTACCGCCGAAGCGGCCGTACGGGGTGCGGCAGGCCTGGACGCAGACCACCTGCCGCTGCTTTTGGTACTGGTTTTCCAGGACCCGGCCCCGGCCGGAAAAATCCGCTTCCCGCCGCCCGAACTCCGCGGGTCCGGCATCCTTGTAGATATCGGCCCTGGTCTTCTCCAGCCTCTGCACATAATCCGACATACGAGTCCCCTCATACCAATACCAATTAGCAGCAACCTGACCAACTAACAGTAGACACTTCTTAACTCTTTTTTAGCTTACAAAAATGTCCATGTCCGGCGGCTGCGATTTGGTTTCTCTATTTCATTTTTTAGCCTTGGCGTAGCCGATCCTCTCCAGACTTTCCTCCATTTCCCGCAGTATTTCCGGATCGTCGATGGTGGCCGGGGCCCGGTAGTCCTTGTTGTCGGCGATCTTCTGGATGGTGCCCCGCAGGACCTTGCCCGAGCGGGTCTTGGGCAGCCTCTTGACCACGGTGGCCTGCTTGAAGGCGGCCACCGGGCCGATCTTCTCCCGGATGAGCTGCACGCATTCCTGTTCGATCTCTTCTTCCGGACGGTCCACGCCGGCGCTAAGGACCAGGAAGCCGATGGGCGCCTGCCCCTTGAGCGGATCTTCGACCCCGACCACGGCGCATTCCGCCACATCCGGATGCTCGGCCAGAATCTCTTCCATGGCCCCGGTGGACAGCCTGTGTCCGGCCACGTTGATGATGTCGTCGGTCCGGGACATGACCCAGACATAGCCCTCCTCATCGAGAAACCCGGCGTCGGCCGTGGTATAGGAACCCGGGAATTCGGCCAGATACTTGTCTATGTATCCCTGGTCGTTGTTCCACAGGGTGGGCAGGGCCCCGGGAGGCAGCGGCAGTTTGACGGCCAGGGTCCCGATCTCACCCGGCGGCAGGGGGGTGTTGTTCTGATCCAGGACCTGCAGGTTCCAGCCCGGAGCCGGCTTGGTCGGCGAACCCGGCTTGACCGGGAACTGATGCAGGCCGAGGCAGTTGGCGGCGATGGCCCAGGCCGTCTCGGTCTGCCACCAGTGATCGATGACCGGGACCTGAAGATGCTTCTCGGCCCAGTGCAGGGTGTCCGGGTCCAGCCGCTCCCCGGCCAGGAAGAGGTACTTGAAATCTGAGATGTCGTGGTTCTGGAGGAGTTCGGCCCGGGGGTCGCGCTGCTTGATGGCCCTGAAGGCGGTGGGGGCGGTGAACATGGTCCTGACCTTGTGCTGGGAGATGACCCTCCAGAAGACCCCGGCGTCGGGGGTGCCCACCGGCTTGCCCTCGAACATGATGCTGGTGCAGCCCTTGAACAGCGGGGCATAGACGATGTAGGAGTGCCCGACCACCCAGCCGATGTCCGAGGCGGCCCAGTAGACGTCCCCGGGATCCACGTCGTAGACGGCCTTCATGGTCCACTTCAGGGCGACCACGTGCCCCCCGTTGTCCCTGACCACGCCCTTGGGCTGTCCGGTGGTCCCGGAGGTATACAGGATGTACAGGGGATCGGTGGCTTGAACCGGCACGCAGTCCCGGGGCCGGGCTTTAGCCATGCACTCCTCCCAGTCCAGGTCCCTTTCCGGGAGAAGCTCGCACTTTTCGACCGGCCGCTGGTAGATGATGCACTTCTCAGGTTTGCTTGCGGCCAGCCCTATGGCCTGATCCAGAAGAGGCTTGTACTGAACCACCCTGTTGACCTCTATGCCGCAGGAAGCCGAGACCATGACCTTGGGCTTGGCGTCCTCGATCCTGGTGGCCAGCTCATTGGCGGCGAAACCGCCGAAGACCACGGAATGAACCGCCCCCAGCCTGGCGCAGGCGTACATGGCCACGACCGCCTCCGGGATCATGGGCATGTAGATGATGACCCGGTCCCCCTTCTGGACACCCTGGTCGGCCAGGACCCCGGCAAACAGGGCGGCCTGGTCTCGAAGCCGGGTGTAGGTGAAGGTCTTGATCGTCTCGGTCACCGGGCTGTCGTAGATCAGGGCCGGCTGCTCCCCCCGGCCCTGATCGATCTGAAAATCGAGCCCGTTGTAGCAGGTGTTGATCTCCCCGCCCCGAAACCAGCGGTAGAAAGGTTTGTTGGAGTCATCAAGCACTTTGTCCCATTTCTTGAACCAGTGACAATCCTCAGCCATTTCCCCCCAGAACCCTTCCGGATCCTGGATCGATCTCCGGTACGCGGCCTCATACGGATTTGACATGAAGTCCCCCTTTTCGGTGAAAGGTTTCTCCGGATCGGTCGTAAAGCCCCTCCTTTACCGGCAGTTGGCATACCCTGGGCCTTTTAATGCGCCCTCTACCGAGCATTTGCAAAGGATATGTCCGTTAAAAATGGAATCCAAGGCCTACTGCTGGTATAAAGGTATATGCAAAGCCTGAGATTCCTGCCCCTCTTTCCTGATCGAAAGTCCTACCGCTGCATGACCTCGGCGCAAAACCGACCGAGTTCGCCCAGGTCCCGGCAGACCCGGATGCTCCCCTCCTGCATGGCCTCGATCTTCCCCTGAGCCGTCCCGCTCTTGCCGCTGACTATGGCCCCGGCATGGCCCATGCGGCGGCCCGGCGGTGCGGTCAGCCCGGCGATGAAGCCGATGACCGGTTTGCTGACATGATCCTTGACAAAAGCGGCCGCCCTTTCTTCGGCGTCACCGCCGATCTCCCCGACCATGACCATGCCCTCGGTTCCCGGATCCTGTTCAAAGGCAGCCAGGCAATCGATGAAGCTGGTTCCCAGCACCGGGTCTCCCCCGATTCCGATGCAGGTGGTCTGGCCCAGGCCCTGCCCGCTCAGCTGGTGGACCACTTCATAGGTCAGGGTCCCGGAACGGGAGACGACCCCCATCGGTCCGCCCGGCTTGTGGATGACCCCGGGCATGATCCCCACCTTGGCCTCGCCCGGGCTGATGATCCCCGGGCAATTGGGTCCGATCAGCCTGGTCTTCTTCTGGTCGAGAAAGTTCTTGACCTTTAACATATCCAAAACCGGAATGCCCTCGGTGATGGCCACCACCACCTCGATCCCGGCCTCGGCCGCTTCCAGGACCGCATCCGCGGCAAAGGGCGGCGGCACGAAGATCAGGCTGCAGTTGGCCCCGGTTTGGTCCACGGCAGCCTGGACCGTGTCAAAGACAGGGATCCCGTCCATGTCCTGCCCGCCCTTGCCCGGCGTGGTCCCGGCCACGACCTTCGTCCCGTAGGCCACACACTGCCTGGTGTGGAACCGGCCCTCGCGGCCGGTAATGCCCTGGACCACGACCCTGGAATCCTTGTTCACGTATATACTCATATTTTGGACCTCGTACCATCGTTGCTATACTCGGTAAGTTCTCAAGAGCCCGGCAAATCTCATACAAGAATAGGGGTTCTATATTCGCAGACTCATTCAGAATGGCAAAAAAAAGATTATTCGCTTGCCTCATGTCATGCAACAAATCGAATCTCCGGCTTGCGCCTTCAGGCCGAATGTGCAGGCCGCAAACCGGATATCAGCCCACGATCTCGGCCACCTGAGCCGCGGCGTCTTTCAAGTCCCTGGCTGTTCGCAGCCCCAGGCCCGATTCCGCCAGGATCTTTCGCCCTTCTTCGACGTTGGTCCCTTCCATGCGCACCACGACCGGTACGTTCAAGCCCACCTTGGACGCGGCCTGGACCACTCCCTTGGCCAGGACGTCGCAGCGCAGGATCCCGCCGAAGATATTGATCAGGATGCCCTTGACCGCTTCATCGCCCAGGATGATCCTGAATCCGTTCTCGACCATCTCCGCGCTGGCCCCGCCGCCCACATCCAGGAAATTGGCCGGCTCTGCCCCGGCCCGCTTGATGATGTCCATGGTGGCCATAGCCAGCCCGGCCCCGTTGACCATGTTGCCGACGTTGCCGTCCATCTTGATATAGTTCAGGCCGTATTTCGAGGCCTCGACCTCGAGTGGATCCTCTTCGTCCAGATCCCGGTACTCAAGGAGCTCTTTGTGCCGGTAGAGCCCGTTGCCGTCGAAGTTCATCTTGGCGTCCAGGGCCAGGACCCGGTTTTCCGTTGTGATCACCAGGGGGTTGATCTCGAGCAGGGAACAGTCATAGTGGACAAAGAGTCGATACAGATTGGAGACCAGACCCATGAACTCCTTTCTGACCGCGGCCGGCAGATCCAGGCCAAAGGCGGCCCGGCGGCAATGAAAGGGCTGTATCCCGAGCAAGGGATCGACGCGGACCTTGATGATCTTCTCCGGGGTGTTTTCCGCAACCTCCTCGATATCCACACCCCCGGCCTGACTGGCCATGATTACTATGGAGGCCGAGTTCCGGTCCGGGATCAGGCTCAGATAGAGCTCCTTGCGGATGTCGAGCCCCTGTTCGACCAGGACCCTCTTGACCTCCCGGCCCTCGGTCCCGGTCTGGGGGGTGATCAACCGCTTGCCGATCAGCTCCCTGGCCAGAGAAGACGCCTCCTCCCCGGACTGGGCCAGCTTGACCCCTCCGCCCTTGCCCCGCCCCCCGGCATGGATCTGGGCCTTGACCACCACCGGATA
>JAIPDR010000232.1 GCA_021737615.1 Desulfohalobiaceae bacterium | reverse complement strand
CAGCAGTTGGAAGATCTGGCCGGAGAGTTTAAACAGGGATGGGCCGGGGTGATGCCCCTGTCCAGGCAGAAGAGCTGCCGCAACTGCGCCCTCCAGCCCCTGTGCCGGATTTATGAGAGGGAAGCCGAAGCATAATTGTTAATGGTTAATTGTTAATTAAAAGAATATTACATAGTATATGAGATGAAAAAAGGCGATGACATTCAGGAGCGGCTTGTAGATTTTGCAGTCGAAATTATTCAAGTTTGTTCCGAATTGCCGAAAAATGTTGTTGGAAGACATATCGCTGGACAGCTGATGCGTAGTGGCACGTCGCCGGCTCCAAATTATGCCGAGGCACGTTCTGCAGAGAGCAATAATGACTTTGTTCATAAGCTGAAAATATCTTTGAAAGAATTGAATGAAACCAGCGTGTGGTTAAAAATTATCGTTAGAAGTAAACTGTTGTCTAAGAAACGAGTCCATAATGTTTATGGTGAATGCAATGAACTATGCAAAATTATCAGCACAAGCATAAGAACCGTAGTCGGTAAAAGAAAAAATAATTACTAGCAATTTACTTTCTTCATTAATAATTAGCAATTAACAATTGACAATTAATAATTAATATGTCGTTTAGGAAAGGCATATGAATAAGTACCTGAGTTCTTTAACCATTAACAATTAGCAATTGACAATTAACAATTATACACCTTCCGACTCCTCAGAGCGCGACCAGGCTCTCGACCCAAGCCGGTCCTTCATCGTCCAGGCCCCGGCCGGATCCGGCAAGACCGGGCTGCTGGTGCAGCGCTATCTGAGGCTCCTGTCCCTGGTTCAGGCTCCGGAGGAGATCCTGGCCATCACCTTTACCCGTAAGGCCGCCGCTGAGATGCGCAGCCGCATTCTCGGGGCCCTGCGCCTCGCAAAACAGGGGCCTGGGCCGGATGATGCCTATACCGAAAAGATCAGGGAGCTGGCGGCCCGGGCCCTGGAGCATGATTGCCGCATGGATTGGTGCCTGGAACAGAATCCGTCCAGGTTGAAGATCCGGACCATCGATTCCCTGTGCGCTTCCCTGGTCGGACAGATGCCACTTTTGTCCAAGCTGGGATTCGATCCGGTCATCACTCAAAATCCCGAAACCCTCTACAGGGAGGCGGCCAGACAGACTGCGGCCGAACTGGAGACCGAAGAGGGCTGGTCGGAAGCGGTGGCCGCCCTGGTCGGCTATCTGGACAACAACCTGGAGCGGGTGGTCGACCTCGTATCCGGGATGCTGGCCAGAAGAGAGCAGTGGCTCAGACACTTGGCCGACAGAAACGATGCCAGGCTGCAGCGGCAGGTTTTGGAACAGGGCTTTTTAAACGTGGTTAAGGAGGGACTCGATCGCGTCAGGGCCGCTTTTGCGGGGATTGAAGGGGAACCCGTCCTGGAAGTGGCCCGCTTTGCCGCTTCCCGCATCGAGCCGTCCGAGTCGGACTCTCCAATCAAGGGATTGTCCGGGCTTTCCCGGATGCCGGGCAGCGATCCCGCGGATCTTCAGATCTGGCTCGGGCTGGCCGGGCTCTTTTTGACCGCCCAGGGGACCTGGCGGAAACAGGCCAATAAGAATATCGGTTTCCCGGCTCCCGGGTCTACGAAGGACAAAGCAAAAAAGGAGCACTTCGCCCAAAAGAAGGAAGAGTTTCAAACGGTCCTGGCTGAACTCTCTTCCAGGCCGGGACTGCGGCAGGCCCTGCATGAGCTGCGGACTCTGCCCCCGCCGGCCTACAGTGACGAGCAGTGGGCGATCCTCCAGTCCCTGTTCGAGATTCTGCCTCTGGCCGTGGCTCATCTCCACCTGGTCTTTCAGACAAGGAGCGAAGTGGACTTTGCCGAGGTCTCCCTGCGGGCCGGCCAGGCCCTGGGGGCTTTGGACGATCCCACGGATTTGGGTCTGGCCTGGGATTCCAGGATCGCTCACATCCTCATGGATGAGTTTCAGGACACGAACCAGAGCCAGTATGCCCTCCTGCTGCAGCTGACTGCGGGCTGGCAGGATGGCGACGGCCGGACCTTCTTCGCAGTGGGTGACCCCATGCAGTCCATCTACCTGTTCCGGGAGGCGGAAGTGGGGCTTTTCCTCCAGTCCAGGCGCTACGGACTGGGGGAACTTCGCCTGACCCCCCTGCAGCTCCGGGTCAATTTCCGTTCTCAAAAGCAGATCGTGGACTGGGTCAATGAAACCTTTGCCAGGGTCCTGCCCGGGGAAGAATCCATCACCCGCGGCAAAGTGCCTTTTGCCCGGTCCGAGCCCTGGCAGCCCGAAGATCCGGGAAACCGGGTCCGGATCCATCCCTTTTTCAATCACGATCCGGATGCTGAGGCCAGATCGGTTCTCGATCTGATCGAACAGATCAGGGCCAGGGACCGGAGCGGGACCATCGGAGTTCTGGTCCGGAGCAGGAGCCATCTCCGCAAGATACTGCCCACTCTCAGGGAACATGGGGTATCTTTTCAGGCCGTGGAGATCGAGACCCTGGCCGAACGTCCCGTGGTCCAGGATCTACTGGCCCTGACCAAGGCCCTGATTTTCCCGGGGCACCGTCTGGCCTGGCTGGCCGTGCTTCGGGCCGGCTGGTCCGGACTGGACCTTGCCGATCTTCAGGCCCTGGCCGGCCATGATTTCGAAAAGCCGGTCCTGCACAGCCTGTTTGACCAGAAACGGGTGGCCCGCCTCAGCCCGGAGGGACGCCAACGGGTCTACAGGGTCAGGGAGGTTTTGCACAAGGGGTGGGCAAACAGAATGCGCGGCAGCCTGCGGGATCAGGTGGAAGCGGTCTGGCTGGAGCTGGGGGGGGCGGCCGCGGTTAGCGGAAAACAGGACCTGGAGGATGCCCGGCTCTTTTTCGATCTGCTCT
Source organism: Desulfohalobiaceae bacterium (assembly GCA_021737615.1). GTDB lineage: Bacteria > Desulfobacterota > Desulfovibrionia > Desulfovibrionales > Desulfothermaceae > JAABTT01. The sequence continues at coordinate 3,315 of JAIPDR010000232.1, read as the reverse complement.
CCAGGCGGTTTTCCGGGCTGGATCCTTTCGAGCCCTCGGACCTGGATCAGTCCCTGAAGGAACTCTTTGCCCAGCCCGAAGCAGACCGTGACGCCGGTCTGCAGGTCATGACCATCCACAAGGCCAAAGGACTGGAGTTCGACACCGTGATCCTGCCCGGCCTGGGCAGGACCTGGCCGGCTGACCCGCACCAGCTCCTGCTCTGGCTGGAACGGCCGAATGGCAGAGGGAGTACCGATCTGCTCCTGGCCCCCATGGCCGAGACCGGCGCGGATCAGGGTCAGGGGTATCGATACCTGAAGGGGCTCAAGAAGCAGAAATCAGACCACGAAGAAGGCCGGGTCCTGTATGTGGCCGCCACCAGGGCGGTCAAGGAGCTCCACCTCCTGGGGCACGTGACAGTGGATGAGAAGACGAAGAGTTTGCGGGAACCGGCCGGAAATTCGCCGCTGTCCTGCCTGTGGCCCGCCGTGGAAGAGATATTTTGCAGGGCCTTTGCAGAACCGGGGGAAACAGCCGGGCAACCCGGGGAAGAGCCTCGAAAAGAAGGCGGGATCCATTCGCTCTGCCGGCTGTCCCTGGACTGGAGCCTGCCTCCTCCGCCGAAAGGGATCGAACTGCCGGGGGATAATGGCGATGGCCTCGAACCAGAGGCTGAAATCGCACCCGTGGAGTATGTCTGGGTCGGCCGGCTCTTGCCCCGGGTCGGGACCCTGGTCCATCGCTGGCTCCTGCGCTTGGCAGGGGAGGAGCAGCCGGACCCGGATGCACAGCAGCTTCGCCAACGAAAAGGGGTCTTTCGCAGACAGCTGCTCAGCCTGGGGGTCAGCCCGGAGGAAGCAAAGCAGGGAGCCGAAATGGTCCTGGAGGCCCTGGAGAAGACCCTGGCCGATCCCAGGGGACGCTGGATCCTGGCAAATCAATGTGAGGCCCGGTCGGAGTATGCCCTGACGGCCCTGATAAAGGGCAAAAAGCAGAGCGTGGTCATGGACCGGACTTTTGTCGATGAAAGCGGGGTGCGCTGGATCATCGACTACAAGACCAGCACTCACGCCGGTTCCGACCCCGGAGAGTTCCTGGACCGCGAGCAGGCCCGCTACCGGGAGCAGATGGAAGCCTACGCCCGGATCATGCGTATCAGGGAAGACCGTCCCCTAAGGCTGGGGCTTTACTTTCCCCTGCTTCAAGGGTGGCGGGAGTGGGGAGACTAGAGCGCAGAAGACAGTGGACAGCCCTGCCTCTGGCAGGCCTGACATATAACTATTGAATATTTATGAGAATAACTGCCACACTTTTAACTCATGATGTTGATTTCGATTGCTGCCAGTTTGATCAAAGAAGAAACTCCAGTTTTGAGCATTGGCACCTCTTTGCGAATCGGGCAACAGGGTTTTCTTGCGCGACCTCGTTTAGAGGTTCTCAGGTTTTCTTAGGCTCGCGAAATGGGGGAAACCGGACCGCGCCTACGGCTTTAAACCATAAGACTGCTGAAGATTCTCGTTCAGGCAGCATCGAAGCTTATAGCAGAGTCTAAGAGTCCGGAGGGGGCAGGGATCCCCCAGGAGCGAGCCTTAGAAAACCGAGAGCCGGAAGCGTTTAAGCGCAAGAGAGCCCTGTGACCGGTTCGCATTCTGTGATGGAGTTTCATACGAGCCCTGCCTCTGGCCGCAGACGCCCAGTTTGATCATTGAAGAAACTGAAGGTTTGTAACAACCGTTCGCCAAGCCTCACTTGATAAAAAGGCAGATTATGGGGATGGATGTAAAGGCGGATGAGTTTTTCTTTTTTGCCCAGCGACATTCCCGGGCAAAAAGCGCCATCGCTGGCGCGAAAGCAACCCGGCTCTTGCCGCGACAGCGGCTGGGCCTTCCGCCCGGGGAGCATCGCCCGGGCGGAAAGAAAATCATCCTCTGCCGTCCCTGCCTTCGTCCCAATAATCAAGCGACCGCAGGAAGCGGTTGTTTCAAAACAATTCTGATGAAATGTTCTCCTCTTCGTTGCCAAAACTCCAAGAATCCAACACCAAGCTGCGTGGTCTCATCCAGAAATTTGGAGACCGTGCTCCTTCCAGAGAGGATGCCTTCAACATTGCCCTCGAAATCGAGCAATCTGCCGGTGAGGTACATTTTCAAAAATTCGTTGATAAGAAGGGAAAGTCAAAGGTCGAAGAAATATTTGAATACTTGAACAGTGACGACAAGGATCATGTCAGAAGGATCCGCTCCTATATGAGTGCCCAAGGAATCGTGTGCCGAACATAGAGAGAGGTGAACGGGCCAGCTGCAGGTGGTTACGGACTTTGCCTCTGGCCGTGGGGACCGCCGGCTTGATCGAGTCGGAAACTGATTGAGCAAGCGATTAAACTGGATCGGGGTCTGGGTCGGGATCGTAATCGATTCTCTGTGCTTATTGCAACTCACTGCTCGAAACCGATTCCGATACCGATTCCGACCCTGAGGTAAAGCATTTGAAGTTTCACAAGGGTTGCGTGGCGGGGCTGCGTGGCGCCCGGGCCGCTGCCGCCTGCTTGCGGTGACGAAGTCTTTGTTTTGGGGTTGCTTTTTTCGCAAAGACCGCTATTCTGTCCCTTCAAGATGTTGCAGATTACAACTGCGGTTTTTTCATTACCTTCTCAGGTCTTATGGTAGTCAACCGGCAGTACCAAGGACATGAATCATTCCCAGCCGCTCCTTAGCATTGACGAACTCAAGACCTACTTCTACACCTTTGACGGGGTGGCCAAGGCGGTGGACGACGTCTCCTTTACCCTGGACAAAGGGGAAGTGATCGGCCTGGTCGGTGAATCGGGCTGCGGGAAAAGCGTGACCGCCCAGTCCGTGATGCGTCTCATCCCGGACCCTCCCGGGAAAATCGTCCATGGCCGGATGACCTTCGACTCCATCAACCTCCTGGATCTGAGCCTGGAGGCCATGCGTTCCATCCGTGGCAAACGGATCTCCATGATCTTTCAGGAACCCATGACCTCCCTGAACCCGGTCTTCACCATCGGGGACCAGATCTCTGAAATGTTCATTCTGCATGAAGGCGCTTCTTCAAGACAGGGCCGGGAGCAGGCCATCGCCATGCTGGAAAAGGTCCAGGTGCCGGCCCCGGAAAAGCGGGTTAACGAGTATCCGCATCAACTGTCCGGGGGCATGCGCCAGCGGGCCATGATTGCCATGGCCCTGGCCTGCAATCCGGAAATCCTCATTGCCGATGAACCGACAACCGCTCTGGATGTTACGGTCCAGGCCCAGATCCTGGACCTCATGCTCCAGCTCAAGGAAGACTACCATTCCGCAGTCATGATGATCA
>JAIPDR010000231.1 GCA_021737615.1 Desulfohalobiaceae bacterium | reverse complement strand
AACCCTCCTCTTCTCCCCTCTCTCCACTTCCGCCACTTGGCCCCTTGAACCCTCGAACCCTTGAACCCTCTCTTCTCCCCTCTCTCCACTTCCGCCACTTGGCCCCTTGAACCCTTGAACCCTTGAACCCTCCTCTTCTCCCCTCTCTCCACTTCCGCCACTTGGCCCCTTGAACCCTCGAACCCTTGAACCCTCTCTTCTCCCCTCTCTCCACTTCCGCCACTTGGCCCCTTGAACCCTTGAATCCTCGAACCCTTCTCTTTCTTCTTCACTCGAACCCTTGAATCCTCGAACCCTTCTCTTTCTTCTCCTCAAACAGCCTGGCGTACTCCGGAACCACGTCCCGGGTGAAGCCCTGCATGCCCTCGATGGTCTTGGGGTGGACCAGGAGCCTGGAAATGACCTCAAAAGGCAGAGTGGCGATCTGAGCCCCTGCCAGGGCCGCTTCCCTGACCTGGCGGGTATTGCGCAGGGAGGCGGCCAGGACTTCTGCGGCCAGTCCGAATTCGGCCAGGATATCGACACACTGCCCCACCAGGTCTATCCCGGATACCAGGCCGTTATCGTCCAGGACATCCCCCTGCTTCAGCCCATCCGCCGGAAAATAGTCTTTTTTGTCAAAAATCTGCTTGTTCTGCTCCCGGAGATAATCATCCAGGCGGCCGGCAAAGGGGCTGACGATAGAGGCCCCGGCCTTGGCCCCCAGCAGGGCCTGCTCCGGGGTGAAGACCAGGGTGCAGTTGACCGGAATTCCCCGGTCGGCCAGGGCCTTGATTGCCTCCACCCCTGCGTAGTGATTGTCTCCATCCTCGCTCAACGCAGGGTTGACCGGGACCTTGATGGTCACGTTGTCGGCGATGGGGTTGAATTGGCCGAAGAGGAAGATGCCCTCCTTTTCGATCTCCTCTCTCCGGGTCCCGATGACCTCCAGACTCACGGGGACATCGGCGGCCGTCTCCAGGAGCTTGTGAAGATAGGCCTGCAGGTCTACGTCCTCCCCTCTCTGCTGCCGGCTGGAGACCGCCTTTTTGATCAAAGACGGGTTGGTGGTCACGCCGTCGAGTATCCCGTAGGAAGCGGCCAGTTCAACTTCCTCCAGTTCGGCGCTGTCCAGAAAAATTTTCATCGCCTGTCTCCTTGTCTGATTCGTTCGGGTCGATTAAAGCAATTCAAACGGTTTGGTCTGGCGTAAGCAGCCAGGGTGATCCCGGCCTGCCTGGCGATGTCCAGCCCGAGGCTCGAAGGCGCGGTCCGGGAGATGAGGATCGGTACCCCGATTCTGGCGCATTTGAGCACGATGTCCGAGGTCAGCCGTCCGGTGGTGTAGACCGCGCCTCCGGGCGGGATGTCCTGGAGCAGGAGGGTGCCGATGACCTTGTCCACGGCATTGTGCCGGCCCACATCCTCGCAGCAGACCTTGAGCTCCCCCTCGGACCAGAAACTGCAGGCATGTACGCAATGGGTCCGCACCGAGAGGTCGGAGGCCTGCAGGGTCCCCTTGATCAGGCCGCGGATATCCGAAAAATCCAGGGAGCATTCGTTAAGGGAAACCTCCTCTTCCTGGAGCATCCCCCTGGGGATCCTGCCCGAACCGCCGCAGCCTGAGGTGACGATCATCTCCCGGCTCCGGTCCCGGGGCGGATCCTCCACCCTGGCGTAGACGGTCATCCGTCCCTGGGGGCAGGTCAGGACCTCGACCACCTCCTGCGGGGAGCTGAGGTAGCCCTGCCCGAACAAAAAGCCGACCGCCAGGGCTTCGAGGTCCGCGGGCATGACCATGGTCGTCCCGATGAGGACCTCGTTCAGGGCCACCTCCACCGGCTGTTCGACCAGGACGGTCTCCTGGCAGGCTGTGCGCTCCGTTTGCGTCACGACCAGGGTTTGCTCCTCTCTGGTCACCGCTGTGCCATTCATTTCTGCTGTCATGTGTTGTGTTTTTGAGGTGTTCTGGTAAGTCGAAGGTAGCATGAAAGTCCAATCCCGGCAATCTAAATCCACTACCATGCATGTAAACACTTATTTTTATATAATTTTTTTTCTATTGTCTAAAAGAGACAGGAAAGCTAAAGTGTGACTGCTCAGGTTTAAAAATTATTTGCAAGGAGAAGACATGCTCGAACTCAGCGGGAGTCTCCAGAACGCACTCGGTTCATCAATCTCGTTATCCCTGGGGATCTGTTTCCTGGGCGGGATCCTGGCCAGCCTTTCCCCCTGCATTTATCCTCTGTTGCCGGTGGTGACCTCCTATGTCGGCTCGCGGAGCGTCGGAGGCACGACCAGGTTCAAGGCCTTCGGCCTTTCATTTTTCTATGTCCTGGGCATGGCCCTGGTCTATTCCGGACTGGGCATCATCGCGGCCCTGACCGGCAGCTTCTTCGGACAGATCAGCACCAGTCCCCTGGCCCTCCTGGTTGTAGCCAACATCATCATCCTCTTCGGCCTGAACATCCTGGAAGTCATTCCCCTGCCCATGTTTTCCATGGGCAGCGGACAGGCCGGCCGGAAAAAGGGTTTGGCCGGGGCCCTTGTCCTGGGGGCAGCCTCGGGCCTGGTGGCCTCGCCCTGCACGGCCCCGGTTCTGGGAGTGCTTTTGACCTATGTGGCCACCCAGCAGAACGTGGTCACCGGCGGGCTCTTCCTGTTTGTCTTTTCTCTGGGGCTCGGCCTCATCCTCATTCTGGCCGGGACCTTCTCCGGCCTGCTCTTGTCTTTGCCCAAACCCGGCAACTGGATGAACTGGGTCAAGAAAGGACTGGGCCTGGCCATGATCGCACTGGGCGAGTATTTCCTAATCAAGGCCGGTCAGCTCATGTTTTAATATCCGGTTTGCCCTGGCGAACTCAAGGTCTGCCGGGGCAAACCGGATAAAACCCGTATGAAACTTCATCACAGAATGCGAACCGGTCACAGGGCTCCCTTTTCGCTTAAACGCTTCCGGCTCTCGGTTTTCTAAGCGAGGACGCGCAAGAGAACCCTGTTGCCCGGTTCGCAAAGAGAGTGCCAATGCCCAAAATTGGAGTTTCTTCTTTGATCAAACTGGCAGTCGTGGATTCTATATCTATAATTTCATAGTGTTGCTGTGTATTCTTATAAAAAGAAATAGTTATATGTCAGATTTGCCAGAGGCAAATCTGACACCTGAACCATGAACTCCCAAATAAAACGAGACGCTGAACCCAAGACAACGGAAATCATCCTGGAAAGCATCTCCGACGGGGTGTTCACGGTGGATCCGCACTGGCGGATCATGACCTTTAACCGGGCCGCCGAGATCATCACCGGGGTCAGCCGTGAAGAGGCCGTGGGCAAGTTCTGCTGGGAAGTCTTTCGTTCCAACATGTGCGAAGGGGATTGCGCCCTGAGACGGACCATGGAGATGGGCAAGCCCTGTGTGAGCACCTCCACCTCCATCGTCAGCAGCGCCAAGAAGAAGATCCCGATCATCGCCTCGACTTCACTGTTGAAGGACAAAAAGGGAAACCTCCTGGGCGGAGTGGAAGTCTTTCGGGATTTGAGCCTGGTTGAACAGCTGCGCAAGGAACTCGACTCCCGCTTTCAGATCGGGGACATGGTCAGCCGCAGCCCCTTAATGCAGAAGCTCTTTCGAATCCTGCCCCAGGTGGCCGACAGCTTCAGCACCGTCCTCATTCAGGGAGAAACAGGCACCGGCAAGGAAGTCCTCTCCAGGGCGATCCACGACTTGAGCCCCTGCAAGAACAAGCCCTTCGTGGCCCTGAATTGCGGCGCCCTGCCCGACACCCTTCTGGAATCCGAACTCTTCGGCTACAAGGCCGGGGCCTTTACCAACGCGACCAGGGACAAGCCAGGTCTCTTTGCCTCGGCCCGTGGCGGGACCATCCTTTTGGACGAGGTAGGCGACGTCAGCCCGGCCTTTCAGGTCCGCCTGCTGCGCGTCCTTGAACAAGGGGAGTACAAGCCCCTGGGAGCGGTCAAGACCGAAAAGGCCGAGGCCAGGATCATAGCCGCAACCAACAAGGACCTCACCAGCCTTATTCAAGAGGGACAGTTCCGGCGCGACCTCTACTACCGGATCAACGTGGTTCAGCTCACCCTGCCCCCGCTCAGGGAGAGAAAGGAGGACCTCCCCCTGCTGGTGGAACGCTTTATCGCCAAGTTGAACAGCAAGCGCAACCGGGCCATAGCCGGGGTCGACCGTGAGGCCCTGGCCAGGCTCATGGCCTACGATTTCCCGGGAAATATCCGGGAGTTGGAGAATATCATCGAGCATGCCTTTGTCCTCTGCCAAAACACCATCCTCCGCAAAGAGCACCTACCGCCCGGCTTGGGTGAAGCCCCCCTGTCCGAGGGCAGGGGAACCCTGGAGGATATCCTGAAGGCCGCCGAGGCCAGGGCCATTCAGGACGCCTTGAAGCGCAACAATTACAATCGCCTGGCTACCGCCAAAGATCTCGGCCTCCACAAGAGCACCCTCTTCAGGAAGATACACAAACTGGGAATCACCCTGCCGGAGATGGACGGGCGCTCGGAGAGAGGCAGAGACTGACGGCCGCGGCAAACAGCATACAGCCGGTATCCGCCTTCAGCGGTAAATATCGGCGTTGTCAACCCTAAACAAAACCTTTTTCCCGTCTGCAAGGGAGTCCCGGCGTGTTTCTCTTCCTGCTGCTGTATCTGGTCATCTACGGGGGGCTGCAAGGGGTCTTCTACCTGCGCATCAGGGAACTCCTGCCGCAGGTACCCTTTATTCGATTCGGCCTTTTGCTCCTGCTGAGCCTCATGGTTCTGCTTCCCATCCTGACCCATATCCTGGATGAGCAGGGACACCATTTCTGGGCCAGGCTGAGCGCCTGGATCGGCTTCACCTGGATGGGTTTCGTCTTCCTGGCTTTCTGGATCAGCCTGCTGAGCTTTGCCATTCAGGCCCTGTGGCCCCTGATTGCCGGCAGAGGAATATATCCCGGCCTGTCACGGTACCTGGCTGTTTCAGTCCCGCTCCTGGCCGCGGCCCTGATGGTCTACGGCGCCTATGAGAGCCTGCGGATAAGGGTCGAAGAGGTGGAACTAAGGACCCAGAAACTGCCTGAAGGCGTCGACTCCCTGCGCATCCTTCTCATCAGCGATGTCCATCTGGGACTGCTGTCCGGGGAGAAGCGGGTCAGGGCCATGGCCCGGGTTTTCGATGAGTTCGGACCGGACCTGATCCTGTGCACAGGCGACCTGGTGGACGGCAGGGTTTCGGACCTGCATGGCGTGGAGGCGGCTTTGCGGGAGGTCTCCCCTCCACTTGGCAAGTATGCGGTCACCGGGAATCACGAGATGTATATCGGTCGGGAAGCTTCCCTGCGCTTTTTTGAAAAATGCGGATTCGTGGTCCTGAGCGATCAGACCCTGCTGCTCGGCAAGGCCCTGAAACTGGCCGGCCGGGAGTACGGCAGGCAGAGGCAGTGTTCCCGGGATCTGCCACTGCTCCAGGAAGCCGACCCATCCAGGTACACCATCCTACTCAGACATGCTCCTGATATCTGCCGGGAGAGCCTGGGCCGCTTCGACCTGCAGCTCTCGGGGCACACCCACAAGGGCCAGATCTTTCCTTTCGGGGTCATACTGCGCTTGGTCTACCCCTATACCTCCGGCCTGCACACGCTGGACAAGGGTTCCAGAATCTACGTCAGCCGCGGAACCGGAACCTGGGGGCCGCAGGCCCGGATTCTGTCCCCGCCTGAGATAACGGTCATCAGGCTGAAAGGCTCATGACCCAGCTTAGTACACGCAGGCTTAAAGGCAGTGACCTTGCAATGCCCAGAGCATGTTCGCTACCGGGATCGGAAGCGATGCTGAAAAATACGAAATTCGAAACACGAAGCACGAAACAAGCACGAATGAACAAAATTCAAAACAGCGCGGCTCTGCCCTATTTAACTGAAACAACAGAGGTGTTTTCTCTAGGTTTCGGTCAGCATCCTGCTTGAGCCGGCAGAGTCTGACTGCTCAAGCCTGATATTAGAGGCTGATCACCGTGGCCCCTTGTCCTTTGGTGAACAGTTCGTCGGCAGTGGCCAGCCTGGCCCCTTCGATCAGATCCTGTTCAGCTATCTTTCTGGCCTTGGCGCAGGGCGTGCAGGCCAGCAGCGGGACCTCATGGGCCTGGAGATAGGTCATGAGGTCGTCGGCCACATCCCCGGTGGCGGCCCGCAGGTTTTCGATAAGCCCCTTCTTGACCAGATAGACCG
>JAIPDR010000230.1 GCA_021737615.1 Desulfohalobiaceae bacterium | reverse complement strand
CCTCGGCCCCGAGCCGCACGTCGGCCACATCGCTCAGCCGGACGATGCTCCCCTCATATTCGGTCACGGCCAGGTTGCAGAACTCCTCTGCGCTGTGGATGTTCGTGCTGGCCGAAAAGTTCACCGAGATCAGGTTGCCTTTGGTCGAACCTACGGCCGAGAGGAAGTTGTTGTTCAAAAGGACCTGCCGCACATCCAGGGGGGTCAGATCCAGAGCGGCCATCTTGTCCGGCTTGAGCCAGACGCGCATGGCAAAGGTTCTGGCACCCAGGATATCCGCGGACTGGATGCCGTCTATGGCCTGGATCTGCGGCTGGACCACCCGGATCAGGTAGTCGGTGACCTGATTGGGCTCGAGGATATCGCTGTAGAAGCTGATGTACATGGACTTGGAGGAAGAGCCTACGCTGACGTCGATGACTGGTTCCTCGCTGCCTTCGGGGAGTTCGTTCTTGACCTTGTTCACCTTGGAAATGACCTGGGTCAAGGCCTTGTAGGGATCATAATCCAGACGCAGGTGGGCTGAAATGGAACTCATGCCCTGGATGGAAGAGGACTCCAGATAGTCGATGCCGTCTATAGCCGCGACCTCCCGCTCCAGCGGCGTGGTCACAAACCCCTTGACCAGCTCGGCGTCGGCCCCGACATAGGGGGTCATCACAGAGATGACTGCATTGGAGGTCTCCGGATACTCCCGCACATTCAAGAGCTGCAGGGAACGTATTCCCAGCAAAAGGATGAGCAGGCTCAGGACCGTGGCCAGGACCGGTCTCTTTATGAAGATGTCGGTGAAATGCATTTAGGTGTCCGTCACCTCGGGATTGGCTTCAAAGTCCGGCTTAACACCGTTGTTGATCTGGGCCCGGGCCCCTTCCCGGAGCTTATGCTGCCCCACTGTGACCACCAGGTCACCCGGTTCGATCCCTTTGCCAATGGCCACCTGATCGCCCCGCTTCTCGCCTGTGCTCACGAATCGCCTGGAGGCGGTGAACACCGGCTGACCGTCTACCTCCTCGTCGGTCTCCTCAAGGACGAAGATCACGTCCCCGTAGGGATTGTAATTGATGGCCGTCTGGGGCAGGGTGACGACCTCTTTCCTCTGGGGCAGCTGCACCGCGACCTCACCGAACAGGCCTGGCTTGAGCAACCGGTCCGGGTTGTCCAGGGTGGCCTGAATGCGGAAATTCCGGGTCCTCTCTCCGACGCTCGGCTCGATGGCCGTGATGGACCCCCGGAATTCCTGGTCCGGCCAGGCATCCACCCTGACCTCGATCTCCTGCTCCGGGCGGACGTCTTTCAGTTTCTGCTGCGGCAGGGAGAAGCGGACGTAGATGGGATCCAGGGACTGGAGTCTGACCAGAGCCGTACCCGGGTCCAGATACTGCCCCAGATTGACTTCTCTGATGCCAAGAACTCCTGAAAACGGGGCCTTGATGGTCTTCTTCTCGATAAGGGTCTGCTGCCGGGCCACTTCGGCCCGGGCCTGCTTGTACTTGGCTCTGGCTTCGTCCAGATCGGACTGCGGGGCCATGTCGCGCTTGACCAGGGTCTGCATTCGCTCGAACTGGATCTGGGCCAGTTCCCTGGCGGCCAGGAGGCTGGCCAGGGCGTCCCGGTCGGCCCGGGTATCGAGCTGGACCAGCGGCTTGTCTTTGGAGACCTCCTGTCCTGACTCGAACCGGATGTCCGTGACCAGACCGGCCACTTCGCCGGTGACCTGGACGCCGTGGACCGCATAAAAGGACCCGGCTGCCTTCAGGACCGGCTGCCAGGTATCCGTGGACGCCTCTACGGCGGACACAGTTACCGGAGCCGGTTTCCTCTCGGACATTGCCTCCTCTATTTTCAGCCCCACGTAGTACTTGAAGGCAAAGACCCCGCCGAAGATGACGCCCGCCAGGATAAGAGCGATGAATACGCGCTTCATTGCCCCCCTCCATCGGGCCGAAAATCGTTCCTGTTTCCGGAGGCCCGGAGATACCGGCTGACCCGATCCTGTTCATAGGTGCCGGTGGCCAGTTCCAGGCGCAGAAGGTTGAGCTGGTAGTTGAAAAAGGCCAGGGACAGCCTCCTCTCGGCCTCGTTCAGCGCGGTCTGGGCGTCGACCACATCCACGGCCGAGACCAGTCCCTCGTTGAACTGGGCCACGATCTGCTCGTAATTGGCCTTGGCTGAATCAACCTCCCCCTCCAGGCTCATAATGACCTTCTCCTGGGTCTTCAAGTCCAGGTAGACCGAACGGATCTCCGCCGAGATGGACCGCTTCAGGCGCCGGTAGTCGGCCCTGATTTCCGCCGTGCGCCTTTGGGCTCGATTGACCTCGGACACATCCCTGAAGCCGGTGAACAAGGGGTAGGAAGCCACGACCGAGACATTCCAGTCAGATCTCTCCCCGAAGTAGAGATCCTCCTCATTGGTCCTGCTGTAGGCTCCCTCCAGGGAGAGTCTTGGCCAGAAATCGCCTTCTTCCGCCTGCACCGTTTCCTCGGCCGCCCGTCGGCTTCCGGCCAGCTGCCGCAGGTCGCGCCGGTTCGAAAAGCCCCTGGCCTGCAATGTGTCCGGGCTGATATCCTCGAGCTTCATTTCCTGAATCCCTTCAAGTTTCTCCGGGAGTTCGGACACTCCCATTTCCAGCCGTAAATTCTCCAGGGCAACGGCCCGCTGGTTCCTGGCCCGTTCCAGCTGTTCTCTGGATCTGGCCACCTGGACCTCGGCCCTGAGTACGGCGGTTCTGTTGACCAGTCCGACCTCCAGACGCTGCTCGGCCCTTTCCAGTTGCCGCTTCGTGCGTCGGAGCTGGTTTTCGGCAATGACGATATTCTGGTTGGCCAAAAGGACCTCGTAGTACTGGGTGGCTACATTGAAGAGAATGGACTGCAGCCGTCTGAAATGTCGAAACTCCTGGCTCTGCAGGGAATACTGGCTGGCTCGGCGCTGGCTCCAGATCTTGCCCCCCTGATAGAGATGCTGGCTGGCCGAGACGCTCAACAAACCGTACTTGTCCACCGGGCTGATGAAAGAAAACACTTTCTGTCTGGTGTATTCGGCCCGGGCGTCGACCTGCGGCAGGAGCTGAGAAGTGGAGATGCCCACATCCTCTCTGGCCTGCAGGACCTGCTCCCTGGAGGAGCTGACCTGGTTGTTGTTCTCCAGGGCCATGGCGTAGGCCTTGTCCAAGCTCAGCCCGGCTCGGTCTGATTCGACGGCCCGAACTGCGGCCGGGGCAAAAACAAAAAAAAGCCAGACCGCGGCCAGGCAGACGAGCTCCGAATTGGTTTTCATGGCCTGATCTCCTTGGGTTTTAGTCAATCACGCTTTTCAAGGGACGTCACTACTCTTTCGCGAACATTGTCGATGGACCGCCAGAGTCCCGTTCACCCTCCGGACGCTGAGGGGCGAGCCCCCGGCTTGATCCGAGCGTATCCCGTTCAGGACCACGTCCAGCAACAGGGGGCCGACGGTCTCCCTGGGGCGAAACCCGAAGAGGACCGAACCTTCCAGGACGGATATCAAAAAGCGGTGCAGAAGGAAAGCCATATTCCGGGTATCCCGGATGCGGAAGCGGCCCTGATCCAAGCCCTCCCTGAAGACCCCCTCTATCAGTTGGAGGACGGCCTCAAGCTCTTCCTTGAGCTCTTCCTTCTCCTTGTTGATGAGCTGAGTCCCCTCGGTGATGATGATCTCAATCAGTTCCCGGGAATGGTCCGAAAGCCCTAAATAGACATCGACTATGGCCGCCAGGTTCTGTTCCGGAGCAGCAGCCTCATCCAGCACCGCTCTGAGTGCGGCCTCCATGTCCCTGATCCTCTGGCGGATCATGGCCGTGAAAAGCCTCTTCTTGTCGCCGAATCTGCGATAGACAGTCCCTTTTCCCACACCCGCCCGGGCGGCTATGTCAGAGACCACGGTCCGGTGATACCCGGATTTGGCGAACTCGACATTGGCGCAATCAAGTATGCGCCGGTCGACGGCATCGTTACCCATAGTCGCCCCTTGTCTGCGGACGGACCGGTCCGTCCGCAGGAGGAAAATTTACGGAGCAGCAGCTACAATGTCAAGTAACGGCAAAAAAAAAGCCGAAGGTGTGTCTGGATTTAATCGGAAACCGCCCCTGAATTTTCAGGGAGATGCTTTTGCATAAGATAGGGTCGGAACGACTCGCAAGGGTGAAAATCCGGCAGGGGGCGCACGATTTCAAATCCGTTGGCCTTGTAAAAAAGGATCAGCTCCTCTTTGGCTACGAGCCTGATCCGCTTCAGGGAGAATTTCCTGCCGACATCCGACAAACAAAAAAGCAGTCTTCCGGCCACGCCGCGTGACCGGAATTCCGGGTCCACCGCCAGGAAGATAAGATAGAGCTCGTCACCGGCAGGGTTGTGTAGCCTGGGAAAATCCTGAATCTCCCGAAACCGGGAAAAGGGTCTGCCCTGCCAGATCATCGATTCCAGATAGCCTGCAATCCGATCCCGGCACCTGGCCACCAGAAATCCCTCTGGAAACATCCTGAGCCGGGCCCGGAGGGTCTCTTGATCAGCGCCATGCCCGCCTTCCACCTCCTGTTCCAGGGCGTGGATCCCGGGGATATCTTCCGGTCTGGCCGTGGTGATCGAGAGGTCTTCGCACAGCCCCCGGCAGCGGCCGCAGGGTATATCTCCAGGGCAGTCCTCTCTACCCGGTCTTTCCTGCACAAAATTTTCACACACAATGCAGCCCTCTTTCAACCGTAATTAGTCTCTGAACGAAAACAGTGATTGGACGTAAACCTGCCCAGATACGAGGAACAAGAAATTTTGAAACCGCAGTGTATTCCAATACATGAAGATTTCAAAATTTTGCAAGTAGATGGGTCAGTTTTCGTCCAAACACTAATTAAAAATAGTGCTGCTGCTTTGGGATCAAAGTAAATTGGGGATATACGTCCTCAGCTTTAGAACTAAATATCCTGCCCAGGTCGTTTTTCTCCTGAAAAATATCCCTGAATTCAGCCAAGGCAGTGGATAGATCAAGAACCTCTGATGAGTTCAAATACTCTTCATCCTGAAAGTAACTAAAAAAACAGGTCCCGTCTTCAATGTTGCGGATCACCCTGTCGGAGATTTCCTCCGGCAGGGCTGGACAGCCCCAGCTCCGCCCCAGCCGGCCGAATCTGTCTATAAACTCCTCTGAAACATACTCTGCGCCGTGAACCACAATGTAGCGCTGCAGGGCATTGGAGTTGAACCCCTTTTCCGTGCCCCTGAGTCTCAAGGACAACCCGTGCTTACCGTAATAGGTTTCGCCGGTGACGGTAAAGCCGAGGCTGGACTTCTTTGATTCAGGGACGTTGGAAAACCGCCTGGCATATGTATATCCTGTATTTCTACCGTGGGCAACCAGGGAATTGTAAAGCAGGGTTTCCTTTTTAAGGTCCAGGACAAAAAATCGCTTTTTTGTGGACGGCAGGCTGAAATCTACGATGCTCAAGATATCTGAATTCTTGAGAAGATTTTTATTCTTTAAGTTAAAATAACCGATCATGGCGAACTGGAATGCATCCTTGCTCAGTTTGCCTTCCAGTTCGCAATTCGTGTAGAGTTCATCGATATAGGCCGAAAATCTGTTTTGGATTTTTTTTTCGATTTGAAGACCCCGGCCCCTGGCCTGGGTAATAACCGGCAACATAATGCAGATCAAGAAAACAGTAAGTACCCTCTTACTAAGTATCATTGTCTCCCTTACTCCAGCCACTTTTTTCGATTCAATACTGTTATTAAATGACTAGACAGCTTGTATATCTTCGATAGCCGCCTTTTTCGATTCTGGCACTGATCAATTTCCGATTCGCACTTGAGACACAGGCATACCCAAAGGTTCATCAGAAGTCAACTCAACCCGAACTGTTTAGCCTTCGAGTCCCTATGGTTATTCGCCCCTGACCTACCGGGTCTGCTTCTTCCTGTTTGCAGACCCCGCCTGCAAAGCCTCCCACAAAGGCTTATCCCTGTCGTAGACATCCTTCCGGAATTGCAGCACCTCCTGTTCATCAACCCAAGCCGTGGCGTAGATCAGCTCGACTTGACATTTTCCGGACGGAAAGATCACCTTTCTCTTTCCCCTGACCAGGACCTCGTTGATTCTCTCCAGGCTCCACTCCGGGTCGTACTCCAGGACAAAGGCCGCCAGCAGAACCGGGTCCTGGCAACGGATACAGCCATGACTGAAGGTTCTCTCCCTGACTTTGAAGAGGTGCTTTTGCGGTGTGTCGTGGATATAGACATCAAAGACATTGGGAAACATGAACTT
>JAIPDR010000229.1 GCA_021737615.1 Desulfohalobiaceae bacterium | reverse complement strand
CGTGGACCTCTTCGTCCGCCCGCTTGACTTGGAGGACAGGGAGGAGCCCTGCTTCATGATCTCTTTCCAGAAGAGCCAGGAACGAAAACCACCAGATCACGGGGAGGATATCCAAAACTACTCCAATGGAGCCCGGACCAGGGTCAAGGATCTGCAGGAGGAACTGCAGAACTGCCGCGAAGACATGCAGTCCATGGCCGAGAAGTACGAAGCAGCCAACGAGGAGCTGAAATCCTCCAACGAAGAGCTGCAGTCCACCAATGAAGAGCTCAAGTCGACAAACGAGGAGCTGGAGACGGCCAAGGAGGAATTGCAGTCGATCAACGAGGAGCAGACCACCCTGAACTCGGAGCTTCAAGCCAAGAACAAGGAACTTGAAAGCATCAACAACGACATGATGAATCTGATGGCCGCAACCCGGATTGCCACCCTGTTTCTGGACAACGATCTCCAGATCCGGCGCTTCACCCCGGCCATGAAGGATATCATAAGCCTGAGGGAATCCGACGAGGGCAGGCCGGTGAGGGAGATGTCCATGAAGCTGGAGTACGAAAGCCTGGAGCAGGACGCAGAACAGGTGCTGGCCGACCTGAACTCGGTGGAGCGCGAGGTCCGCGGCAAAGAGGGGAACTGGTACCAGCTGCGCCTCATGCCCTATCGGACCAGAGACAATGTCATCAACGGCGTGGTCATGACCTTAAACAACATCACCCATCTAAAAGAGAACGAGCGTCAGGCCCATGAAGCGCAACGGTTTGCGGAATCGGTCATCAATACGGTTCAGGAGCCCCTTTTGATCCTGGACCAGGATTTGAGAGTGGAGTCGACCAACCAGGCCTTCCTCAAGACCTTCCGGACCAAACGAGACCAGACCGAGGGCCGGTCTCTCTACAGCCTGGGCCACGGCCAGTGGAAAATCCCGGAATTGAAAGAACTCCTGGAAGAGGTCATCCCGGAAGAGACCGAGATAGTTGATTACGCGGTCCAGCACGAATTTCCGTCCATCGGCTTGAAGCGCATATACCTGAACGCCCTGGCTGTCCCCATGGAGGAAGGCGCATCCCGGCGCATACTTCTGGTCGTGACCAGGGTGGAAGATATAGATCACCAACCTCTGTAAAACCCGGACCCAGGCCTTGAATCTGTCTGAAAACCTGATGAAATTCGAATAGTTATGCCAAACAACAAGCGCAGCTTGAATCAGAGTGAAATGAGATGGCTGGCCCGGCAGGCGTCAGACACAGGACATATCCCTGATGTCGCCTCGCTGACGGATGAAGACGTTCGCTACTTGATCTATGAATTCGGCGTCTACCAGAGCGAGCTCAGGGCCCAGAACGAAGAGCTCCAGGATCTCCAGAGCGAGTTGGAGGCCACCCGGGACAGGTACGTCAACCTCTTCGAGCAGGCTCCGGTCGGCTACCTGATCCTGGACGGCGAGGGCGCCATCCACAAGGCCAATCTGACTTGCTGCAGCCTTTTCAACATCGACCGCTCCAGCTTCATCAACACCTCTTTGTATCGCTACATCGACCTTCAGAGTCAGCATCTGCTGAGGAAAAAACTCAAAACAGCCCTGAAAGAAGACGCCATTCAGACCCTGGAAGTCCCCCTCAGTCCCGACCTCGACAGCCCCGTACGCTATCTCCGGCTTGAGATTCGATACGATTCCTCGGACACTGAATACTCCGGACAGTGTCTGGTGGCCCTCATGGATATCACAAAACGCAGGCACTTGGAGCAGCAATTTCGTCAGGCCAGGCAGGAGGCCGAGGCTGCCAGCAGGGCCAAGTCCGAATTTTTATCCAACATGAGTCACGAGATCCGGACTCCGTTAAACGGCATCATGGGGATGATTCATCTGGCCCGCCTGAAAACAAGCGAGAGCAAAACCAGGGAGTACCTGGACTACGCAGGCAAGTCAGCCGATCATCTCCTGGGCCTGATCAATGACGTCCTGGATCTTTCCAGGATCGAGTCCGGCAAGATTGCACCCGATTACAAACCGCTTAACCTGCGCGAGCACCTAAAGACCAGCCTGGAGCCTTTCATGGTCGAAATTCAGGAAAAAGGGATCGATTTCAATGTTTCGATTGCTAAAGACGTCCCGGATCTTGTGCTCTGTGACGGGGGATACTTGCGCCAGATCATGGTCAATCTGGTAGGCAACGCCGTCAAGTTTACCGGGCAGGGCCGGGTGGAAGTATCGCTGCAGCAGGCTCCTGGTTCCCGGGATGACACGGTCCTTCTGAGATTTCAGATACGAGACACCGGCATCGGTATTTCCGAGGACGAGTTTGAGCCCATTTTTCATAGCTTCCACCAGGGGTACTCCTCTCCAGAGGCCAAGTACGGCGGGACCGGCCTGGGCCTGTCTATCAGCAAACAGCTTCTGGAACTCATGGGCGGGGAAATACGTGTTGACAGCCGCAAAGGGAAGGGCAGCACCTTCACCTTCAGCCTGGAGACCGAACTGGCAGGGCCGTTGGGCCAGGCACCCCTTGAAAGTGATCAAGCCATAAAACCTTTGAAAAAAATGCGCATTTTGGTTGCTGAAGACAGTAGAATCAATCAGGTCTACATGCTTGATCTCCTGGAGAGTGCGGGCCATATTCCGGAATTGGCCGAAAACGGTCAGGAGGCCCTTGACAAGCTGGGCCAGGATCACTTCGACCTCGTGCTCATGGATATCCGCATGCCAAAGATGGATGGTGCGGAAGCGACCCGGATCATACGCACCAACCCACCGCCAGGTGTCAACCCCGATATCCCGGTGGTTGCCTTAACGGCCTATGCCCTGCAAAAAGAGAGGGATCATTACTTTAAAAGCGGATTCAACGCCTATTTGACCAAACCCGTGGATATGGACAAACTCAAAGACACCCTGGATACCCTGTCTGAGCCGTGCTGAAGGCAAAACTCATTGAAGCCGTTTGTCCCGGATTCAATCTCAAGCCCGGGAATTCAGTACATAATCCAACATCTTGCCGCAAAAGGATTTTCGCGAAGAAGGCCTCTTTCAAGTAGTTCTCAGGCAGTCAGGGCGGCATGAGGCAACGACCTCAGGTCGATGTCGGAGAAATGTTTTACGACCGCGTCAGCACGGTTGAGTCTGCCGGGGGGATAGGTGCTGGCAATGCCGATGCAGGCCATGCCGGCGCGGTGGGCAGCCTCGATGCCGTGAGGCGCGTCCTCGATCACAAGGCAGCGGCCCGGGTCAGAGCCGAGGGCTTCGGCGGCGTAGAGGAACAGGTCCGGGTTGGGCTTGGAGCTGGCGGCATGTTGCCCTTTTATTTTGCCATTTTATACTAGGCATAATTAAGAGGCAATTCTTTTATAAGGAATGGGCAGTTCGAAATCCCGAAATGACGTCTCAGATGGCTGTTTACCCAGTGAAATCCTGCCGGAGGCAGGGTCGCTTGCGACATTCACCGGGTGAAAATCTATATAGACCAAACAGCGGATCAGGTGTTTATCGGTGTCCACTGCCGTGGCATGGTAGCGGTCTTCCCAAGAGGCTCCATTCCTTGATGAAATCCTGCTATTCGCAGGTTCACCTTCGGCTCAACTTCATTGGGTGAACCCTAAAATGGTGATTTTGGCACACGGGGCCTGGTTTTGAGCACTTATACTGGAATTCAAGAATGGTAGAGAAAAATCCGACCCCCAATCAACCCAGTCAACAGTCACAGCTTTCAAGATACATGGGCTGTCTGGTGCAGCGGGGAACCAGTCTCAACCTGAAATTCCCCGGATTTCAAAGTATTGATCAAGGCCTCCCTGGAGTCGATACGCTGCAGAAAACGGGTCGGATATCGCCCGAGTTCATCAAGGGTATGGGCGTCGCTGCCGCCAACCTCCCTGAAGGAGTGCTTCCTTCGCCAGGTTTGCAATTTCATGTTCTCCGCGACTGTATTGCGCCCGTTCATTCCTTCCACGATCGGACACAGCCCGCTGGACACGAAATGTTCCTGCAGGGGCCTTTTGCTTCTGAATGGATGAGCACCTATGGCCACCCCGCCTGAGTCCCTGACCAGTTGCAGAAGCCGCCAGGCCTCGAGTCCGGGAGGGAGGTCCTCGAAAGGACCGAAGAGAAGAAAGTCTCCCTGGGCGGTCTCGTACTCCTGCCCGACAATGATCACCAGACCGTTTTCCTGCTCGCCCTCCCGGAGCCTGCGCAGGACGGTCATGGCATGATGATCGGTGAGGCACACCCCGTCCAGGTTTCTGGTTTGAGCGTAGCAGAGGATGTCTTCCAAGTACAGATTGCTGCAGGCTGAAATGGTGGTGTGCACGTGAAGATCGAATCGCAAGTCTTTACCCTGTAGTCTCTTGGTCATTGAAGGCGAAACTGTCCCTGGGGGAGTACCGACAGGACGCTTTGCTTACAATAACCATGTATTCCCGAAGGTCAAACAGAGAATAGCTATACCGTACTCTCTTTTTATCGATAAATCCTATTGAACAAATTGCTGTTGACAATGAATACTGATCTCAGCCAGTCGGCCCGGTGCCGGCCGCTCAACTCATCAACCAGCATTTGTTCAAAAAAAGAAGCACAGATGCGTATGCCTGAATGGATGCTGAACCTCTTGCTGCCCGGACTGTTGTCTGCTTTCGCCATATGCATTGTTGCGATCTCTTCTTGGACATAGCGGTTATTCAAAACTACTGGACCATCAGAAACGCAAAACGATCCATTTTCTGATTGTAATCCGAGAGTACATTGACCGAGAATCCGACCTGGCGCACGGTCGTATAGACATCCACGGCCATGGCTTCAGGGGCAGGACGAGCCATACGGGGTTGCTGGCATGTTTTGCGGTTGCCGGTGCACTCCTTGCAAAAGCAGCAGGAATCCATGAACAGGAGAAAAGCCTTTTCGAAGCCAGCCACAAACACCGCTCGTTCCAGCTTGACCAGCCCGGCATTGATTTTGGCCGACCAGGCGTGGCGGTCTTCGGGTTTGTCCATCAGTCCCTGGAAGTGCAGAACGACAGCCTCGCTGTACTCATTGAAGAACTCCCGACACTCGGTCACCGAAGGCGTTTGAGGCGGGCAGGCCCCGGCTCTGCCGTACTCTCCGCAGCCGAACCTGCACTTCATGCGGACCCACTGGGATACGACGATCCGTTTCGGATCGATCCACTTGTAGTCAGAGTAGTTGTGCGCGGTCATGATTTTTTCAACTTCTGTGCGCAGATTATTATTCAGTCCCATGCATCTCTCCCACAATGTCCAAATGTTTCTTTATTGTTGCCCATTCAAGAACCGCACCACCTGTTTGAAGATCTCCAGCCCGGCTTCGAGATTCTCGATGATCTCCTCGGCCAGGGAGTCGGGGTCTCCGGCGGATTCTGCAGGTCGGCCGGGCTCCCGTCCCTGATCCAGAAAATATCCAGGCTGTTTTAACGCCGGCCTTGATATCGGCCTAGGTGAACTTGCGCCACCGGCCGCCGGGGTTGTCTTGAGCAAGTTGTTATTCACGGGCCTAGTTATGAAACTTCATCAAAGAATGCGAACCGGTCACAGGGCTCTCATGCGCTTGAACGCCGCCGCCCCCAGAGGGATCAGCAGAGTTCCTGCCGCTCGATCAGAGTGCCGGAGGCGGTGCCGGTCTCGCCGTGATCCAGCAGAATCGAGGATGAATCGAGGCCAAATACGAACAGAAAAATGACACACAGGCCTAAAAACAGCCAGCTCATCTGGCACTTCCCACCACCAGATCTCTGGCCGCGTCAGGACTGGAGAGACGGTTTACCGGGAACAGACGTTTCCCGGAGCGATCCTGACCAGAGTGGCTGAAAGTCATATTCGGGTTGGAACATTTGAATTTTTTGCCGCAAACCAGGACCTGGACAATATCAAGCTCTTGACAAGCTACTCCATTCAGAGGCATTACCCCGAAATTCAAAATGATTCCGAGATCCATCTTCAATTTTTCCGCAAAGTCGCCCGGGCACAGGTTGAGCTCGTGACCGGCTGGATGGCCCTGGGATTCATTTCAAGACTTTTACCAGGCCTGGAACAAAAGGATACACAGTCAGGATCTGGAAGCCGGGGCGATCAAACTCCTCCTCGCCATTTTTTACCACCAAGATACAATAAAGATAATTGAAGAGCAATGAAATCAAACTCCTGAATGAACGGTGCACCACTGCGGCTAATCAGGGGGCCGGGTTTTTAAGTGGTTGCTTTCTTTAATCGTGAACCTGGAATACTCTGATGTATTATTGGACAGTTGCGATACCATTGTAACTGGCCAATACCCTTTGGCAATCAACAA
>JAIPDR010000228.1 GCA_021737615.1 Desulfohalobiaceae bacterium | reverse complement strand
TTTCCATGCCACCACCAGAAGGGCCAAGATGGTCCAGTTGGAAGAGGCGCTTTTAGAGATAGACTTTGATCAGGAGATAAGGCACCTTCTCTTTCAAGCAGTGACCAGGATCGTCCACAAGGCCCAGGAACGAAAGCATGGCTGCACCCTTGTCCTTGATTTCAACCATCCACCCCTGGGTCTTATCGGTCAATCCATGACCGGACCTCTGGATATGTCCGATGAAAAAATGCTGGAACTGGCCATGGACCTGGCCAAGATGGACGGGGCCCTGCATATCGACAAACGTCTCCACCTGCTCGGTTTCGGATGTCTCCTGGACGGTCACCGGGTCAGCTGGGAAGACTCTTCGAGAGGGGCCCGCTACAATTCGGCCCTTCGCTTCACTGCTGAAAACGAAAAGATCATTGTGGTCGTGGTTTCTTCTGATCAACCGGTATCCATTATTCAAGGCGGGATAGATATCAAGGCAGCCTGTGAATGGGAGCCGGTACATCAGGATTTTCAGCCTCCCACCTTGCGGGGCTGGCTTGAGGACATTCAGGCTTGAGGGCCGGGTACTGTACTGATCCAACTTAGCTTTTTGTGAAATTTGGGCCTGGACCCTTGGGGTCGCCAGTCTTTGTTGTAAAAATCAAAATTGGATCAGTATATAATAGTAATCTGGAGCTGATTATGGGAGATGTTCGTATCTTAGGCACTGGTTCGTATCTGCCTTCAAGGGTGCTGAAGAATGCTGATTTGCAGAAAATGGGGCTGGAGACATCGGATGAATGGATTGTTGACCGGACCGGTATCCGGGAGCGGCGAGTAGCCGATCCAGAGACCGCAGCCTCTGATCTTGGACACGAGGCCTCGCTCAGAGCCTTGGAAATGGCGGGAGTATCCCCTTCGGAACTCGATTTGATCATAATGGCCACCATCACCCCGGACACCTGTTGCCCGGCCGGGGCCAACTGGCTGCAGGCCAGGCTTCAGGCCTCGCAGGCAGTGACCTTCGACGTCACGGCAGCCTGTTCCGGTTTTATCTTCGGCCTGAACATCGCCCAGCAGTATTTGCTAAACAAGACTTATACAAAAATCCTGGTGGTTGCCTCGGAGATCATGACCAGGACCCTGGACTGGTCGGACCGGTCCAGTTGCATCCTCTGGGGGGACGGAGCAGGGGCAGCGGTTTTGAGTCTTGGACAGGAGGGTCCTGAGCTGCTTTCAACCCATATCCACAGCGACGGAGCCAACGGCCAGAATCTCCTGATGCCCGGCGGCGGGTCCCGGACCACTCCCATCTCTCATCGATCTGTTGATAAGGGCCTTCATTACCTGCAGATGATCGAGGCCAACCTGAGTTTCAAGGTGGCGGTCAGATATTTTATCGAATCCGCCCGGGAAGCGGTCGCCCACAACGGCCTGGATATTCAGGATATCGACTGGTTTATCCCCCATCAGGCCAATTTGCGGATGTTTCAATCCATGGCCAAGCGGCTCAAGGTGCCTCTGGAAAGCTTCTATCTGACCCTGGAGAAATATGGGAATATCTCTTCCGCCTCCTGCGCCATCGCTCTGGATGAAGCGGTGCGTGACGGGAGCATAAAATCCGGAAATCTGATCTGCCTCCCTGTTTTCGGGGGAGGTCTGACCTGGGGGTCGGCCCTGATCCGCTGGTAATAATATTCTCCGGCCGCGTAAGGCGTCCGGAGAATATTATTTTGGGCGGAGTTCACGGGGCAGGGATTCCAGGCAGCCGCAATCAAGCACTCCCCAGAGTCCGGTTAGAATGGCCTCGGCTGTGTCATGCCGCAAAGCCGCCGGCTTCGGCAGGTTGGACCAGAGAATGACCCTGCGGGCCGCGGCTTCGGCAAAGCGTTTGGCCTCCGAGCCGCTCTTTTGTTTTCTGGGGAGGAGAAAGAGCCGCCGCCACTGATCGGCAGATATCCGCTTGAAACCGCAGTCTTCCTTTCTGGCCTCTCTTTCCCAGATCTCGGCCAGACCGCCTCCTCCTTCCACCACGATTTTTTCCAGTCCCTCTATTTCCCGGATCAAGCCGGGAATACCCCGTTTCAGCCTGGCCGCGCTCCCGTAGTTATGGGATCGATACCAGACCAGACGGCCGTTTCCGGCAAAAAGGGCCAGTCCGGTTTTCAGTCCGAGGTCTACACCGAGAAGAGACACCTTTTTCAACTCCTCCACATTTTCAAAGATATTTTCTGTCTTGACAAATACTCATATTATGGCTACGAAATAGCCATGTATAGATGAGGCCCGACACTTTAGCAGGTCCTGTTCCGGCCGGATCCGAAGAATTCGATCAGATATACTTATCAAAACAGGGCTGCTGCGTAAAGGCACGAGCGGCCTGTTGCCGTGAAACCGGATTTGGACCGGGAAAAAGATCGGCTCATATTGCTTCTTAAAGCCCAGGGCACTATACCGGCAACCCGGAATCACAGCCTTGGTTTCTCATATTTTATGATTGTTCAGTGAAAAATAAAACAGGGGGAGGCTGTAATTTCCTATGGCTTATAAAAATTATTTTCAGGGGGAAGGACCCTGGTCTGATGCGGATCAACTGCTTCTTTATCTGGATACCGGCAGCTGGCGGTCCATGAGGCCGGTTGTGGATGTTGAATCCTGTATTTATTGCGGATTATGCGCCCTTTTCTGCCCGACCCAGTGTATGATCAACAGGAACGAGGAGTACTTCGAGCCCAATCTGGACTATTGCAAAGGCTGCGGAGTCTGCGCCAAAGAATGCCCTCGCGGGGCGATTATCATGAAACCGGAGGGAGAGTTTAATGACGAGTAAGCAACAAGATCAAGTCATGGTCATCACCGGCAATGCTGCTGCTGCCTACGGAGCCATGCTCTGCTCACCCGACGTCGTGGCCACGTATCCCATAACCCCTCAGACAGAAATCATTGAAAAACTGTTTGAGTTTTCCGCTTCAGGTGAGCTGGATGCGGAAATGGTTCCGGTGGAAGGCGAAAATTCGGCCATGAACGTGGTCACGGCTTCATCCATGGCCGGAGGGCGGGTTTTCACCGCCACCTCCTCCTGGGGGCTGGCCTTCATGTACGACGCCATGCTGGCCGCCTCCGGGACCAGGGCTCCGGTGGTCATGGTCAATGTCAACCGGGAAACGCCGGGAATCATCGCTGTTTCTTCGGGTCAGCAGGACATGATCAGCACCAGGGACTCGGGCTGGATTTCCCTGATAGCTGAAAGCTGTCAGGAGATACTGGACCAGGTGATCATGGCCTACCGCCTGGCCGAGGACTATGCAATCCAGGTTCCGGTAATGGTCAATTATGACGGATTTTACCTTTCCTATATGGCCGAGCGGGTGGAAGTGCCTCCACTAAAGGCCGTGTCCGATTTTTTATCCGTGCTCGGCAAGCAGCCTGAGCGACAGGTTCTGCTCCCGGGAAAACCCCTTGGCTGCGGCTCTCACGGTATCCTGCAGGGATACGTGGAGCTCAGGCACAAGCATGTCCAGGCCATGGAACGGGCCAAGGAAAAATTCGATGCCATCGACCAGGAGCTGGAAGATCACTTCGGCCGCAGCTATGGAGGACAGATCGAGGAGTACAGGACAAAAGACGCGGAGATCGTGCTCGTGGCTTCCGGGAGCATGTGCGGTACCATGAAGACGGTCATCGACCGCAGGCGGGATGAGGGCCTGCGCTGCGGCCTGGTCCGGCTCAGGATGTACCGTCCCTTTCCCTGGGAACGCCTGGTTCAGGTCTTAAAAGGCAAGCGCGGGATCGGGGTCGTGGACCGCAGCGTGGGTTTCGGACTCCAGGGCGGGCCCATCTATGTCGAGGTCTGCTCGCTCTCGTCAAAATTCGGCGACATTCCGATCATGAGCTTTATCGACGGCATCGCCAACACCGATGTGACCGCCGATCACGTCGAGCAGATGATCGATCAGGTCGTTGCCGCGGCAAACGGTCAAGAATACCCGGAGCTGACCTGGGTCTGTCTGGAAAATAGCGAGGAGTAATCTGAAGCATTCTCAATATGAAATGGAGTTACATATATGGCAGAGAAAAAGAAAAAGCTTTCTAAAGTATTCAACTACCTAAAATATGACGATCCCTTTGCCGGAGGGTTGACCTTTTGCGCCGGATGTCCGCTGGAACTCCTGGCCAGGTTCGTACCCCGGGTCCTTGGTGAGGATATGGTCATCACCGGGACCCCTTCCTGCTCGGCTCCGGTTCTGCTGGGGCAGAACATCGGCACCTGGCACAGGATGCCCTATTACGGAACCCTGATGACCGGGGCCGCGGCCAACGCCACCGGACTGGCCAGGTTCTATAAACGCAAGGGGATCAAAAATACCGTGGTCTGCTTCAACGGGGACGGCACGGCCTCGGACATCGGCTTCGGCAACCTCTCGGGTGCGGCTGAACGCAACGAGCCCTTCATCTACATCTGCTACGACAACGAAGGCTATATGAACACCGGAATCCAGAGGAGCAGCACCACCCCGGCCGGGGCCAGGACCACCACCTCCCCGGTTGGCAAGATGACCCACGGCAAGGATGTGACCAGCAAGAATCTGCCCCTGCTCATGGCCATGCACAAGATCCCCTATGCAGCCACAGCCACCATGAGCCATCTGGAGGATCTGGCCAAGAAGCTCTTGAAGGCCAAGGAGAAAAAAGAGCAGGGCTTTTGCTACCTGCACGTCTTCTGTCCCTGCCCCACCGGCTGGGGGGTGCCTACCGACGGCTCCCTGGACCTGTGCCGCATGGCGGTCAAGACGAATTTTTTCCCGCTCTGGGAGGCTGAACAGGGGGAAATCCGTTTCACCAGAGAGACGAAAAAACCGAAGCCGATAGGCGAATATACTAAATTAATCAAAAAATTCGGCCACTTGGACGAAGAAGGGATAGCCAGGCTGCAGAGCGATGTGGATTATAATTATTCCATTTTGTCTCGCTTGAGCGGAAAGTGTGAGCAAGGAGGTTCGAATGATTGAAGTGCGCTTTCACGGACGGGGCGGGCAGGGCTCGGTCATGGCTTCCAGGATCATGGCCAACGCCTATGTCAGAATCGGGCAATACGGGGCAAGCTTTCCCATGTTCGGATTCGAGCGGCGGGGGGCCCCGGTAACCGCCTTCGGGCGCTTTGATGCCCGACCGATCCGGGAGAGGACCCAGATATACAATCCCCATATCGTGGTGGTTCTGGATCCATCGCAGAGGTATTTTGAAAACGTCTATAAAGGCCTGCGCTCGGATGCCGTACTGGTTCTCAATGCGGATTCTCCGTTTGCCCGAAAGCCGCATCAGAATTTAAAGACCGCGGGCATCGTCAATGCCGATCAAATCTCTCTTGAAGAAGTGGGCCGGGCCCTGCCCAATACCTGTATGCTCGGCGCTTTTGCCGCAACGACCGGTCTTTTGCCCCTTGAATCTCTTACCGAGGCCCTGGGTGACTATTTTCAGGGAAGCCGGCTCGAAGCCAACATCCGCTGTTTAAGACGCGGCTATGACGAGACAGAGGTCACTTATTTTTAATTTTTTTCAACATAATAGCAATTATAAACAGAAGAGGTGTGCTATGCCAAGATGGGGAATGGTCATCGATGTCAAACGTTGTATAGCCTGCTGGTCCTGTGCCATATCCTGCAAGGAGGAGCATTTTCTGCCGCCCAAGGTCTTTTGGAATCGGGTCCTGATCGGGGAGAGAGGCAAATATCCCACCAGCCGGAAAATGATTTACCCGGTGCTTTGCAATCACTGCAGCGAGGCCTCCTGCGTCGAGGCCTGCCCGACAGGGGCCACCTATCAGCGGGAAGACGGGATCGTCCTGGTCGACTATGACAAATGCGTCGGCTGCCGGGCCTGCCTGGTGGCCTGCCCCTATCAGCAGCGGACCTATTACGATCAGGAAAAAAAGGACGCGGAATACTTTCCCGGCCAGGGAAAGACCAAGTTCGAGCTGCTCGGCGAGGAGATCTATCCCTTCCAGGTGGGAACGGTCATGAAGTGCAATTTCTGCGTGGAACGCGTAGACGAAGGCCGGGAAAAAGGCTTCAAACCGGGTCAGGACAGGGATGCTTCCCCGGCCTGCACCATCAGCTGTCCGGTGGGGGCCAGGGTCTTCGGCGATCTTGACGACCCGCACAGCGAGGTTTCCCAGCTGATCAAAGTGCACAACGCCAAGCAGCTCCGCCCTGAGTTCGGAACGGAGCCGGCTGTTTACTACATCGATTAATAGAATCCAGGAGGAAACATGACCTATAAACGAGAGAAGATCTGGGAAGACGTCTGGGTGAACACCACCTGCGGGGCCTGCTACTGCGGCTGCGGGATCAGGGTCAGGCGGGT
>JAIPDR010000227.1 GCA_021737615.1 Desulfohalobiaceae bacterium | reverse complement strand
CCTCCGCCCTCTGGATTGTACCCGGCTCCTGTAGAGCCGTTGTGTAAACCAGCCATCTTCCAGGAAGGAATTTTCCAGGTTGCGCAGTTGCAGGTCGAGCCGGCGGTTGGTCTGGAAGGGCCGGAGTTTACGATACCAGTCAGGGGGCGGAAGGACTTGCTCTTCTTGTCCGGCATGATTCGAACCCCCAAACTTGATACCTGATGAAGCTATACTGATTCAACTTGGTTATTGTGAAAGAAGTCTACAACAAAAGCGGGCTTCGCCCGCAACCCAAAGGTTCCAGGTTCACGGTTCACGGTTAAGAAAAAGAAAATAGCCCTCTGATTTAGGGCTTCAGCTCCTTCGGGGCAACACACTTTCTTGTTTTTTATTGCAGAGATTTAGGGATAAGACACTATTGCAAACTTTATTCCACATGTAAAATTAGGCCTAATTTCAATTCCTTGGCATGGAGTGTCACAGAAGCAGGGAGGGCTAAGGCGGGGATTTGAACTTGGCGGATCAGTTGTCCGGAAAAACCGGACAGGGCTCCAGGGTTACGTTCTATTTTAAGCTGAAAAAAGAAGAGATTACAGACTTAGGAAACCTGTCTTGAAAAATCAGACAAGTCCGGAAAAATAAGACAACAAGGATCTTCTTGTCAGCCCTGCCTCTGGCCGCTGACGCCCAGTTTGATCAAAAAAGAAACTTTGAGTCACCTCCTCCGTCATTCCGATAAAAGAACGTCATCCCGGACCCCGATCCGGGAGCCGGAATCCAGACTGAAAAAGCTGGACCCCGGCCTACACCGGGGTGACGGACAAAGAAAAATCAAGTTTCATATGAGATTCAATTATATCTTCAATCCTCTATGCGTTTTCTTTTTTGGGCATCATGCTCTTTGGCATCAGAACCGCCACCACTCTGCCCTTGGCACAGACCTCGCCCTGGCCGGAAACGGTTATCCCGACCACCACTTTCCGCTTTTTGACCTCTTCTATGGTCCCGCGCAGGGTTAAGGGGCCAAGCGGCGTCGGCCGCAGAAAATCCACCTGCAGGGATGCCGTCACGAAGCGCAGCGCCGGCTCGCTGCCCATCTCCCGGCCCTGTTCGCGGTAGGCCGCGGCCGAGGCCGATCCCGTGCCGTGACAGTCGATGAGGGAGGCGATCATCCCGCCGTACACATAGCCGGGAAGAGCGGTGTGGTATTCTTTGGGGTGAAAAACGGCCACTGTCTCCTGACCATCCCAGTAGCTCTTTATGTGGTGCCCCTGTTCGTTCAGGCGGCCGCAGCCGTAACAGTGGCTGAAGTCATCTGGATAGTAATCCTGGAATGCTTTCCGGGTCATGGATGCTCCTTTTAGATTGACGATTGCAAGTCGATCAGGACTTTTTTGCTGCCTCTTTTCCCGGCCAGGTCAAAGGCCTCTTGAAAATCAGAAAACCTGTAAACGGCTTCTATCAGGGGGAGGACCTCGAGCCGCCTTTTTTCAAGAAAGGACAGGGCCAGGTCGAGATCTCCGCAGCGGGACCCGACCAGGCTGATCTCATTGACGGTGATCCTGGCCAGGTCCAGCTCTGAATTTTTGTGGCTGGTGCTCTTGATGACGATCGTGCCTTCGGGCCGGACGAGGTCCAGGGCGGTCTTGATTCCACCGGGATTTCCCGTGGCCTCGACCAGGAGATCGAAAGACCCCGGTTCTTTGTCCGGAACAAGATCCTGTCCGGCCTTGATCTGACAGGTCGAAACCCCCTGCTCGGCGGCCAGATCCAGTTTTTGTCTGTGTTTTCCGATAAGAAGAAGATCAGGCGAAAAGACCCGGAGGGCCAGGGCCGCGAGCAGCCCGAGTTTGCCGTCTCCGAGAACGGCGACCCGGTCTGTGCTTCTGATATGGATTTGCTGGCTGATTTCCAGGGCGGCAGCCAGGGGTTCGGCAAAGACGGCTTCCCGGTCCTGGAGCCCTTCGGGCAGGCGATGGAGATTGCCGTTCGGCACGGTCAGGTATTCGGCAAAAGCCCCGGGTCTCTCCCGAATGCCGATGACCGAGCGCCTGGGGCAATGGCGCTGCTCACCCCGCAGGCACCGGGAACACAGCCCGCAGCCGACATTGATGTCGGCGACTACTCTTTGGCCTTCCAGTTCAGGCCGGCCGGGGCTCTCCTCCACCAGTCCCACAAACTCGTGCCCGGGTACCCCGGCAAAGGACTGGTATCCCTGCAGGAGTTCGAGATCGGTCCGGCAGATGCCGGCCAGGAGAATCCTGATCAGGGCTTCGCCTTCTTCTCTGGCCGGGAGGGGCCGCTGGACCAGGGAGAGGGTCCTGCCGTCGAACAGAAGGGACTTCATCAGTCCGGCAGGGGTTGGACCAGAATGCGGTCGGCTTCGTTGTTGCGCAAGGTCAGGGTGAAGTCGTATACTCTCAAGGCCACCGGATCCTGGAGCGGGGCCCGGCCCAGGACCTGTATCTCCACCCCGGGCAAAAGCCCCATGTCCCTGATGCGCCGTCCGAGTTCGCCGGAGGCTTTGAGGGATACGATTTTTGCCTTTTGTTTGACCATGAGTTTCCTGAGGGAAATAGTTTGGCTTGCCATATTTTGGATTATCTGGTTTATATGCTATGTTTGCAACACGTTTAATGGAATACGGGCGGGCCGGTTCGCTGACCAAGGCGGAAGTCATGCCCCGCCGGATTTATCCGGTTTTAAAGACCAGGATCTTGCTGGCCAGGCCTTGCCCTATGACAAGTTCAGAACCCCGAAGTTTCATCCGGCAGGGCCCCGACCCCCCGGAGGTGATCAGGACTTCTGTTCCAGGAATAAGGCCGAGCGAGTAGAGTTTTGCTTTCGCGCCTCTGCCTGCATCGAGCTGGGCGATGGTGACCATGGACCCGGAGGGAAAATAATTCAATGGCTGTCCGCTCATAAGAAATTCCAGCAGCAGTTGTCTTTTGTTTGGGTAACCTAACTTTACTATAGTGTGTCGACAGTGGATTGTCAAGATCTTTTGTCTGCATAAGGGAACAGGAGCCGGAACTCCGCCGCTCCGGGCCGGTCGGGCTGTGATGGCGGTCTCCAGCTCCTTGCTCAAAAACATGTTCTAGAGTACACCTTTTCAGGTGTTCGGGTGAAGGCCAAACCCTTGACCATGTGTTTTTTGTAAACCGTTTATTGAGTTTTCGGATATCAAATGCCCAGAAGAACAGACATCAAAAGAGTCATGCTTGTCGGTTCGGGTCCGATCGTGATCGGTCAGGCCTGTGAGTTCGATTATTCAGGGACCCAGGCCCTGAAAGCCTTGAAAGAAGAAGGATATGAAGTGGTCCTGGTCAACTCGAATCCAGCCACGATCATGACCGACCCGGAACTGGCCGACAGCACCTACCTTGAACCGATCACTCCGGAAATAGTCAGCCGGATCATCGACAAGGAGCGTCCGGATGCCCTGCTGCCCACCCTGGGAGGGCAGACCGCCCTGAATATCGGAGTGTCCCTGGCTGAACAGGGGATTCTCGAATGGTACGGGGTTGAGCTTATCGGAGCCTCGCTGCCGGTTATCCAGAAGGCGGAGAGCCGCAAGCAGTTCCGGGAGGCCATGGAACATATCGGACTGAAGGTCCCGAAAAGCGGTATAGCCGACAGCCTGGACGAAGTGCGCCGCCTGGTCCGTGAACTCGAGTTTCCGATCATTGTCCGGCCGGCCTATACCCTGGGCGGAACCGGAGGCGGGGTGGCCCGGAATTTGGAGGAGCTGGTGGCTGTCTCCAGACAGGGGCTGGCCGCGAGCATGACTTCAGAGGTCATGCTCGAAGAATCCCTGCTGGGCTGGAAAGAGTATGAACTGGAGGTCATGCGGGATAAAAAGGACAATTGCGTGGTCATCTGCTCCATAGAGAATCTCGATCCAATGGGGGTCCATACCGGAGATTCCGTGACCGTGGCCCCGGCCCAGACCCTGAGCGACAGCGAATACCAGTTTATGCGGGACGCCTCTTTAGCCATCATGCGGGAAATAGGGGTCGAGACCGGAGGCTCCAATGTCCAGTTCGCGGTCAATCCGGTAAACGGCGAGATGATGGTCATCGAAATGAACCCCAGGGTTTCCCGGTCTTCGGCCCTGGCCTCCAAGGCCACGGGGTTTCCCATCGCCAAGATTGCAGCCAAGCTGGCCGTTGGCTACACCCTTGACGAGCTGCCCAACGACATTACCAGGGAGACCATGGCCTCCTTCGAGCCGACCATCGATTATTGCGTGGTCAAGATCCCTCGATTCACCTTTGAGAAATTTTCCAGCGTGCCGGATGAACTGACGACATCCATGAAGAGCGTGGGCGAGACCATGGCCATCGGCCGCACCTTTAAGGAGGCCCTGCAGAAGGGGCTGCGTTCCCTGGAAATCGGCAGGGCCGGGCTGGGCAATACCTTTGACAAGAGCGGCAGACTCGAGCGGGAAGCCATTGAATCTGAATTGAGAAAGCCGCATTCGAAACGCCTCATGGTCCTCAGGCAGGCCATGCTCCACCAGATCCCGGAAAAGGAAATTTACTCGATAACCGGGATTGATCCCTGGTTCTTGCGGCAGATAAAGGAAATCGTCGATTTCGAACAGAGGTTATGGCAGGAGCAGGAGAAAGGATTGGATTTAAGGCAGCCATCCGGACGAAAACTTTTGACCCGGGCCAAGGAAATGGGCTTTTCGGATCAGCAGCTCGGGACCCTCTGGGGAAAAACCGAACTGGAGATCAGGGGGATTCGGAAGGAAGCCGGGATCATCCCCTGTTACAAGCTGGTGGATACTTGTGCGGCTGAATTCGAGGCCTACACCCCGTATTTTTATTCCACTTATGAACAGGAGAATGAAAGCCGGGCCGGGAAAGACAAGAAGGTGGTCATCCTGGGCGGCGGGCCGAACCGGATCGGGCAGGGGATAGAGTTCGACTACTGCTGCGTTCACGCCTCCTTCGCCCTGAAGGAGATGGGAATCGAATCCATCATGGTCAACTCCAACCCGGAGACCGTGTCCACAGACTATGACACTTCGGATCGCCTTTATTTCGAACCGGTGACCCTGGAAGACGTCATGAACATCATCGAACTGGAACAGCCGGACGGTGTGATCGTCCAGTTCGGCGGTCAGACCCCGCTGAACCTGGCCCTGCCTCTTCTGGAAAACAAGGTCGGGATCATCGGCACCTCCCCGGACAGCATCGACAGGGCCGAGGACAGGAAACGATTTCAGGCCCTGCTGCGCAAGCTGGACCTCAAACAGCCTGAAAACGGGACAGCGGTTTCCGAGCAGGGCGCCCTGGAAGTGGCCGCGGACATCGGCTACCCCCTGGTGGTCAGGCCGTCCTATGTCCTGGGGGGGCGGGGCATGGAGATCGTCTATGACCAGCAGGACATGATCAACTACTTCCGGGAAGCAGCCGTCATTTCTCCCGACCATCCGATTCTGCTGGATAAATTCATGGAAGGCGCCGTGGAAGTGGATGTGGATGCTGTCTCCGACCATGAGCAGACCTATGTGGCCGGGATCATGGAGCACATCGAGGAAGCCGGGGTGCATTCGGGTGATTCGGCCTGCGTCCTGCCCTCCTATACCCTGAGCCCGGATGTGGTCCGGGAGATTGAACGCCAGACCGAAGCCCTGGCCAGGGAACTCGAGGTCGTCGGGCTGATGAATGTCCAGTATGCGGTCAAGGACGGAGAGATCTATATTCTCGAAGTCAACCCCAGGGCTTCCCGGACCGTTCCCTTTGTGAGCAAGGCAACCGGGATTCCCCTGGCCAAGATCGCCACCAGGGTCATGCTTGGCCAAAAACTCAAGGATCTTGATCCCTGGTCTAAGCGAAAATCAGGCTATGTTTCGGTCAAGGAGGCGGTCCTGCCCTTTAACCGTTTTTCCGGAGCGGACATCCTCCTCGGTCCTGAAATGCGTTCCACGGGCGAGTCCATGGGAATAGACCGCAATGTGGGACTGGCCTTCATGAAGAGCCAGCTGGGGGCCGGACTGATGATCCCGAGCACGGGAACCGTTTTCATTTCGGTCAATAACAAAGATAAGCCGCATATTGTCGATCCTGCCAGAAGCCTGTCCAAACTGGGCCTGCGCCTGGTGGCCACCAGGGGCACGGCTGAATTTCTGGCCAGACAGGGCATCGAGAGCGAAGTGATCAACAAGGTCTATGAGGACCACCCCAATGTATTGGATATGATTCAGGAAATTGACCTGGTGATCAATACCTATTCCGGGAAACTGACTGTCCAGGATTCGTCCGCCATCAGACTGGCGACCATCATGTATCAGGTCCCGTACACAACCACTGTGGCTGGGGCCAGGGCCCTGGCCCTGGCCATGGAGGAGTTCCGGGAAAAAGGCCTGGATGTCTGCAGCCTGCAAAAATTTTATGCTGATCC
>JAIPDR010000226.1 GCA_021737615.1 Desulfohalobiaceae bacterium | reverse complement strand
CGGCCAGCTGCAAGGCCCTGGCCGCGTATCGCATGACCTGGGTGGTCTCTATCCCGGAAATCTCGTCAAAGAACCAGCCGCAGCTGGTGGAACTGAGCATGGTGTGACGTTGCATTTCCAGGAGCTTGAGGGCCTTTCTCTTTTCATCCGGCTTCAGTTCGCCTTTGCTGTGTCCGGACAGAAAAGATTCCATGGACTCCGGGCTGCGGTCTAAAAGGACCTGGATATAATCATCCCTGGCCTGCCAGGGATCACTCAGAATCGGCCCGGCCTCCTTCTCGAACAGTGGATCCAGGGAGGTGCTCAGAAAATCGACAGCCTGGCGCAGAGGCTTCCTCCAGCCCTGGTTCCAGCGGGGACGCATCCCGCTGTGACAGCCGCAGTCGTCCCGCCAGCGCTCCACCCCGTGAGCGCAGCTCCAGGAGGTGTTTTCCTCTATTTGAGCTTCCCACTGGGGCGGATGCAGCTCGAGGTACTCCCCGTAAATGGTAATCCTGGCCAGCTCGTTCTCTTCCAGATGGAACAGGCAATAGGCCAGGGCCATGTCTCCCAGACGGTGGTGATGGCCATAGGTCTCTCCGTCGGTGGCTACATGCACCAGTTGAGGCCAGTCCCGTTCATCGGAAAAAGCGTTGTTCAGCCTTGCGGCAAAATCTTCTCCGCTTTCCAGAAGTCCGCCGAAGGCGATGTCCTGGGAGATGAAGCCGTCGTAAAAGAAGAGATTGATGCTCCTGCCCGAGGGAAGCCGGCAGATATAGGCCCTGGTCGGATCGATGCTGCCACCTGAGACCTCCTCCCAGTCTTCTTCATCCAGCGGCTTGACCCTCTTGGCCTGATAGGGCGAGAGGACGGTGAAGACGATCCCCAGTTCGGCCATGATTTCCAGACTCTCGGTATTGACCGCTGTTTCCGGCAGCCACATCCCCTCTGGAAAGCGGTTGAACCGATGCCGGAAGTCCTCGATTCCCCAGATGACCTGAGTGTACTTGTCCCGGGTGGAGGCCAGGGGCATGATCATGTGATTGTAGACCTGGGCCATGGCCGCTCCATGCCCGGAAAAATGCTCCTGACTGAGGGCATCGGCCTCCACGATCTGATCATGGATTTCCGGTTGATGTTTTTCCATCCAGGACAAAAGCGTTGGTCCAAAATTAAAGCTTATCTTAGCATAATTATTGACGATATCGACGATTCTCCGGTCCTGATCCAGGATGCGGGAAGCGGTATTCGGTCCGTAACACTCGGCGCTGATCCGTTCGTTCCAGTCATGGAAGGGGGAGGCGGATTCCTGAAGCTCGACCTCCTCCAGCCAGGGGTTCTCCCGGGGCGGCTGGTAAAAATGTCCGTGAACACAGATGTAGCGCTGCATAATGAGGACCTTTTGGCGATTTTATGTTTGGATGCCACCTATCTATTTTCAGACTTCGTACACCTGTACCAATTATGTGAGTTAACTGCTTGAAATGATTGATTTGACTTCAAAATTGGACATTTCACAGGTTTCGGGGGTCAGGTTTCGGGGGTCAGGTTTCGGGTGTCAGGAAAAGAAAAAATTCACAATATCAATGCCTTAAAATCTGACACCTCATATGAAACTTCATTTAAGAATGCGGAATAATACGAACCAGTCACAGGGCTCTCTTGCGCTTAAACGCTTCCGGCTCTCGGTTTTCTAAGGCTCGCTCATGGGGGATCCCTGCCCCCTCCGGACTCTTAGGCTCTGCTATAACCTTTGATGTTGCATGAATGACAATCTTCTGCAGTGTTATGGTTTGAAGCCGTAGACGCGGTCCGGTTTCCCCCATTTCGCGAGCCTAAGAAAACCTGAGAACCTCCCAGCGAGGTCGCGCAAGAGAACCCTGTCGCCCGGTTCGTAAAGAGAGTGCCAGTAACTCAAATTGAAGTTTCTTTCTCGATCAAACTGGCAGCTGTGGATTTGAGCTATATTGTAACAGCATAGCAATCAACCATTAGTTCCGAAATCAACCATTAACAATTAGATCCCAAAATCAACCATTAACAATTAATCGTTAACAATTAACCATTAACAATTAGAATAGGCCGCCGCACTCCAGGGAGCGATCCGCACCTCCTGCCCGGAGGCAACCCGTTCCGGCAGAAAAGACCCGGGGCCTCCCCAGGCTGACCCGGCCGAATCCAGGACCCTGCTCCACTCTCCCGGGCCCGGGTCAAGCTCGACCCTCTGCTCCATGGCCCCGAAGCTGTACAGGCACAAAACCTGTCCGCCCTGGTTATTTCTCTGCAGAAAAACGAGCTTTTTCCGGTCGTCGCTCCAGGCCTTCCGGCTGCCTCTATCCGGGTGGGCCAGGGCTGGCAGTTCTCGGCGCAGGCGGATGAGCTCCCTGTAAAAATCAAGGAGCCGTTTGTGATCTCCCTGACTGCGTTGCTCCCAGTTCAGTATGCAGCGCTGAAAGGTGGCCTCGGACTGGGGGTCGGGAGGATCGCCCGGCCAGTCAAAAACGGCAAACTCCTTTTTCCTCCCCTCCCGGACCGCCTGGATCAAGTCCGGGTCCGAGTGGCTGACAAAGTACAAAAACGGGGCCTCTTCCCCGTACTCCTCGCCCATGAAGAGCAGGGGCAGAAAAGGGGAGAGCAGCACAGAGGCCGCCGCAAGCTTCAGGGCCTCGAAAGAGACCAGGCTGCTCAGCCTGTCCCCCAGCATGCGGTTGCCCACCTGGTCGTGATTCTGGGAAAAAGCCACGAACCGGTCCCCCGGTATGTCCATGGAGTAGTTCCCATGGTGCCTCCTGCGGTAGGGGGAGTAGTCCCAGGTATAGGCATATCCCTGCTGCAGGCTCTTGGTCAGATGGGCGGGTCTGCCGAAGTCCTGGTAGTAGCCGTGGTTTTCCCCGGTCAGCAGGGCGTGCAGGGCGTGATGGAAATCGTCGTTCCACTGGGCGTCATGGCCGAAGCCGCCCGACTCCCTGGACCTGATCAGCCGGGTATCGTTCAGGTCGCTTTCCGGTATCAGATAAGCCTGTCTTTTGTGCTGCTTTCGAAAATAATCCACCTTCTCGGCAAGTTCCTGCAGGAAAGGCTTAGCGCTCATGTCCAGGATGGCGTGGACCGCGTCCAGGCGGAGCCCGTCCACATGGAACTCTCTTAACCAGTAGAGGGCGTTTTCTATAAAGAAGTTCCGGACCTGGTCGCTGTGCGCACCGTCGAAGTTCAGGGCCTCGCCCCAGGGGGTCTGATAGGTCTCGGTGAAATAGGGACCGAACTGGGCCAGGTAATTGCCCTCTGGTCCGAGATGATTGTAGACCACATCCAGGATCACGGCCATATCCCGACAGTGGCAGGCATCCACCAGCTGCTTCAGCCCCTGCGGCCCTCCGTAGGTGTTTTGAACCGCATAGAGCAAAACACCGTCGTAGCCCCAGTTTCGCGAACCTGGAAACTGGGCCACCGGCATCAGATTCAGAGTGTTCACCCCAAGCTCCTGCAGGGCATCCAGCCTGGGGATGACGGCTTCGAAGGTTCCCTCCGGGGTAAAGGTGCCGGTGTGCAGCTCATAGGCGATGATCTCCTCTTTGGGAAACATCCGCCAGGCTGAATCTCTCCAGGGGTATCGCCCCTGATCCACCACCTCGGAAGGACCGTGCACATCACCGGGCTGAAACCGGGAGGCCGGGTCCGGCCTCTGCTGCCCGCCTGGAAGCAGATAGCTGTAGCGGGTTTCAGGGGGCGTATCAGGACAGGTGACCTGGTAGTATCCTTCCTCGAGCCTCTCCATGGGAACCGTCCTCTGGGGTCTTTCCGGGAAATGCACGGACATTTCCTCGGCATACGGGGCCCAGACCCTGAAGGTGCACCGGTTTTCGCCCTGATACAATCCGCCTACCTTCACGGCCCGTTCCCCTCGCTTTTGAAAATGACGCACCCCAGAGGAGGCAGGGTGACCACCACGGACTGATAGAAGCCATGCATGGGCACGGGACTGGTCCGAACTCCCCCCAGATTGCCCTGCCCGCTGCCGCCGTACTCCACCCCATCGCTGTTTAAGACCTCTTTCCATTTTCCAGGAGCCGGCATCCCCAGCCGGTAGTTCGAGCGGGGCACCGGAGTATAATTCAAGGCCACGGCGAAGATATCACTGCTGCTGCTTCCCTTTCGCAGGTAGCTGATCACGGACTGATCCTGGTCGCTGAAATCGATCCACTGAAAGCCGTCAGTACTGAAATCTGCTTCGTATAAGGCAGGTTCGTGCCTGTAGAGGAGGTTCATCTCCTTAAGCCACCTGTACAGGCCGCGATGGTTTCCATTGTCCAAAAGATGCCAGTCCAGGCTCTGCTCATGGTACCACTCCTGCGGCTGCCCGAACTCCGCGCCCATGAACAGAAGCTTCTTCCCGGGATAGGTAAACATGTACCCCATGAGCAGACGGAGATTGGCCCTTTTCTGCCATTCATCCCCGGGCATTTTCTGCAGCAGGGAACCTTTGCCGTAGACCACCTCGTCGTGGGACAGGGGCAGCAGGAAGCGTTCGGTATGGGCATACCACAGGCTGAAGGTCAAAATATTGTGATGATATTTGCGGTGCACCGGAGCCTCAGACATATACTCCAGGGTATCGTGCATCCAGCCCATGTTCCATTTCATGGAAAAGCCCAGCCCCCCGGCATAGACCGGCTGCGTTACGGCCGGCCAGGAGGTGGACTCCTCGGCAATGGTCTGGACATCCGGATGGGCCTCGTGGACCGCCTGGTTCAGGGACCGGATGAACTCGATGGCCTCCAGGTTTTCCCGTCCTCCGTATTTATTGGGAATCCAGTTGTCTCCCTCACGGCCGTAATCGAGATAGAGCATGGAAGCCACGGCGTCGACCCGCAACCCGTCGGCATGGTATTTCTCCAGCCAGAACAGGCCGCTGCTGATCAGAAAAGAGCGGATCTCGTTGCGGCCGAAGTTGAATATATAGCTCGTCCATTCCGGATGAAACCCCTGGCGCGGGTCCTGGTGCTCGAAGAGATGGGTCCCGTCAAAATAGACCAGTCCGCTTTCATTGCCGGGAAAATGCGAAGGGACCCAGTCCAGGATGACCCCGATGCCCATCCGGTGCAGATGGTCCACCAGGTACATGAAGTCCTGCGGGCTGCCGTATCTGCTGGTGGGGGCGAAATATCCCAGGCATTGATACCCCCAGGATCCGTAAAAGGGATG
This sequence comes from Desulfohalobiaceae bacterium, assembly GCA_021737615.1. GTDB lineage: Bacteria > Desulfobacterota > Desulfovibrionia > Desulfovibrionales > Desulfothermaceae > JAABTT01. Next base: position 1,221 of record JAIPDR010000226.1, on the reverse strand, counting down.
TTCCATGACCGGCATCAGTTCGACATGGGTAAAGCCTGAATCCCGGACATAGTCACCCAGTCCATGAGCCAGCTCCCGGTAGTTCAGAAAGCGTCCCCCTTCTTCCGGCACCCGTTGCCAGGAACCTGGATGCACTTCGTAGACGCTCATGGGCTGGGCGGACCAGTCCTTGAGTCCCCTTTTCTGCATCCACTCCCGGTCTTCCCACTCATACTCCAGGTCCCAGACCACGGATTCCATTTCCATGGGCGAGTGGACATGCTTGGCAAAGGGATCTGTCTTGTCCACCCGGTACCCGGCCTGGCTGGAACGGATGTGGTACTTGTAGAGCGCCCCCTGTTCCACGCCAGGGATAAAGCCTTCCCAGATGCCCGAGTGATCGCCGCGGTCCTGCAGGGGGTGCGCCTCTGGATCCCAGTGGTTCATCGTACCGAAGACCGAGACGTACTCGGCATTGGGAGCCCAGACCGCGAAATAGGTCCCGGCCTGCCCCTCCCTGGTCATGAGATGGGAACCCAGTTTGTCATAGAGCTGAAAATGGTTGCCCTGCTTGAAGAGGTAGATATCCAGCTCCTGAAAACGGCTGACATCGTAGTGTACTGTCTGTGTCATACCCTATCCAATTTTTTTTGCCTTTGTTTCAAATTGTTTTTTTCAAACTCTTCTGTATCACTCTAGACCATTTTGTCTTTTTATCCAAACAAAAAATTGGATAATAATCCATTGTTATCATTTAAACATTATGGTTCATCGTGTTTTTTTTGCGAACTTTCAGTTCTTCAGATGCTTCATTCTCATACATCACGGCGAAGGCCGGAATCCAGTCAGACGATGCTATGATATACGTCCTTCCAAGCAGGGTGCCATTTCTCTTGCTCGCCAAAATGTATACGGCAGGATCCTTATCCCCTTCCCGTAACCTTCTCCTGGATTCCGGCCTTCGCCGGAATGACGGAGGGAGCGACTCAAAGTTTCTTAATTGATCAGACTGGCAGTTATGGACTTCAACATCAGCATAACAGCATGCCTGTGTATTATAATAAATATTCAATAGTTATATGTCAGACCTGCCAGAGGCAGGGCTGCCCTCCGACTTCCGCCCACCGACCTCTGTCCTCCGCCCACTGCCCACTGTCCCCTGCCCCCTCATATGAAACTTGATTTTTCTTTGTCCGTCACCCCGGCGGAGGCCGGGGTCCAGCTCTTACATTTTCAGACTGG
>JAIPDR010000225.1 GCA_021737615.1 Desulfohalobiaceae bacterium | reverse complement strand
GATTCCTGCCAAACGACAAACCTGGTGCCTATTATCTTGCCAAAAAAATTGCCAAAAATCTTTACCGGAGGGTGAATATGGACAGAGAACAAATCTTAAACAGAAAAACCTCGATCTCTTACAAGACCGAAGAGGAAACCGTAGTCAGGGGGTACAATTTGAGTGATCTTGCAGAAGAGGGATACTCATTCTGTGACGCCCTGTTTGTCCTCTTTCAGGGTCGCATCCCGACCGAAGAAGAGGAAAAGATGCTGGAGTATGAAACCGCCGAATTTCTGGAACACTCCATGTCTCCTTCCGCAGCCGGGGCCATCTCGGTGACCAGCGGCCGGCCCAACCTGCCTGCGGCAGTGGCCGCCGGCATCATGACCTTTGGCTCGGCCCACGGCCCTGGGGCGGCCCACGGCTACATGCTCAACCAGAATATCGAACGAGCCAGAGAAGAGGGAAAATCTGTTGAAGAGATCGGCAAGCAGGTTGTGGACGAATACATGGATGCCGGACTGGCTGTCATGGGCATGGGGCAGCCCCAGCATACAGACGGTGACCCCAGGGCCGAGCCGACCCACATCAAGCACGAGGAACTCCTTGGTGAAGACAGTGTCTACATCCGGTTGCAGCGGACCATGGAGACACGCTTCAATGAGCGCAGGCAAAAAGAGGGACGCTCTTATGTGGCCGTGAACATGATCGGGGCCGGGAACACCGCCCTGGCCGACCTTGGCTTTTCCCCGAACGCGGCCTGGTGTATCGGGTGTGTGACCAGGGGCTTCAGTTGTGCGGCCCATGCCCTGTACACCATGAAGAAGGGCCGGGCCTGGGCCGCCTCGAAAAGAGAACCCATGGTTCAAATGCTCGATCTGTCCATGATCAAGTACGTCGGTCCGGAAGACAGGGAAGTGCCCAGTCTGGAGGAACGGCAGGATTACGCCAGAAAACAAAAAGAAGAAGGGGAGTATAAGAAATGGGCAATCTAAACGATTCTAGACTTCGCTATGACTACATGAATCGGGAGCACGGCACGATCGAGCCGGATGACAAACGGGAACGATTTCAATGGGTTTCCGAAGTGGCCTACAAAAATGTCCACCGCATCGTCAGCCGGGGTTACGACACGACCGAGCTGGTTGAGGCCGGATACGGCCTAACCGACATGATCTTCATCGATTTTCAGTCCAGGATCCCCCTGGAAGAAGAATCCAAGATGCTGAACTACGTCATGATTATGATGCTGGAGGACGGCCTGTCGCCCACGGCGGCACTTTCCAGGATCGTGACCAGTTCCAAGACCTTGCTCACTCAGGCGGCGGGAGGTTCGGTCCTGGCCTTTGGCCATGCCTATGCAGCCTATGACGCTTTCGGCAAGATGATGAACACCTATCTGGAGAAAGTGGACAAAAATGAGCTGAGCTCAGCCGAAGCCGCCGAGCAGATGGTCAAGGAGAACCTGAACAGCGAAGCTTTGGGCATTTCCGAGCTGATGATCAAAGATCCTGCCGCCAAACGGATGGTTGCCCGGGCCGAAAAACTTGGCGTGGCCGGGAAATATATTTCCTTTATCAAGGAAGCCGTGGCAGCGGCACAGAGGTTGAGCCGGGAACCCATGGATATAGACATGCTCGGGGCAACCGGAGCCACCATGCTGGATCTCGGTTTTTCCCCTGAATCTACCTGGGGCGTACTGGCCGTGACCCGGGCCTATGGGGCCGGGGCGCATTACTGTGAGGAGGTTGAACGGGAAGGGTATACCCGCCTCGGCCAGAACCTGACCCCGAAGGAAAACTACGACGGTCCTGAAAAGAAACCGGTGCCCACACTGAATGAGCGGGCCAAGTTCGCCAAGCCCGGCCAGGCCAAAACTCCACAGGAGTGGCGGGAAATTGTCGACGAACGAAAAAAACTGAAAGGATCCGGCTGGTCAATTGTCGAGGCAATCGACGATCCAAAGCGGAAGATTTAGTATACCGGAGGATGCTCATGTCAGACAATATCCAAGAAATGTATGCCCGGGCCAGAAAGGCCTTTGAAACAGTAGAATTCTGGTCCCAGGACAGTATAGACGAAGTGGTGGCCGCGGTGGGCTGGGAACTGCAAAAACAAGATACCCGTGAGGACCTGGCCCGGACCGCTGTCGAAGAATCCGGGATGGGCGTCTATGAAGACAAGCGGGACAAGATCAAAACCAAGACCCTGGGCACTCTCCGGGATTTTTACAAAGTCAAGACCTGCGGACTGATGGAAGACGATGTCCAAAAAGGGGTCCAGACCTATGCCAAGCCCATCGGGGTGGTCGCCAATGTGGTTCCCTGCACCAACCCCGAGTCAACGGTCTGCTGCTTGGGATTGAGCAGCTTGAAGACCAGAAACGCCATGATCGTCTCCCCCCATCCTCGAACCCAGGCCACTACCTACAAGGCGGTGGAGTATATCCGGAAAGCGTTGACAAGGGTCGGTGCCCCTGTAGACCTGATGCAGTGCATCAAAAACACCAGCCACGAAAAGACCCAGGAACTGATGACCGCCTCTGATTACGCCATCGCCACAGGGGGAGACGCCCTGATCAAAGTGGTCTATAAAGCGGGCAAGCCGGCCCAGACCGTTGGCGCCGGCAACGTGGTGACCATCGTAGATGACACCGTGGATATCAGAACAGCTGCTCAGCATGTTGCCTTCTCCAAGACCGTCAACAATGCGGCCTCCTGTTCTTCGGACAATGCAGTGGCTATTCAGGATACGGTCTACGATCAGATGATGGCCGGTCTTCAGGAAGAAGGCGGATATCTATGCAGCACAGAGGAGCGCGAAAAGCTCCGCCAGGCCATGTGGCCGGACGGCAAGGCCCTGAATCGGGATATCGTGGCCAAACCGGCCCAGTTTATCGCTGATCTGGCCGGAATCGATGTACCGGAAGGGACCAGATTTCTCATGATCCTCGGTGAGAAGGTCGGCCCGGAGGACCGTTTTTCCGGTGAAAAACTTTCCCCGGTTCTTACGGTTTGGAATTGGTTGGATTTTTATGAAATCGTGGATCGCGTCAAGCAGATGCACAAGTTTTCAGGCGAAGGACATTCGGTCAATATCCACTCCAACCTGGAAGACCGGAGGGTCTATCTGGCTCTGAATGCCAATGTCGGCCGGGTGATCTGCAACATGGCTCATGCTGCAGCCAACAGCGGCGGCTGGAAATGCGGCCTGGATACCACCGATACACTGGGCTGCGGCACCTGGGCCGGCAACATCTCCAGTGAGAACATCAACTGGCGCCAATTTTTAAACTTTACCCGTCTGGCGGTACCTATTCCGGAAAATATGCCCACGGAGGAGATGCTCTTCAGGGACCATATCAAGAAGTGGGGGCGGGATTGATTGAAGGCCGGAACGGAAAGACCGTTCCGGCCTTTTTTTTGATTTGGTCCTTGTCATCTTTTCTGCACAAATCGCAAATCTATACTTACGGTCGTCATAAATTGAGGCTTTCATTATTCGATATCTTGGTAGTCGATGCCGTATATTTCGGCGACCTTGCAATTTATTCCTCCCGTAAGTATCTATAAGTTTTCATTGAAGGCAGATACAAACCGCAATTTATGCCAACTTCTGGTATAATACCATCAATTTTCTATGTCCGGATTCGCCCTGACCATGGTCCTTGCGGCCGCTTTTTTTCATGCCGGCTGGAATTATCTGGCCAAGAAAAGCCGGAAGAAACTCGTCTTTATCTGGTGGTTCCTCCTGGTGGCTATGGCACTCTATCTGCCGATGTTCTTCTATTTTTTCCCGGGCAACCCCATTCCTCCCCAGGGATGGGCCTGCATAGCAACCACCGGAGTACTACATTTCCTGTATTTTTGGTTTTTGGGCGGGGCCTATGAACGGGGGGACCTATCCCTGGTTTACCCCATTTCCCGCGGATCCGGCCCCTTGTTCGTTCCCTTCCTGGCCGTGCTGTTTTTGCAGGAGCACCTCTCTGTGCTCGGAGGAACAGGAATTGCTCTGATCGTTGCCGGCATTTACATGACCCACCTCAAATCATTCTCACCGAGATCTTTTGCCGAACCCTTTCTGTGTCTGAGCGAAGGAGGCACCGTCTGGGCGCTTTGTACCGGAGGCACCATCGCATTATACTCGCTTGTGGACAAAGCCGGTGTTCAGTTTGTCAGTCCACCGGTCTATATCTATTTGATGGTGGTCATCACCTGGCTGCTGCTGACACCGGTCGTCTTCAGCACAAACCGCAGACACGTCCTTTTGGAATGGAAGGAAAACAGAAAAACGATCCTCATCGTCGGGCTCTTGGTCCTGGGAACTTACCTGACGATCCTGTTTGCCCTGCAAATGGCCAAGGTCAGCTATGTGGTTGCAGTCAGAGAGGTGAGCATTGTATTTTCCGTTTTATACGGGATCTTACGACTCGGGGAACAGCACGGGATGCAGAAGATACTTGGAGCGACACTCATAGCCACCGGTGTCGTGTGTATCGGGCTGACCAGGTAGAACCTGGCTCGTAAGTTCGTTCAAACAGTCGATTTTACAACAGGACTGTCTGAAACCATGGGAAGAAAAGTCTCGTCAGCCGGATGTTTTGATGGCGATGAGATTTAGGGTGTCTGCCGCATTTTCAGCAACATCGGACACGGCGATGATTCTGTGAATACTCCTTCGCAGATGAAGTTTACGGGATAATTCAATATCGGTTGAAAAAATTTTTTTGGTCAAAGACCGTTCAAGCTTATCCACTTCCGATTCTTTCATCCCTACCGATTTTGAATAACCACGGACTTCGTCCAAGGAGCATTCCCCGCTCAGGAAACAGAGGATGGATTGTTTTAATGGATAATAGGTTTCAAAGGAAGCTTTGGCGACGGCCTTGAATTCCGGGATCAATGTATCAGGGAATTCGGGCTGCTGGTACAAGAAGAAGTCGCAGCACTCCTCGCTTTGATTGCAGACTTTGTCCACATTATCGATGAGGGTATAGATATCTTCCCTGACCAAGGGCAGATAGGCCCCTGAAAAGAGTTTATCTCTGATGGTGTAACGTATGGTATCTGCCTCGGTCTCCTTGTCAAAGGCCTGGCTCCCAAGGCTCTCGGCTTGATTCGTCTCCCCGTCGAGATACTTTTGAATCGATTCTTTTCCCAAGTCGACGCATTCCTCCGCAACATCCAGATATTCCTGAAGCAACTTATTGACTTCTTTTTCTTTTTTGAAGAAGAACATGGCTTTCCCCTAAATTATAGGACGTTGGTAATACCGAAATAAAGCAAAAAAGAGGTCAGAGCGGCCAGGGTCGGTGTCAGGACCCACCCGGTAAGAATCGTTAAAATGGTCCTGCTGTTCACGGCGCCGGTTCCTTTGACCAGTCCCGCTCCGACCACCGCGCCCACAATAGCCGTTGATGTCGATACAGGGATACCCAAAACTGAAAACAGGTGCAAGCCAACCGCAGAGGCGCATTGCGCACAAAAGGCGCTTGGTATATCCAGCGGGGTGATCCCTTTGCCCACTGTCTCCGAGACTTTTTCCCCATAGGTCAGGGCCCCGACGGCAATGGCCAGTCCGCCGATGATCAAAAGGATCCGTGCGGGCAGAACCCCGAGATTGGCGATCGGACCCATGGCATTCCCGGCATTGTTGGCCCCCATGGAGTAGGCCAGATAACAGGAAGCCAAAATCGTCAACCAGCCGAGCATGTTTTGAATCATAAACGATCTGAGGCCGATGTTCCGGAGCAGTAAATTGACGAAGCGAAGCAGCAGGAAGGCCAGAACCAGGATAAGGACAGGACAGAGGACCCAACTCTCGATTATGGTTATGACCTTGGAGTAGTCGATGCTGGAGCCGGTGGCCAGGCCGATGCCCAGGACTCCGCCGACAATGGCCTGGGAAGTGGAGGTCGGAATCCTGAAAAATGTGGCCAGGGTCACAAAAAAGCCGGAACACAGGAGGGCTATGAGTACGTCCAGGTACCCGAGTTCCGAACGGACAATGCCCTTGCCCACGGTCTCCATAACATGATGCCCCTGGAGGACGGCTCCCAGAATCGTGAACAGAGACACAATAATGACCGCCCTTCTGAAATTGAGCAGACCGCAGCCTACAGTGGTGCCGATGCAGTTGGCCGTGTCATTGGCACCGATATTCCAGCCCACATAACAGCCGGATAAAAGAAGAAAACCAAGAAATAGTCCTATAGCAAGATCTCTCTTTTTTTAAGTGATAGTACATCGTAGTCTGGGTATCTTCAGGTAATCAACAGAAAAAATATCATTTATATGATAACAAAATCTCATATCAAATGCATCTTGACTCTTCAATGACTTTTTATACATTATATACAGCTATTCACGAAAGATCTTTTTCAAAGGCATAATGGAAAAATATTTGACGTACATCGTTGCCCAATGTTCGA
>JAIPDR010000224.1 GCA_021737615.1 Desulfohalobiaceae bacterium | reverse complement strand
AAATCCTTTAACAGGAGGTTCAGGACTCATGAGATCACGACATGCACTGCTGATGGTTTTTGTGGCTGTGTTCGCGTTCATTGGCCTGCAGTCCCAGGCTTTTGCCGATAAGGACGTCTACAAGCTGGCCACTCATGCCGCTTACAAGCCCTGGGAATTCATCGATGAAAAAGGGGATTTTGCCGGAATCGAGATCGAGATGATCGAGGCCATAGAGGCTTCGCAAAACATCGAGATCGAGGTCGCGAACATGCCCTGGGATGCCTGCATCGCCAGCACGACCCAAGGCAAGGTGGACGGGATGTTCGGGGGGATGTCCATCACCGAGGAGCGCAAAAGGGTCATGGACTACACCAGGCCGATTTATCGAGTCGACTTTGCCGTTGTCGTGCACGAAGATTCCGATCTGAACCCTGTGACCGCCCTGACCCACGGCGCGGTAACCTCGGCCAACAGCGGAACAACCGGGGCTTCCTGGGTACGCGAGAATCTGGTTGAAAAGGGGTTCGATACGAAGCTGAAGGTCTATGACAGTTATGTCGCCGCCCTGCAGGCAGTGATCAAGGGCAAGATCGATTCCGTGTTTGTGGATGCCCCCACTGCGGAGAGCTATGTCAAGGAGATGCCCCTGAAGATCGTGGGCACTGTTTCCAGCAATGAGTATCTGGCCTGGGCGGTTCCTGAGGGTGACCCGGACGGCCTGCTGCCGATTCTCAATGCCGGCCTGAACAAGATGATCGAATCCGGTAAAATGGCCGAGATCTATTCCAAATGGGGCCTCCCGCCATCCATTCCCCAAGCCGGTCCGGAGCAGGAGTAGAGCCAAGCTGCGCGGTCTCCCCGTTCGCACCCGGCGGACAGGGGAGATCGCATGAAACGACCGCCGGTTGGTTGTCCAGGACAAGATTCATAGATAAAAAAAGGTTATTCAGGGGGATCGGTTATTCAAGATCTGCTCACGACTATGGCTGTGACCTGGAACAGCATCCCGGCCATCCTCAAGGGCCTGTCCCTGACCCTGGAAATCATTTTCATCACCCTGGGTCTGGGCTTTTTTCTGGGCATACCCATTGCTTCCATTCAGGTTTACGGCTGGCGGTCTCTGTCCGTGCTCATGATCATCTATGAGCGTGTAATCCGGGGGATCCCGGTGATGTTCACCATTTTTCTGATCTACTTCGGGGCACCCTCCCTTGGCCTGGAGCTCAATGCCTTCCTGTCCGGAGTCCTGGCCCTGAGTCTGCGCAGTTCAGCCTATCAATCCCAGATTTTTCGGGGCTCGATTCAGTCGGTGGGCAAAGATCAGCTCGACGCGGCGGATTCGCTGGGCATAGGAAAACTGAAGACCATCCTCAAGATAGTTCTTCCCCAGGCCCTGCGCCGGGCCATTCCGGCCTGGTCCAATGAATGGTCGACCATGGTCAAGGATTCGTCGCTGGTCTATGTCCTGGGGGTCGTGGAAATGATGACCAGGGCCAAGGTCATCGTGGACAGGACAGGGATGGCTATCCCCATCTTTTTGACCGTGGCTTTGTTCTACCTGATCATAACCGCCAGCGGCAACAAATTTCTGCGCTATCTGGAGGTCAAATTGGCCATACCCGGCGTGACCACAAGGGTCTCACAATGAACAGCACACATCCGCTTCTGTTGGTCCAGGATCTGGAAAAGAGCTACAAGGGAACAGGGAAGGTCCTGGACGGCATCACATTTTCCTTGAATCCCAGAGAGGTCAAGGTGATCATCGGATCATCCGGCGGGGGGAAAAGCACGCTTTTGCAGTGCATCAATCTTTTATCTCCCTATGACAGGGGCAAGGTCTTTCTGGACGGGGTCCTGGTCACCGAAAAGAACAAAAACGTCTGCCGGCAGGAAATCGGGTATGTGTTTCAACATTTCAACCTCTTCGCCCACCTGACGGCCCTGGACAATGTGACGTTGGGGCCGACCACGGCTAAAGGCGTACCGCCCGGGGAAGCCGGAAAGACCGCTCGGGAGCTCCTGGAAAAGGTCGGCCTGGGGGACAAGATGTTCAATTATCCGGCCGAGCTCTCCGGGGGCCAGAAACAGAGGCTGGGCATTGCCAGGGCCCTTGGCATGAAGCCCAAGCTGATCCTCTTCGATGAACCTACTTCGGCTTTGGATCCCGAGCTGATTGGAGAAGTCCTGACCATCATGAAGGACTTGGCCATGGAAGGGATGACCATGCTCATCGTGACCCATGAGATGAGCTTTGCCCAGGCCGTGGCCACTGAAATCCTCTTTATCGAAAAGGGCAGAATCGTCGAACAGGGCCCGCCCAGGCAGTTCTCAAACCCCGTCCATGAGCGGACCAGGCAGTTTCTGCACATGATCGAGGACCAATAGCACCTTCTGGTATGGATTACATCATCGGCATACTCCCTGAGCTGCTGCAGGCCTTCACGGTAACCCTCCAACTGTGGGTCATCGCTGTGGGGCTGGGCATCGTCTTTGGGCTTTTGCTGGCGCTTGGCCAGGTCTACGGCCAAAAGCCCCTGTCCCTGGCCTGTATCGCCTATTCCGAATTCTTCAGGGGCACTCCGCTTCTGGTGCAACTCTTTTTGATTTACTTCGGACTTCCCAGCGTCGGAATCGATCTGCCCTCGTTCCCGGCCGCGGCCGTGGCCCTGACCATGAACTCCTCCGGATACCAGGCCCAGTATTTTCGAGGGGCCATTCAGACCGTGCGGGGGGAGCAGATTGTGGCTGCCGAATCCCTGGGCATGACCAGACTGCAGATCATCAGGAAAGTGGTCGTCCCGCAGGCCGTGCGGGTGGTCATCGCTCCCTGGTCCAATGAATGCATCGGGATCCTGAAATTCGCCAGCCTGTCCTTCACCATCGGGGTGGAAGAGTTGCTCGGCGTCTCCAAGATGATCGGCTACCGGACCTTCAAGATCTTTCCGACCTTTTTTGCCGCGGCCATGATCTACCTGGCCGCAGTGACCATAGTCTCGCTGCTGCTGGACTATGCCGAAGCCAGGCTGAGCATCCCGGGATTGAAGAAAGGGCAATTGGATTAAAGCGGGCTTCGCCCGCAATCCAAAAGGTTCCAGGTTCACGGTTCACAGTTCACGGTTAAGAAAAAGAAAAAAGCCTTTGGGGCAATACATTTTTTTGTTTTCTTGTGGCCGGCCAGCGACTAATTTTTTTCAAAAAAAATTAGTCACAGGTGATCCGCCACTTGCAGAACAGATCCCTGGGATGGGGATCAGGCGGGGCAAACAGACACTCGACTCGAATTCCGGGGTCGATGACCTCGGCGAAGTGGACAAATTCACTGCCGTGCATTTCCTTGCAGGCGTATTCACCGAGACCGTGTTTGAGCCTGCCCAGCTGAGCCGGACACTTGCCGGAGGTCACGATGATTTCATTCCCCATATTTTCCATGCTGAAGCTGTCCATCAAGAGCCAGGGGTAGTACTCCATAGCCCGGACAAAGCCGGTCAAGCCCTTTTCAGTTATCCCGAAACGGTTCTTGATGTCCCTGGCCGCGAGTTTGCCCACCTTGCCCCAGACCGCGGCGTTCAAGTCTTCGGCGGTTGCCAGGTCGAAACGGTTTTCCACGTTGATGAACCAGAAGGCGTCCACCAGCCGGTACTGCCAGAGCAGGGAACGGGCCAGGGTCTCCAGTTCCTCCCGCTCCATTGTGGAAATCGTGTCCTTGGGCATAGTTGTTGGCCTCTGTGGGTGAAAGTGACAGCAGACAAACGCGGAGCCCGGATTGCGGAATTCGAAGCTCGGAGCGCGTAGCTTGCCGGTCAGGTCAATACCAGAAGTTGGCCCAAAATAAATCTCATGTTTCACATGCCTCAGGAAAGTTTTCATCGTCGGCAGATAAAAGCACAATTTATGCCAACTTCTGGTAAACATTGTGTTTAAGGGATTCTTCGCTCGCAGACTCGCTCAGAATGACGGAGTGACGTTTGCACCGTTCTTGTACCGTCCACCGCCTACCGGCCACTGTCATTCCAGCATCCCGGCATCCCAGCATTAAAGCCTTACTGAATCTCCTGAAACTCATACCCCAGCAGATCCACTATCCGGTCGTAGGTGGCCAGGATCTCTTCAGGGCTGTTTCCCGGGATGTCCAGGAAACAGTAGCGAAAGCTCTGGGGGTTGTGTTTGTAGTCCGAGAGATCGAAGCCTTCCTGGACGACGTTTCTGACCTGCACGTCCGGGTAGAGGATCTTTATCTCTTCGTATTCGCTCTGGGTCGGAGTTTTGACGATCTTTTTGTCTGTGAAGGAGTGGAGTTCGAAATTGAAGCAGTATTTATATGGGCCGGAACGGTCAGCACTCTTGAAAGACGGTTTAACTCCGGTGGCCACCTTGAGCAGGAGATCCAGGGGGTCGAAGCCGGTGACCGCTTCTATTGTCTTGGCGAATTGGAAGGCTATGCGGCTGTTGATTTCTATGATCCTGAACTGCTCCTCTTTTTCATCGGCCCGCAGTTCGACATTGAAAAAACTGTTGTCGAGTCCCAGAGCCGGAATGAGTTTTCTAACGGCGGCGATGATCTTTTCATCCAGGCTGGAGCCGAAGGAGTACGGGAATTCGTGGCGGTTGAAGACATTTGTTCCGGGGTGAAAAACCGCCCGGGTCATCCCGAAGATTTCCACCCGGCCGGCAAAGACAAAACCATCGACCGTGATCTGTTCTCCGGAGACGAGCTCTTCACAGAGAAAGTTATTGCAGGTCCGCAGGTTTTGTTCTGTCTGATACTTGGGGTTGATGGACAGGGCTTCGAAAAAATAAGCGTTCTGACTGACGATTTCGTTGCTCTCCAGGCCGATGATATGGATGAGTTCGTCCAGGGAGTGGATGATGTGGCTGCCGAAGGAGATGTTGGCCCGACCCGGTTTGATGAAAAAAGGAACGGGCAGCAGGTTCGGTTCGTTGAGCAGTTCCAGGGCCTGGCAGAAGCAGGGGGTGTGTTCGGGTACATGCTTTTGCTGTATCAACCTGGAGAGGTACTTGTTCTGGCAGTTGATGATGCTCTCCACTGAAGCAAATCGCAGGCCGGTCTGGTCGCAGATGACGGCCGCGAAAACGGCTGACGAGTCGTGGGTGCCCACCACCCCGTCGTACATTTCCGAGTACCTTTTGATGAGTTCGATGGTCCTAAGCAGATAATCCCTGACTCCGTACTCCAGGATCCGCTCCGTGGTGTCGATGGTCAGCTCGAACTCGGGATTTTCAGAAAAGGTCTTTTCCACGATGTCTACATCACTCGCATCGCAGAGATAGAGGATTTTTTTGGGGGTCACAAAGATTCCTTTTTGTTTAACCAGTCACTAACTACAGAGCTCTTTCCAGTGAGATGAAGTTTGTAAGAATTTTTGGACACTTTAGTGTGACTTATCTGCACTTTGAGGTTTCAGGTGTCAGGTGTCAGATTTTAAGGCATTGATATTGTGAATCTTTTCTTTCCCTGACCCCCGAAACCTCATATGAAACTTCAGAACTGTTTTGAAACAACCGCTCCTTGCAGTTCGCTTGATTATGGGGACGAAGGCAGGGACGGCAGAGGATGATTTTCTTTCCGCCCGGGCGATGCTCCCCGGGCGGAAGGTCCAGCCGCTGTCGCGGCAAGAGCCGGGTTGCTTTCGCGTCAGCGATGGCGCTTTTTGCCCAGGAATGTCGCTGGGCAAAAAAGAAAACTCATCTGCCTGTTCATCCATCCCCATAATCTGCCTTTTTATCAAGTGAGGCTTGGCGAACGGTTGTTACAAACCTTCAGTTTCTTCATTGATCAAACTGGCAGCAATCGATTTCAACACCAAGAGTTAAAAGTGTGGCTGTTTATCCTTATAAATATTTATTAGTTATGTTCAGGCCTGCCAGAGGCAGGGCTGAACGAAAACAGTGATTGGTCGTAAACTTGCCCGGATACGAGGAACAATAAATTTTGAAACCGCAGTGTATTTCGATACATGAGGATTTCAATATCTTGCATGGACGAAGTAGATGAGTGAGTTTTCGTCCAAGCACTAACTATAGGCACAGGGAAGAAGAGGTATGCCAGTGATTTGTGTCCACCTCGCCTTTGATCAGGGCCCCGTCTTTGAGGACCATGTAGATGTTGTCTATATCCAGAAGTCCTTTGATGTCCTTTAGCGGATCGCGGTTCAGGACCAGGCAGTCGGCCAGCTTTCCCGGTTCGAGGGTCCCCAGGCACTGTCCGAGACCTACTGCCTCGGCCGCTGTGGCCGTGGAGGCGATGATGGCCTCCATAGCGGACATCAGCCCCTTGTCCACGTACTGGACCAGTTCCATGCTGTTCTTGCCGTGAAAGTTGTACGGAGTGCCGGCATCCGTGCCCATGATGACCTTGACTCCTTTGTCCAGGGCCTTGTGCAGGGTTTCCAGGCGGATCTTGGAGACCTCTTCCGCCTTTTCAAACATGAACT
>JAIPDR010000223.1 GCA_021737615.1 Desulfohalobiaceae bacterium | reverse complement strand
CCTGTGGGTCGGTCTGTCCGCCTTTTCCGGGCTGATGACCAATTTCATGTCCGATGCCGGCACCACAGCCCTCTTGGGTCCCATCGTCATTCCCATCGGCATCATGTCCGGTCATTTGGGCGAGCCCTGGGCTTCCGGCCTGGCCGTGGCCTTTGCCACTTCCTTTGCCCATTTCCTGATCGTGGGCACCCCGAACAATGCCATCGTCTATGGGCTGGGCACCTATCCCGATACCGGAGAAAAGGCCATCAAACCCATTGATTTTCTGAAATACGGCTTTCTCCTCTGGGTATTGTCCATGCTCGTGGTCTGGATCGTCGGCTTTTTGGGGATGTATCAACTGGTCGGCTTTCCCGAGGGCATCCTGGAGACCGCCAAAGCTGTACTGGAGAGTGGAGCAGTCAAGTAATATCCGGTTTGCCCCGGAGGTTGCCCCGGGGCAAACCGGATAAAAACGTAAAGAAGAATCAGAAAGGAGTCGACGATGCTGAAGCCTTACATTCTACTGGTAGATGACGAACAGCCTTTTGTCGAAACCATGCAGAAAAGATTGACCAAGCGGGGGTTGCAGGTGGCCGCCGCCTTGAGCGGCGAGGATGCCCTGGAGGTGCTGAAAAAGCATCGCAACCTGGATGTGGTCATTCTGGATGTCAAGATGCCGGGCCTGGACGGTATCCAGACCCTCCAGGAAATAAAGAAAATGCTGCCCCTGGTGGAAGTGATCATGCTCACCGGTCACGCTACGGTGGAGTCTGCAGTGGAGGGCATGAAATTAGGGGCCTTCGACTACCTCATGAAACCGTGCGCAATCGAAGAGCTGTTGGAGAAAGTCAACCAGGCCACCGAGAGCAAGCGGAAACACGAGGAAAAGATCCGGGAGGCCGCGGTCAGGAATGCCTTGACCGGATTTCATGATTGAATCGGCTGGCGAAGATTGTAAATCCGTTTTCCGTAGACTTAAAGGCCATGAGACTGCCACGTTTTAGTCTGAGAACCAAAATCACCTCACTTGTGCTCGTCATGGGACTCATCTCCATGTCCGGAGGATCGATCCTCTACTGGTATACCTTGCGCATGGACGAGATGCTCTCAGTACTTATCGACAAGGAACTGATCCTGTACAAGACGGCCGAGGACATGGAACTGGCCCTGGCCAATCAAAAGGGGTATCTGACCTATTACTTTGTAGACCACGATCCTGAGTGGCTCAATGAGCTCGGCAGCCAGCGGCTCTTGTTCAAACAAAAACTGGACCTAGCCCATTCTCAGATCCAGACCCCAGAACAGCAGGCCCTGCTGGACAGGATTACAGAACGCTATGAGACCTATATTGAAGACAAGGATAAAGTCGTTGAAACCTATCAAGGCAGAGACCGGGAAAGCATCTCCAGACTGCACCAGAAACAGCGTGAATATTTTTTCAATATTTTGAATGATTGCGAGGCCTACAAGCGACTCCAGCTGGAAAGGATACATGCGGCCCAGGAGGACAGCCGGCGGCAGGCCAGAAAACTCAGGTTGGCTGCGGCTTCGGCCATAGCAGGATTCTTTCTCGTAACCCTGGTCCTGCTGGTTGTTCTCTTTAAGCAGATCCTGGAGCCCATCCGGGAGATGGCCCAGGAGGCCGGGGGAAATCATCGTCCTGACACAAAAAATGAAGTCCAGGAACTCAGCCAGAGCCTGCAGGAATTCAAGGCTGATTACGACTCGGCCCATCTGGAGCTGAACAGAAGCCGCGAGCACCTGGAACAGGCCGGGAAAATGGCCCTGGTGGGCAAGCTGGCCGCCGGGGTGGCCCACAACATCCGCAGCCCCTTTACCTCCATCAAGATGCGCCTCTTTTCCCTGAGTCGAAACCTGAAGCTGACCCCTGTGCAGGAGGAAGATTTCGAGGTCATCTCCTCGGAAATCAGCCGGATCGACAATATCGTTCAAAATTTTCTCGAATTTTCCAGGCCGCCGAAGTTGAGGATGAAAGCCTGTAGTCTGGAACAGATCGTCAGGTCGGTGATCCAGCTTCTGCAGCACAGACTCATCGGCAGCGATGTGGAGGTTCACTACAGCCCTCCGCCTGATTTTCCGCAGATCACGGCGGATCCGGAGCGGTTCAAGGAAGCTTTGATCAATCTGGTGGTCAATGCCTGTGAAGCCATGCCCGAGGGAGGCCGGATAGAGATCGGCCAGGAGATGGTCCAAAACGGGGCAAATCGAGTGGTCGCCGTGAAGATTGCAGACAATGGCCCCGGAATTCCAAAGGAAGTTCAGGGTAAAATCCTGGAGCCCTTTTTCAGCACCAAAGAAGAAGGCACCGGTCTGGGCCTGAGTCTGGTCAAGCGTATCGTGGAAGAACACAAGGGCAGGCTCGGGTTTTACTCCAAAGAGGGCACGGGGACCAGTTTCGAGATTCATATCCCCTGGAAAGAGGCGTACGATGGCGGGGAAGACAATTCTGCTCATTGATGACGATCGGCAACTCTGTGAAAGCTTTGCCAGGGTCCTGAGCGAAGAGGGATATTTTGTCCTGACGGCCCATTCGGCTCGGACGGGTCTCAAGTCCCTCCGGGAAAACAGGCCGAACCTGATAGTCCTGGACATCCGTCTGCCGGATCTGAACGGCCTTCAGGTCCTGCAGGCTGTCCAGGAAGAGCAGCCGAAACTGCCGGTGGTCATGATCACGGCTTATGATTCGACTGAAACCGCCATCGAGGCCATAAAACTCGGGGCCTTCGACTATGTGTACAAGCCGTTTGAGCCCGGGGAGATGCTGAGGATCGTCCCCCAGGCCCTGGAGGCGGGACGCTATATGACCGATGCCGTGGCTGTGGATCCGGAGCCGGATGCCGTCCCTTCTGCAGAGGCCATTATCGGCCGCAGCAAGAAAATGCTAGAAGTCTACAAGTCCATCGGCCGGGTCTCGGATACGGACGCTACCGTTCTCATCCGGGGAGAATCAGGAACCGGCAAGGAGCTGGTGGCCAGAGCCGTCTACCAGCATTCGGTGCGGCGGAACAAGCCCTTTCTGGTCATCAACTGTGTGGCCATTCCTGAGACCCTTTTGGAAAGCGAACTTTTCGGATATGAGCGGGGGGCGTTCACCGGGGCCATCCACCGCAAGATCGGAAAGATCGAGCAGGCCAACAAGGGCACGGTCTTTCTGGATGAGATCGGGGACATGCCCCTGTCCATTCAGGCCAAGATTCTCAGGCTCCTGCAGGAGAAGAGCATCGAGCGTCTTGGCGGAGGAGAAACCATTCCTCTGGATGTCCGGATCATCGGGGCCACCAACCGAAACCTGGAACAGGCCGTGGCCGAGGGCAAGTTTCGCAAGGATCTCTACTACCGGCTCAAGGTTGTGAGCATCAGACTTCCCCCCTTGCGGGAGCGAAAAGAGGACATCCCCCTCCTGTCCCGCTATCTCCTCGGCACGTTTGCCCTGCAGATGAAAAGGGAGAACCCCGGGATCACTCCCGAAGCCCTGGAGTACTTTCAAGGGTACGCCTGGCCGGGGAATATCCGGGAGCTGAGCAATGTCCTTCAGAGGGCCCTGATCTTCACCCACGGGACCCCGATACAGGCCAATGACATCGCCCTCGGCGAAGAGCCTCCCGAACGATATGCTCCGCCGCAGCAAACGGAGGAGACCGTCAAGGACTGGATTCTGTTCCAGTTGCGCAACAGCAAGTCCGACCATGTTTTCGAAACCTGCCTGGACCGCTTTACCGCCCTGCTCCTTGAACAGGCCCTGAACCTGACTTCGGGCAACCGGTCCCAGGCCGCGAGACTCTTAGGGGTCTCCCGGCCCACCCTGCATTCCAAGATGGAAAAGCTGGGGATCAGCATCCAGTCTTCAGCCAGAGATGATTCTGCTGCACAGCATACCAGAGACTGAACAGGAAAAATGCACAGAACTCCAAAAGGCCTGCGCCTGCATATCGGACTGTTTGGCCGCCGGAATGCGGGTAAGTCGAGTCTGTTGAACGCCATGACCAGGCAGCAGGTGTCCATCGTTTCGGAAAAGGCCGGGACAACCACGGATGCTGTGGAAAAAGCAATGGAGCTTCTGCCTTTGGGGCCGGTCCAGTTCATCGACACTGCCGGCCTGGATGACCAGGGCTCATTGGGCTCGTTACGGGTGCAGGCCACACTGCGGGTTTTACAGCGCATCGATATCGGGGTCCTGGTGACCGAGTCCGGGATTTGGGGCTCAATCGAGGACACGATCCTTCAAAAGTTGAGGAAGCAGGCAATACCGGTTCTGGTTGTCTTCAACAAGGCGGATCTGGCTGAACCTGATCCGGCAGCGATCAAGCTCCTGGCGGCTCAGCAGATTCCAACGGTCCAGACTTCTGCGGACAGGGGCAAAGGTATACTTGAGTTCCGTCAGGCCCTGCTCAATTCAGCTCCAGAGGCGTATCTGCACAAGACTTCAATCATCGGAGACCTTCTGAGACCGGGGGATATGGCTGTCCTGGTGGTCCCCATCGACAAGGAAGCCCCGAAAGGCAGGCTTATACTTCCCCAGGTGCAGACCATACGGGATCTGCTTGACCACAACGCGTTCTGCACAGTCGTCAGGGAAAATGAGCTGAAGATCTGTCTCCAAAATCTCACCCGTCCTCCGCGGATTGTGGTTACCGATTCCCAGGCATTTCAACGGGTGGCCGCTGACACGCCGCGCAGCATCCCCCTGACCTCGTTTTCCATACTTTTCGCCCGGTTCAAGGGCGACCTGAGCCAGCTTGTCCTGGGGGCCCTGGCTATAGACAGGCTCAAATCCGGCGACCTGATCCTCATGGCAGAGGCCTGTTCCCACCACCCCATTCAGGATGACATCGGACGGGTGAAAATTCCCCGCTGGCTGCAGCAATACGTGGGCGGACCCCTGCGCTTCGCCACGGTCCAGGGTCACGATTTCCCTGACGATCTCTCCTCCTACAACCTCATCGTCCACTGCGGGGCCTGCATGCAGAACCGCCGGGAAATGCTCAATAAGATCCTCCAGGCCCAAAAGGCCGGGGTGCCCATCACCAACTACGGCCTGACCATTGCCCATTCCCTGGGTATACTGGACAGGGCCCTCGAACCTTTCCCCGGGGCCCTCGAGGCATTCTAAGGATAGAGGTCGTGGATTCCCGATTCCTGTCAGCCCCTGACCGTATTTTTTCCAGCCTGTAAAAATATTCAACACCCTCTGTGCGTCTTCTGCCGTTTATCTCAGTTTAAGCTATCGATTTTGCGTGATATTTTATTGTATTTCCCGTGGCATGTTTGTTGAATGCTTTTTTTTGTCAGACCTGAAAAACAAACGTTCGGCAGGAATCGGGGTGTAGTCTCTGATCAAAAAGAGTCCCGCAGGGAAGGGGGGAGAAATGGCGCTTCAAGTCGTAACACAAGGACTTCAAGGAGCTCTGAAGGTAGCGGACGAAGAGTGGAGACAAATCGATGCCATCATCGAGCGGAATCGGGATCGTCCAGGTGGGCTTATTCCGGTGCTCGAAGAGGTGCAGGAGGTGAGCGGCTACCTGCCGGAGCCGGTGCAGCGGCGGGTGGCCCAGGGACTGGGCCTTCCCCTGAGCCGGGTCTACGGGGTGGTGACCTTTTATTCCCTGTTCAGCATGATTCCCCGCGGCAGGCATCAGATACGGGTCTGTCTGGGTACGGCCTGCCATGTCCGGGGCGGGACCAGACTGATCGAATATCTCAGGAGGTTTTTGAAGATAGAAGAAGGAGGCTGTACTTCCGATAGGGAGTTCGGACTGGAGGCCGTTCGCTGTCTGGGCGCCTGTGCCCTGGCCCCGGTCGTTGTCGTGGATGATGATGTCTATCGCGAGGTCAACCCGGCCAAGCTGGATCGAACCATGAGAAAGTATCGGGGAACGGCCCGCCGGGAGAAGGAGTGATGCCATGACTGCCAAGCCTATTCAAGCAGCCGACTTGTCTGAAATCGCCTGTCGTGTCGAACAGGAGAAACAGCGCTGGTCGCACCGTGTTCTGGTCTGCGGCGATACCGGTTGCCGCGCTTCCGGAAGCCACGGGATCCACAGGCTCCTGAAAAAGGAGATCGAGGACAGGGGCCTTGCCAACAGCATTGAAGTCATGCTGACCGGGTGCAATGGATTCTGCTCGGTGGGACCGATGCTGACCATCTACCCGGGGGGCGTCTGGTACCAGCAGCTCACCGCAAAGGACGTCCCGGAAATCGTCGAGGAACATCTCGGCAAGGGCCGCTTCGTGGAGCGCCTGATGTTCAAGGATCCGGTGACGAAGGAGCCTGTTCCCGGCATCGACCGGATACCCTATTTTACCGGGCAGCACCTGAACATCATGCGGGATATGGGAACGATCGATCCGGAAAACATCGAGGAGTATATCTGGAAAAACGGCTACCAGGGAGCGGCAAAGGCTCTTCTGGAACTGGAGCCGGCTGCAATCATCGCCGAGGTCAAAGAGTCCG
>JAIPDR010000222.1 GCA_021737615.1 Desulfohalobiaceae bacterium | reverse complement strand
GTTGTCCATAAAAGTCTCCTTATTTCGGACTGAGAAAAAAAATTTGCAGCATGGTTTTAGAATACGCTCCGCTGGCAATACATGTCAACCAGGCTTCGAAAAAATTCTGAGACCAAAACCGCTCCATTCAACATCATTTCTAGTGCCTGAACGAAAACGCGTGTTTGGCCGTAAACTTGCCCAGATACGAGGAACAAAAAATTTTGAAACCGCAGTGTATTCCAATACATGAGGATTTCAAAATCTTGCAGTGACGAAGTATATACAGACTTCGTACCAGCGTCTTGACGCTTAATCGTAAGCCTTTAAAGTAATTGAAAATATTTTAAATGACTTCAAAATTGGACATAATATCGAAATTCGAATTTCGTGCTTAGAATTTATCATAACCTGATATTTGTCCAAAAAAATATCCAAACTTTGGAGTACGGGAAAGAGCTCTGAGATGGGTGTGTTGCCGGCCAAACACTATACTGATCCAATTTTGGTTTTTACAACAAAGGCTGGCGACCCCAAGGGCCCAGGCCCAAATTTCACAAAAAGCTAAGTTGGATCAGTATACCTAACCATTCGAGCGGTCCTTAGTCTCCAAGAGATACGACAAGAGAGCCACGGCCTGGGGGGCGTCCTGTCCACTGGCCTTGATCTCCAGGCTGTCACCTGGAGGCACGTTCAGGGTCAATATTTCCAGAATGCTCTTGGCATCAACCACTTGTCCTTCATAGAAAACCCGAATCCGGGCATTGAATTTCTGAGCTTTCCGGGCCAGTGCTCCGGCTGCATAAATGGAACCCAGGTATCGGTTCGTCACTGTGGTCTGCGAGCTGCTCACGGGCTTCACCTCTTGGTTTGAAAACTATCAGATCCGTCCGGCCACCTTGCCCCCAGAGGCAGCCGTACCTGAAAACCCGGCCTGCTCCTACTGAGCGGATGCGTGGTCCTGTTTCCTTTCGTGAATCGGCGCTCTTCGAGCGCCCGGCTCCACCGTCTCTCGGCAGGCCTTCCGATCTATGGAGAAGGTGTTGTACCAAGGGCTCTGCAATCCGACTATAGTGTGAGCACCTTATTTTGATCAGGAAAATTTCCCTCATCATTCAGGAAAATGCTGGAAAAACAGAATGCTCCGGTTCTCTAAAGGTTGACAAAACCAGAGGGTGGTTCAGTCTCTTTCCCGCTGGCCGCCCTGAGGATGCGGCCGGCAGAACACTCTTTCCGCTCCTTGACAAATTTCAATAGACGTGTATCTTTATTATAGATAGCAAATGTTCGACAGAAGGCGTCATGAGGTCCAGGTGATTACCGCTGCAAAAAGGAGGACTGGCATGACCGAGAGGCTCTTTGGGCTCAACTTGGAGTCCCACCCCACTTTCGATCTGGAGAATGGTGTCTTTCGGGCCGCCGTTGATTCCTCTCCAGCAGGGGTGGCCCTGGTCCAAAGCGGGGCTTACGAGTATGCGAATCAGGTATTCGCCGCACTCCTTGGATATGAGCACCCCGGGGAGATTGTCGGAAGACAGGTGTCGGTCTGTGTGCATGCCGGCACTAAGTACATTGTCGAGACCCTCGTGCAGAAGATTGACCGGCCAGGATCCTCACCAACAGTCCTGGCTTCCTGTCAGGGACCGACTCAAGACGGATCTGTCCTCTCTTCTGTGCAAATTTCCAGCCAGTCTCTGGCTGGAAAGGGCCAGACCCATACCCTGCTCCAGGTCAACGAATTCCTACCTTGCTGCCGGGATGAAGATTTGCCTAGTGCCTGTGAGTCATGCGAGGCCAAGTACAGAAGGATCTTTGAGAATCTCCAGAACGTCTACTACGAAGTCTGTTACGACGGAACGATCCTGGAGGTCAGCCCCTCAGTGGAAGAGGTCTTCGGATACACCCGGTCAGAGGTCATCGGGAACTCCCTGTACGAGGCGTACAGCAATCCCGCTGAAAGAGATTTTTTCCTCGAAAAGCTGGTGCAAAAAGGAAGGGTCAGCAATTACGAGATCAGCCTGGAGCATAAACATGGCAGACAAATCTATGCCAACATCACAGCCAAGCTGCTGTACGATGAGCAGGGGAAACCGGAGAAGATTGTCGGCTGCCTCCAGGATGTGACCCTGCGCAGACAGATTCAGGATGCCCTCCAGGAACGGGAAAAGATCCTTCAGGTCATATTCAGGGCTTCTCCTGTCGGTCTGGTAATGGTCCGCAAGGGGATTTTGAAATGGGCCAATCCCGCCGCTTACAAGATATTGGGCTATGTTGAAGATGATTCTTTTATTGGAAAAGATACCAGTATCTTCTATCCCGACAGGAGTGAACACAGCCGGGTGATCCGCTCCTTAGCTCTCATGATTGAACACCAGGGCCTGGGAAAAATTGAGGCCAGGCTGCTGACCAAGGATGCTCGCGAAATTCACTGTTTGCTCCAATCAAGCCCCCTGTACGAGGAAGACCTGAACAAGGGGCTCATCGTCTGTATCCTGGACATCACAGAACTCAAAGAGGCGGAGAAGCAGATTCGTCTCCTGAACCGGCAACTGATCAGAGCTCAGGAGAAGGAGAGACAGAACATCTCCTGTGAGCTCCATGACTGCATTGCCCAGGATCTGGCTACCTTGAAGATCAACTGCGAAACCCTGGTCGACTCCCGGCCGGGGTTGCCGGCCGATATACGGGAAAGCCTGTCAAACCAGTCCAAAGTCCTGCAGAAAGCCCTTCAGGCAGTCCGGGATCTGAGCTATAACCTGCGGCCCACCAATCTGGACCATTTTGGACTGGTGCCTGCCTTGAAGGAGTACTGCCGCCATTTCGGACAGGAGAACAGCATCAAGATCACCTTCTCGGCTGTAGGACTGGACCATGTTTCTCTGAGCCCGGACATTTCCATCAACTTCTACCGCATTGTTCAGGAAGCCTTGAACAATGTTAAATGGCACGCCGAGGCCGATCGCGTTTTCATTCACCTGGTCTACGTCTTTCCTGAACTCATTTTACGCATCAATGACAATGGGTGTGGATTCGACACCCACAATGTGGAGCACAAAGAACACAAGATGGGATTGGGCAGTATAAAGGCCCGGACTGAACTGCTCGGGGGGAGCTTTCGGATCAATTCCAAATTGTTGCAGGGGACCTCCCTTGTCATCGAGGTCCCTTTTTCGGAGGAAGGCCGTGAAGCAATCAAGACAGACCCTGATCATTGACGATCACCCTCTTTTCAGGACCGGGCTCAAGGCCATCCTGAAACAGGAGACAAGCTTGATTGTGGTCGGAGAAGCTGGAAATACAAAGGAAGCCCTGGAGATAGCCCGGGAAAAGCGACCCGATCTGGTCATTCTGGATATCACCCTGGCCGGCCAAAACGGCATCTCCTTGATTCACCCCCTCAGGGAGATACTGCCGAACGTCAAAATCTTGATGTTGAGCGTCCATTCCCGGATCGAATACATCACCCGGGCCTTCCAGGCAGGGGCCGACGCCTACCTTCTCAAGGACACCGCCTCTGAAGGGCTGCTCAAAGGCGTGGAACAAATCTTCCAGGACAACTACTTCCTGGATCACACCCTCTCCAACGAGATCGTCAAGAACCTGATCAAATCCCCGCAGGAACCGGATAGGGTCAGCGACGCCGCCTACAACAGCCTGACCCACCGGGAACAGGAAATCATGCACTTGCTGGCCAAAGGATACAGCAGCAAGCAGGTGGCCAAGAAGCTCTTCATCAGCATAAAGACCGTGGACAACCATCGGACACATATCCTCAACAAGCTTGGCCTATCCAGTACAATCGAGCTGATCCGCTATGCGGTCAAGATCGGCCTGATTGATTTCGATGACTGGAAAAAATGAAATCATCCCACCAAGCCCCGCCCCCTGTCACAATACCAGGCGTGTTCTCACCCCCCTCACAGAAAGACCTTTATCCCTTTTCTATGGCTCTCCATTCATCGATTCGAGGCTCGACTGCCATGCGCAGCGGGAAATTTTCCCGGATAAAAATGAGTATCCCCCCCTATAGACCAGTCGATTACAAAGAGTAATACTTTGATCTCAAATGTGTGATCTGTCTTGCCCGGTAGGGATATGGGCGAATTATCCCATTATCTCAAAAGCATAATTTCATTGCAGGAGAAACTCAGGAGGCATCGTCATGAACCAGTCTGGAAAAACCAGACGCCTCCCGGCCAGGGGCTTGCCCCGCCAGAGTGTCCACCCGCCGCTGGATCTTCCACTCGTATCGCAGGCAACGAGGCGCCTCGTCAAAATCCACAACTACAGCCCCGGGGGGCTCTACATAGAGCTCTCGGATCAACTGCCGCCAGGCTCCCGGGTCCGGCTCGAATGGCAGGAATCCCCTCCTCCCATGTTCTCCTTCAAGCCGTTTTCCTCTCTTCCGGCCCTGGTCAGATGGTCCAAAAAACTCGACGAAGGCTCACACGACCCATTCGGCGCCGGACTGCAGCTGCTCCTCTCAGCCTGCGACAAATGCGGCTTGCGTGTGCCTGATGATCAGATAGCCAGGCTTCCGGGTCCCTTTCAGCTCTGCCAGGGTTGTAGACAAACCATGCAGAACGTATTGGATGACGGACGGCTCAGGAGCGTCCTCGGCCGGTTTTATCTGGGCAATGTTCTTTGATATGTAAGCTTGGAGAAAAAGATGCTCGACTTCCAAGACACAGCAAGCAAGTTCGACCGACTCCGGAGACAGGCGGAAGACCTGATCCAGCTGAGGCCGAACACTGTCCCGGAAAAACTCTGCGACATTGTTGAGCTGATCCACGAACTGAGAACCCACCAGGCGGAACTGGAGATCCAAAACAAAGAACTCAAACAGATCCGCCTCTTGAACCGGCAACTGCTCATGGCCCAGGAACAGGAGAGACAGACCATATCCTGTAAGCTCCTTGACAACATAGCCCAGAACCTGGCCACCTTGAAGATCAACTGCGAAACCATTCTCAATTCCCCGTCTGGTCTGGAAACCGACCAACAGGAAGAGCTCTTGCATATGTCCCAGGTCTTACAGGAAACCCTCCGGGCTGTTCGGAGTATGGGCCAGGACCTGCGGCCAACCAACTTGGATCATTTCGGCCTGGTGCGGGCCGTGGACGCACAATGCCGCCACCATGCGCAGCAGTGCGGCCTCACAATCGAGTTCTCAGCCGTCGGCCTGGAAGAGCTTCCCCTGGAACGAAGTCTGTCCATCAATATCTACCGAATAGTTCAGGAAGCCCTGAACAATATCAAACAACACGCCAAAGCCGATCATGTCTTTATTCACTTGGTGCCTGCTTTTCCAAACCTCATCTTGCGGATCAAAGACAATGGACAAGGATTTGACCCCTGTCATGTGGAGCATCAGGAAGAGAAGATGGGATTGAACAGCATGAAGGCCCGAGCTGAACTGCTCTAAGGAAGCTTTCGCCTCTATTCCAAACCCATGCAGGGCACCTCCATTGTCATCCAGATTCCCTTTCCTGAGAAAAAGGGATCGCATTCAAAGGAGTAGTCCACTTGGATTTCTTGCGGTTCAGATGCTCGCTCACACAGCGGCCGCAGTCAAACATCCGGACCATGGTCAGATTGAGCAGGTGCTCTGCGGTATGCATTCTGGAAACAGGGTCTTCCTTCATCAGACTCCACCATTTTGATGTTCAATAGAAACACCGTCGTCACCGCCTGCTAGTTGACCAGCCCTGCTGCCCCTTGTCAGGCTGCATGGCTGTAATTCGGACCTCTCTACCATACTTGAATTTTTGTAAATTTTAAAAAGACCGAACAAATTGGGTGACCGGCTTAAAATAGTGTCAGGAGGGCTACGGGCCGATGGATCGAAAGTCCTCCCCCTCTCACCTGCTCACAGCCCGGTGCAGTAAACCCTGATCTGCTCCAGGAATCCGGCCCGGTCGGTATATAAAATGATCCAGAACGACCTGCCTGAAGTCTTTTTCCGATCCCTGAAGGCCGGTCCTGTCCCCAAGGGCCTTCCAGAAGGTTTGACCACTGGCCTGTCCGGTGGCATAGCCGGTCTCGAAGACCAGCTCGACCCCGGCCCCCTGCACCGTTTCCGGGTTGAGGCCCTGCTCCTCGGCCAGGGTCCCCAGGCCCCCGGTGAAGCCTTCTTCAGCCAGCACGCCGCCGAAATCGAAGAGTATCCATTTCACTGCACAGGGCATCGTGTTTCTCCTTCGCGTAAAATATCAGAGTCAATCCGTTTTGCCGCTTTGAATTTATCGATTCAACTTCAGACTTCGTACCAGCGTCTTGACACTTAATCGTAAGTCTATAAAGTAATTGAGAATATTTCAAATGATTTCAAAATTGGACATAATATCGAAGTTCGAAGCACGAAATTCGATACAAACTTCAAATGACAAAAATTCAAAATTCAAAACTAAGAAAAAAGGATCGACAACTAATTGCTTTTATTTCTGTATTCTTTGAATCTTTGTTTTTGTCATTCGAGAATTTGAATTTCGTGCTTGTTTCGTATTTCGA
>JAIPDR010000221.1 GCA_021737615.1 Desulfohalobiaceae bacterium | reverse complement strand
CACGGCAAAGGCATCCATGGCCAGGGCCGCGGCCAGGGCGAAGACGTTATATCCCTGCATGGTCTAGGTTGTGAAAGGCTTTATCATCAAAAACGTGGGGTCTGGCACGGCAGGAAACCTGTTCAATCCCGGACTGCCGATCGGGTATACGAAGTCTGTTTTGCAGGCCGCGGCCGCCATGATTTGACTTTAAATGCCGGAAGAGAACATGGCTTTTCAGGCCAATGGTTCCTGTCCCGGGTTGCTGTATGAGACGCCTGGGCAAAGCGGGGCGCCGGCCTGTGTGCCCAGCATACCTGAAATTTTCATGGAGGCAAGTGTATCCAGGAGGTTGTATCCAGACCGGTCGATCTCGTTTTTTGGGCATTATGTCCCATAGAGACGGTTTTCTCCAAGCCGTGTGATCCTGTTTCTTTGTTTCATCCTTTTCTTTTCCTTTAGCTTGGTCTTCTCCCTTTCACGGCGCTGTTCCAGAACCATCTTGTAGGCCAGATAATACTTAAAGATGCTGCTCACATATTGAACCGTTTCTTGACCGATCCTTTCGGCGGCCAGGACCTCCACGTGGTTGAACCACCTGCAGGGATCAAGACCTCGCAGGGCGGCGTCTTTGCGAAGCCGGGAGATCCGGCCGGGCCCTGCATTATAAGAGGCAAAGGTGAACAAACCCTTGTCAATGGCCTCCATCGGTTCATTGGCATAAAACTGGTTCATGAGGAAACGTATGTACTTCACCCCTGCATGAATGTTGTTTTCAAGCTTGGTGATGTCTCCGACGTTCATGTCCTTGGCAGTGGAAGGCAGCACCTGCATCACACCGATGGCTCCGGAAGGATTCCTTGCCTTCTGGTCGAGTCTGGACTCCTGATAGCCCATGGCAATCAGGAGCGGGTAATCCAGACCGTATTGCTCTGCGTATTTCCTGAAAAAATCAACCGTGGCCTTAAATTTGGCGATCCCTTCCCTGGAGGTTGCGCTCTTCACGAAATCCGTATTCCTCAGGTATTTCTGAAATAAGATGTTCCGCGTCTTGGAGCCCTCCGGGTAGGCGGCAAGGAACCTGTTCAGTTCCTCCTGAATCCGCGGACTGTCCTTCCTGGTCATTATCCCGATATCCGCGCCGGTTCGGACTGCAACCCGGGGATGCAAAGTGATGTACTTGAAGACCCGTTTCCAGAACTCGGCTATGTGCCTGTCTACCACGGTGCGCTTGACCAGGCCGGCATTCACCATCTCCAGAATGTCTTCATCCTCCAACTCTTCCGGAGCAAGCCTCACCTTCACCGGCCTCCTGCCGTCCTCGATCAGAGAGGCATTCAGGTTTTCGATGCTTTCGTAGTAGCTGGACGATTTCCGGATATAGATCTCTTTTCCGGACAGGTCAGTCAGGGTGGAGATCGGTGCGGTCCCTGGTGCGGTGATCACTATCTCGGAGACGTTTTTGATTGTGGAATTGCTGAAATCCACCTGCTTCAGACGCTTGGGAGTAATGGTCAGGTTGGCGGCGGCGATATCTCCCTTGCCGTCAAGCAGGGCCGGGATGAGCTCGTCGCGGGCTACAGGAACGAAGACAACATGCACGCGGCCGGAGTTCTTTTTGAGCTTTTTATTGAGGCTGTCTTCGAAAAGCCGGAATATTTCGTAGGTCAGCCCCCGGTGGGCCGCCCTGTCGACAAAGTAGTGGGTCTTGGAGTAGGTCACCAGGACGCGGATGAGACGCCGCTTGAGCATTCCGTCAAAATCCCCGGTAAACTTCTGCTTGGTGATGCCGGCGAAGGCATAAGCCGCCTTGTCCTGGGAGCCGGCCGGTCTGGCCTCGGGTTGACCGAAAGCGGGCGCCGCCAAAAACAGGCTGGAGGCCAGTACAAAAGAGACGAGTCTATGTTTCATGAAATTTGCTGAGGTTTTTGAGTCTATCCACAAAAATACCGGGCCGCCGAGTCTGAAATGTCTTTAACTCGGCAACCCGGCTATCTTCAGTAAGACCCGTGGCTTTCCGCCCTCTGATTACTCAGAGTTCGGCTTTATCGAAATAATATGTTGCAAAATTTGTGCCTCCAGGAAATTAAATGTCCTGCAATAAAATTATCTGACTGATTTCTTGTTACATGCCAATAAAATCGCAACCTATCCACCCGGGGACGATTCATGATGAAATGACAATGACTTGCCTAGTGTGTGCATAAGTGGAACTCTATTTCTTACTTTCCTGCGTAACTGATATTGAATCTCGAACCGGCCGCCGCGTTCTTTCGTGTTGCCTCTGATTCGAAAAGCGAACCTTTTGATGTGCATCTGTTTTCACAGTAATCCTCCGATCCTGAACCAGGGAAGCTTGCAATTTTCCCTTCCTGGAATTATCCCTGATCCATGCCTTTCCCCCGGCGAAACAGCTACAGAAGGCTGATCGTCTTCAGCCGCTTTCCGGAACCCGGCCGGACCAAGACCAGGCTCATCCCGGCTCTGGGGCCGGAGCGGGCGGCCAGGCTGCAGTACCGGCTTCTGGCCCGGCTTCTCAGAGAAGCAGAGCGGGTCCTTCCCGGGAAAAACGTGGTGGTCTCTTTTCAGGGGGGAACAGTGAAAGGCATGAAGGCTCTCTTTGGAAAGCAGTGGTCCTTTGCCCGGCAAGGGAAAGGGGAACTGGGAGAGAAGATGCTGGGGGCCATCAGGACAGCCCTGAAAAAGGGAGCACGGCAGGTGCTGTTGTGCGGTTCGGACTGCCCCGGCCTCACCTCGGAGATCATCGAGCAGGGATTTGCCTTGTTAGGGCACAGGGATCTGGTCCTGGGACCGGCCCGGGACGGGGGATACTATCTGGTCGGGGCCGGCCGGGAGCTGAACCTTCAGCGGCTGCAGCCCCTTTTTCAGGATATAGACTGGGGAACGGACCTGGTCCTGGCCCAGACCAGGCAAAAGGCCGCAGCCCTCGGGCTGCGAATCGGCCTGACCCCTGTTTTGCAGGACATAGACCGCCCCAAAGACCTGGAGATTTTGCCCGGGGATTGTTGGAGGGATGAGCCTCCCTTGATCAGCCTCGTTCTGCCGACCCTCAATGAAGAACAATTCCTGCCTGCAACTCTAAACAGCCTGAGATCCGGGAACAACGTCGAGATCATCGTGGCCGACGGGGGGAGCCGGGACAGGACCACGGAGATCGCGGAGTCCTTCGGGGCAAAGCTTATTCATTCCGGACCGGGCAGGGGCCGGCAGATGAACCTGGGAGCGGCCCGGGCCGAGGGCGAGATACTGGTCTTTGTCCACGCCGACACCAGGCTGCCCTTCCTCTACGACTGTGCTCTGCGCAGAAGCATGGCCTCCGGGGCAATCGGCGGTGCCTTCGAGTTCGCCCTTGACAAACCCTTTCCAGGCTCTACCATGGTTACCCGGATGGTCGGGCTGCGCTCCCGGTACCTGAAGACACCATACGGAGATCAGGCCTATTTCGTCCGTGCCGAGGACTTCGCTGTCCTGGGCGGATTCCCGGAGATTCCGATCCTGGAAGACGTCCATTTTTGGCGGACCTTGACGACACGGGGAAGGGTCCGGATCATCGGGCTTCCAGCCGTTACCTCGGGGCGAAGGTGGCGGGAGATCGGAGTTTTAAAGACCACCTTTATCAATCAGCTGATCATGAGTGGTGACCGCCTCGGGATCAGCCCCTGGAAACTGGTCAAACTCTACCACAGAAAATGAAAATCAACTCTCATCCCCCCTTGTCTCTGGCCTGGTTCATCTGGAGTCTGTGCGCCTTGTTTTATCTCATGGGATTCTTCCAGCGGGTGGCTCCGGCGGTCATGACCCGGGAACTGATGCAGGATTTCGGTATCGGGGCCGCGGCCCTGGGCAACCTCTCGGCCCTTTACTTTTACAGCTACGTGGTCATGCAGATCCCGACCGGAGTCCTGGCCGACCGCCTGGGACCGCGCCGTCTGCTCTCTCTGGGGGCCTTTATCGCCGGAATGGGTACGGTCCTCTTCGCCCTGGCCCAGGATATCCTCTGGGCCGATATCGGACGTTTTTTGATCGGCGGCTCCGTGGCCGTGGCCTTTGTCGGCCTGTTGAAGATCGCGGTCAACTGGTTCCCTCCCCGGTATTTTGCCATGATTTCAGGAATGGCCCTCTTTTTCGGCATCGTGGGCGCAGTCTCGGCCGGTCCGCCGCTGCGGATGCTCATGAACAGCTTCGACTGGCGTTCGGTCATCCTCTGTTCCGCAGGGATCACCTTTTTCCTGTGTGTGGCCATCTGGGTTTTTGTCCGGGATAATCCCCATGAAAGGGGATACGCGGACTTGATCAAACCTGAAATCGGAAAGGCCGGCAGAGACCGGTACAATGTGCTGCAGGGTCTTGTTCAGGTTGTCAAGCACAGGAACATCCTGCTCCTTTTCGTGATCCCGGGCGGGGTGGTCGGCTGCGTGCTCACTTTTTCAGGCCTGTGGGGAGTTCCCTATCTGAGCACTCATCAGGGACTGTCCACGACCCAGGCCTCTGTACTGACTTCGACCCTGATGGTTGCCTGGGCCGTGGGAGGGCCTGTCTTTGGCTGGACGTCCGACAGGCTGGGGCACCGCAAGCCTCTCTATCTCATCGGGTGTCTCGGGGCCCTGGCCGGCTGGCTGGTGATCGTTTTTTTCACCGGCGTTCCAGTGCCTGTTCTATTTTTCGTCCTGCTCCTGACCGGGTTCTGCTCTGGATGCATGGTCCTCAGTTTTGCCTTTGGCAAGGAGTCCGTACCCCAGTCCCTTTCCGGGACCGTGGCCGGGGTGATCAATATGGGGGTCATGCTCGGCCCGATGCTGCTTCAACCCCTGGTCGGCCTGGTCCTGGATCATCTCTGGCAGGGATCGACCGCAGACGGAGTCAGGGTTTACAAACTAGAGGCCTATCAAACCGGGTTCAGCCTGATGCTTCTCTGGCTGGCGATCTCTTTCTGCCTGCTCCTGTTGACCAGGGAGACCCATTGCCGACAGGTAGCCTGAAAAATTGAATATTTTCGATTTTGAAACGACGTATCAACTTCGAAGGCCCAAACCGGATCTCTTATGCCCATGACTTCCCGAAAATGCTAAGGCTTCATCTTGTGATGTTTGTTGCGGCCCTGCTGGGGCTTTCAGCCTATCCGCCCGCGGCAGCGTCCTTTGATCAGAACAGGATGATCACGACCCTTATCCGGGAGAAGCTGGACATCGCTCCTTGGCCGGAAGAGCTCTGGCTTGGGTGCGAGCTGGTGCACACCGGCCGGGATCTGATCCGTTTTTACCGTGAACGGGATTTCTTTCCGGTCTGGGTCGACCGGAGCGGCGTCAACCCTCAGGGCAGGAAGCTGCCCGAATTCCTGGACAAGACCAGATTCCACGGGCTGGACCCGGAAGATTACCACCTGGCCTGCATCAGGGGATTACTGGAAGCTATCGATAAGTTTCAGGATCGTGATGCCCTGGGACTCCGGCCCGACCCGGAACTTCTGGCCCAGTTCGATATTCTCCTCACAGACGGTTTTCTGAGTAGCGCCTCGCACTTGAGCTCGGGCAGGGTTTCACCGGAGAACCTGTACAAGCAGTGGCTGGCCCCGGAAAAAAAAGAAGATATCATTTCCAGGTTGGCCACCTTGGGACCTGCTCAGGATCTAATGGAAGTTTACGAAGGATTTTTGCCTGATTGCAGACGGTACAAGTCCATGCTCCGGGCTGGAAAGAGATTACGCAGGATCATTGCAGAGGGAGGCTGGGGGCGTCTTACCGCGGGACCACTTTTGCAGCAGGGAGACACAGGACCGCGGGTTGCCGCCCTGAAGCAACGGCTGTTAATGAAGCGAGTGCCTGAAAGGGGTCTTGATGTATCCAAGAGCTACTTTGACGGCAGGCTAGAAGAGGCGGTCATACGCTTTCAGTCTCGCCATGGGCTCAAGGTGGACGGACTCGTGGGCAGGCAGACCCTGGCGGCTCTCAATGTTTCAGCCGCGCAGCGCCTGAAAACAGTGATGCTCAACCTGGAACGGCTGCGTTGGCTGCCCTGTGGTTTCAAAAACCGGTACATTCTCGTAAATATCGCTGATTTCACCCTTGCGGCCTATGAGAATCATGAAAAAGAGTTTTCCCTCAAGGTGGTCGTGGGCGAAAAATACCATAAGACACCGGTCTTCAGCAAAGAGCTGCGCTATATTGTTCTCAATCCCTACTGGAATGTGCCCAGAAGCATTGCCGTCAAGGAGGTGCTTCCCAAAATAAAGAAGGACCCCGGGTACATGAGAGAAAAACACTACCAGCTCCTTTCCGGCTGGCAGGACGAAACCCTTCTCAATCCCCGGCAAATAGACTGGGACCAGGTGAACGCAAGGAATTTCAAGTGGCGGATTCGTCAAGAGCCCGGCCCCTGGAACAGCCTCGGCCAGGTGAAGTTCATGTTTCCCAATGTCTTTGATGTCTATATCCACGACACACCGCAAAAGCACCTCTTCAAAGTCAGGGAGAGAACCTTCAGTCATGGCTGTATCCGTTGCCAGGACCCGGTTCTGCTGGCGGCCTTTGTCCTGG
>JAIPDR010000220.1 GCA_021737615.1 Desulfohalobiaceae bacterium | reverse complement strand
ATAGTGGCCTCGGACGAATGGGTTACCCGTTCCATGGGCCTATTCGAGTCTGCCCGGGCAGGGATTGCCCAGACCTGGAAGTTGTTGGAATTGACCTGGACCGGGATCATCAAGATGATCGAGCGGGTCGTGCCTCTGGAATCAATCGGCGGTCCGATCATGATCGCCCAGCTGGTCAGTCAACAGGCCCAGCACGGCCTGGTGGACGTCCTGGCCTTGGCCGCCCTGATCAGTATCAATCTGGCGATCTTGAATCTTCTCCCCATACCGGTCCTGGATGGAGGGCATCTGTTGTTCTTTGGGCTCGAGCTCATATTCAGAAAACCCATCGACCCCAAATGGCGCGCCATGGCCACAAGGGTCGGGCTCAGTCTCTTGCTCCTGCTGATGGCCCTGGCGGTGTACAATGATATCTTTAGAATCATCAACAGTCAGTAAGCCCATTCTGGCCCTGAACAGCGCCGAGGACAGGGTCCAGCTGGTCCTTGGCCTGGACCTGGAGATTCTCTTTGCCCAGGAAATTAGGGGCAGCAGTCGGACGATCCGGGTGCTGCCGCGGGCTTTGGAGCACTGTTTTCAGGAAACAGGAGTCAGGCCCCGGGAGCTGGGCGGGGTGGCTTGTGTGCTCGGTCCGGGGACATTCACCGGACTCCGGGTGTCAATTGCCCTGGCAGCGGGCCTGGCCAGAGGAGCGAGCATCCCTTTGGCCGGACTCGAATACCTCCCTCTGCTCGCTGCCGGACCCGCCCTGCACCCGGGCAGGGAGGTCTGGGTCTGCACCCATGCCAGGAAAGGGCTGCTCTATGTCCAGGGATTTTGTCCTTCGGACGGGCAGGCCTTAACCCGTATCGCGGTCCTCACCCTGGAAGAAGCGGCCGATCTCATCGGGAAGAGAGAACAGGCGGTCTGTCTGTTCGGCAGTGGGATCAGGCTGTATGAGAACTTCTGGCGTGAACGACTGCCCGCGGCCTCTCGGCTGAACAAGAGGTGGGATCATCCCTCTCCGGGCTGTCTGCTGCAACGGGCCGAACAGGCCGAGTATTCCCGGGAACCCCTTCGTCCCTTGTATCTGAGGCCGGCGGATGCGGAGGTCAATATCCCCCGGATAGCTGCCCTGCGCGGGGTAGATGCCGGCGACTTCACCAAAAGGATACCGGATTTCGCTGGTTAAACCGAAACAACATGAAAAATATCTATAGGCTTTAAGAAAAAGTTTTTGGATTTATGCCAGATAACCAGCTCTTATTCTTTGTCTTATCAATCGAAAATCGAAAATCCAAAATCTAAAATTCTATAAGACCTGGTTCTTCTTCAATCAACAGAAAATATGTCGGCGCGGGCAGCAGCCGCGCCGATCACAGAAGTATGGCTGAAATCAAAAAACGGGAAGGTCTGACCGCCAATCTGGAAGATTATCTGGAGACGATCTTTCATCTGGAAAATGAGCAGAAGGGGGCCAGGGCCAAAGACATCGCCGATTCTCTCGGTGTGCAGCGGGCTACGGTCACCGGGGCCATGCAGAGTTTGTCCCAGAAAGGGTTCATCCATTACCACCCCTACAGTTCCGTGACCTTGACCCCTGAAGGTTTCAGGCTGGCCAGCAGGGTCGTTTACCGGCACAAGGTCCTGCAGGAGTTTTTTGCCCAGTTTCTGCAGCTGCCCAAAGACGTGGCCGCCTCCAATGCCTGCCGTCTGGAGCATCACATCGATGACCAGGCCCTGGAAAGGCTGATCGCATTCATCCAGTTCGTGAAAAAGTGTCCCCGGACCGGTCCTGACTGGCTCAAGGCCTTTACCCGCCTCTGCGATGAGCACGGATGCTGCGAAAACTGTGAACCGTGCATCGCCGATAATCTCAAGTGTTATCGGCTGGAACAAGAAGAAAATTGAAAAGGTACGGAAATTCCATGAGCATGACCAAGGCGAAAGAGACCACTGTTTCCAATTTTATCCGGACCATTATCGATGAGGACCTGGCCAAGGGGAAACACGAGACCATCGTGACCAGATTTCCTCCAGAACCGAATGGCTACCTGCATATCGGGCACGCCAAATCCATCTGCCTCAACTTCGGCCTGGCCCTGGACTATGGGGGCCACTGCAATTTGCGCTTTGACGACACCAATCCCCTGAAAGAAGAAGAGGAATACGTCGCTTCCATCAAGGAAGACGTGAGCTGGCTGGGATATGACTGGGACGGGCATCTGAATTACGCCTCTGACTATTTTCAGGATCTCTATACCTATGCCCTGAGGCTTATCGAGGATGGGAAGGCCTATGTCTGCAGTTTGTCCCAGGAGGAGATCAGGGAGTACAGAGGGACCCTGAAGGTGCCTGGCCGGGAGAGTCCGTACCGAAAGCGATCGGTCCGGGAAAATCTGGAGTTGTTTGAACAAATGCGCTGCGGCGCCTTCCCGGAAGGCAGTCATGTCCTGCGGGCCAGGATAGACATGGCCCATTCCAACCTGAATATGCGGGACCCGGTCATCTACAGGATATTAAAGGCCTACCACCACCGCACCGGAGACACCTGGTGCATCTATCCGACCTATGATTACGCCCATGGGCTCTCGGATGCCCTGGAAGGGGTGACCCATTCCCTGTGTTCTCTTGAGTTCGAAGACCACCGTACCCTGTACGACTGGTTTCTGGACCAGCTGCCGGTTCCCAGCCGGCCCAGGCAGTATGAATTCGCCAGGCTGAACCTCGGCTACACCGTCCTCAGCAAACGGAAATTGATTCAGCTGGTGCAAAAGGGTTGTGTCCGGGGCTGGGATGATCCGCGAATGCCCACGATCTGCGGCCTGCGACGGCGCGGGTTCTCCGCGGCCTCGATCAGAAACTTCTGTGAACTGATCGGGGTGGGCAAGAGCTACAGCCTGGTGGACATGTCCATGCTGGAGCATGCGGCCAGGGAGGACTTGAACAAGACAGCCTCCAGGGTCATGGGCGTTCTCGATCCTCTGAAAGTGGTCCTGCTCAATTATCCCGAAGATCAGGAGGAGGAGCTGGAGGCCGTCAACAACCCGGAGGACCTGTCCATGGGAGTGCGCCGGGTTCCTTTCTCCCGGGAGATTTACATCGAACAGGACGACTTCCGGGAAGATCCGCCCAGGAAGTACTTCCGGCTGGCTCCGGGACGGGAGGTCCGTCTCAGATACGGATACTACATTACCTGTGTCGATGTGATCAAAGACGAACAGACCGGGGAGATCCTGGAAGTGCACTGCACCTTTGATCCCGAGACCAGGGGAGGGGACTCCCCGGACGGAAGGAAGGTCAAGGGGACCCTGCACTGGGTCTCTGCCAGGCACTGCATCAGAGCCGAGGTCCGTTTGTATGATCGTTTGTTCGTGCGGCCCGACCCCACGGCCGATGAGAAAGAGGGCAGCGACTTTATGGAGCATCTCAACCCCGATTCCCTGAGAACCATTGAATCCTGCCCAGTGGAGCCAAGCATCAGGGAAATGGGCCCGGGAACGAGATGTCAACTGGAGAGAAAGGGATACTTCTGTGTTGACCCGGATACGACTCCCGGGCGCCTGGTCCTGAATCGTACGGTCCCCCTGCGAGATTCCTGGGCCAAGATAGAGCAGAAAATGAAGGGGTAAGGCCCTTACCTGACCAGCATGACCGGGCAGGGCGAAAGAATGCCTATCTTGTGGCTGATGGTTCCCCAACCGCGGGTCAGATCATTCTTATCCATCCGGTGTGATTTGAGGAGAATAAGGTCGACCTTGTTCGTTTCGGCAAAGTTGAGGATTTCCCGGACGCGGTTGCCGACAATAACCTGTTTCTCGATAACCAGCCCTTTTGTCTCCTGTTTCCGGATCAATTCATCCATTTTGGCCTCGGCCTTTTTGATCAACTTGCTGTAGAAGGGAGCGAATTCATCGCCCTCTTCATGGGCAATGACTTCCACCACATGGAGCAGGCTGATTTTACTGAACTGGCCCGAATCGGATTTTTCCAGGGATTGCATCTTTCCAGCGATCTGTAAGGCGTTTCCGCTTTCAGGGGATGTGTCCGTGGGGACGAGGATATGTGCAAACATGGCTTGGCCTCCTGAGCTCACCGTTTTCGTTCTAAGACTGGTTAAAAATGCAGTTTGCTCGGCTGCTTCCGCCGGAGCCGGCCGAAGATAAAGCCGAACAGGGCCGAGCCGGCGACGACTCCCACCCCGTACAAGAACCATTTGCGTTTGTCGTTTTTCCTGGCCTGTTCCAATTCCTGCTGGAGCAGGGCGACCTTTTGGTTCAAAGCCGATACATTTGAACCGGACTCAGTGGCCAGTTTTTTGAACCGGCTGTTTTGCTCTTTCAACTCGGAAATCGTGGTCTGGTACTCCTGGTTGTCTTTTTTCAGCTCTTGGATGTCCTGTTTCAGGTCCTTAATCACCACATCCTTGGGCGGCTGTTCCATGGTGTATTGCTCGATCACCCAGCCGGTTTTCCCGTCCGAGGTGGCCACCTTGACCCAGCCCGAGGCCTGGTCGATGACCTCCAGCTTTGTTCCGGAGGGAAGCATTTTCAAAATCTTATTCTGTGTGCTTGGACCATTGCGCATGGTGATTTTGATGGTGTCAGTCACGTATGCTGTCTTGGCTTGAAGCGGTGTATTCAGGATGACGAGCAAAAAAAGCAGGCTAAAAACACTCATCGTCGCGAATCTCATGTTGAACACTCCTCTGGTGGTGAACTGAAAAATGACCCGGCTGATTGCAAGGTGACAAAATCATATATCATATCCGGGGTCAGGGGCGCAACCGGGAAAAGGGGCGACTCCCTGAGGGCTGACCGTTTGGCGGTTGAGTTGTCCCTGCCTGTAGTCCCGAATGAGCAGTTGGTCAAGTGGAAAGTCCTTTTGGCCGGACGGGACGAGCTTGCGGTGGTTGTAAACAGGCAGGGAGCACCTGCCGGCGGGGCACAGGGAAACCGTCTGAAACTGGACTGGACTCACCTGGACACGGTTTCGGCGGCTGGCAGAAACAGGCGGCAGCCTCTGCTCAAGGCTGTTCTCGGAAAAAGAAAACCAGGTCCCGGGTATGTGGTCCTCGATTGTACGGCTGGACTCGGAGAGGATGCCTGGCTTTTGACCGCCCTGGGCTGTTCGGTGATCGCAGTGGAGCGGAATCCGGTTCTCTTTGCCCTGGTTCGGGACGCCTGGGCCAGGATAGGCATCGAGCAACAGATCCCGGCCAGGCGCTTTCGGATCGTGCAGGCCGAGGCCCGGGATGTCTTGATATCCTTTGGGAACAGAGGCGACCTGGAACAAAGGGCTGAAAGCGTCCGGGGCTATCCGGAATGCTTGCCAAGGCCCGACACTGTCTATCTGGATCCCATGTTTCCAGGCCACCTGAAACGAAAGACCGCGGAAAAGAAATCCATGCGTCTGGCCCGGGCCATTGTCGGGGAGTGCCGGGATGACTCGGAAGCGTTGCTGGACCTCGCCCTGAAAGCGGCCGGGTCCAGAGTGGTCCTCAAAAGGCCCCGCAAAGCGCCTGTGCTTTGTTCTGAAAGCGGTCCGCCCACGCATCAGATTACGGGCCGGGGCATGCGCTATGATATCTATATTCAGACTTCGTAGCAGCGTCTTGACACTTAAGCGTATATTTTTAAAATAATTGAAAATATTTTTAATGACCTCAAGGTTGGACATAATATCGAATTTCGGATTTCGTGCTTAGAATTTATCATAACTTGATATTTGTCCAAAAAAATATCCAAACTTTGGAGTACGGGAAAGAGTTCTGATATTGATCCAACTTAGCTTTTTGTCAAATCTTGGACTGGAGCCTTGGGGTCGCCAGTCTTTGTTGTAAAAACCAAAATTGGATCAGTATATACCAGAAGTTGGCCTATATAGTGCCTGAACGGAAACTCGTGTTTGGTCGTAAACTTGCCCAGATACAAGGAACAAAAAATTTTGAAACCGCAGTGTATTCCAATACATGAGGATTTCAAAATGTTGCAGTGACGAAGTAGATGGGTGAGTTTCCGGCCAAACACTAAATAGCGCTTTGTCCGATTATGATGAGCCGCTCAGACTTCCAGCCCTCTACAGAGGGCCAGGATGCATTCGCCCAGGACCCGATGGTTATAGCCGCCTTCCAGGAGGGCAAAGACCCGGCCCGGGCAGACACGTTTGCTGAAATCCCCTAGGGTCCGCCCCAGTTCCCGGTAGGCGTCCGTGGTCAACATCCCGCCCCAGTCCTGGACATGGCGGTCGAAACCGGCCGAGATCCCCAGAAGCTGACACTCGTCGATGGACTCCAGAACAGTTTCCAGCTCCCGGGCCGAATCCAGGTGATAGTAGACGATATCCGGGTCGCTGCGGTAAAAGTTACTGGTTCCGTCCCCGAAATGGAGATCGATGTCGATGATCACCCCTTTGGTCACCTGCTGTTCCAAGCGCATCTTCTCCATGGCCACGGCCATGTTGTTGAACCAGCAGAACCCCCAGCAGGAGTCGACACTGGCGTGATGCCCCGGGGGCCTGATCAGCCCGAAGCTCGGCTCTCCGGAACAGGCCTCCCGAGCGGCC
>JAIPDR010000219.1 GCA_021737615.1 Desulfohalobiaceae bacterium | reverse complement strand
GAGGAAGAAACTTCAATTTGAGTCACTGGCACTCTCTTTACGAACCGGGCGACAGGGTTCTCTTGCGCGACCTCGCTGGGAGGTTCTCAGGTTTTCTTAGGCTCGCGAAATGGGGGAAACCGGACCGCGTCTACGGCTTTAAACCATAAGACTGCAGAAGATTGTCATTCATGCAACATCAAAGGTTATAGCAGAGCCTAAGAGTCCGGAGGGGGCAGGGATCCCCCATGAGCGAGCCTTAGTAAACCGAGAGCCGGAAGCGTTCAAGCGCAAGAGAGCCCTGTGACCGGTTCGAACTATTCCGCATTTTTAAATGAAGTTTCATATGAGCCTTGCAGTCGCTTGGTCATTGATAGGCGAAACTCGCCCGGAGGCAGTGACGGCAGGCAGCCTTGCATACAATAATCAGGTATACCGGAAGGTCAAACAGAGAAAAACTATACGATTTTCTTTTTTTATCGAAAAATCCTATTGGACAAATTGATATTGGCAATGAACAATGATCTCAGCTTTTTCCCGGCCGGGGCGATGTGTCGGTAGTTCTCCACCAATACTTTGACAACTTGGATATTGCGAAGATTTTAAGAAAACAGATGGTTGCCCACGGATCACACAGATTGACACTGATGAAAATCTTTTTTGCTGCCGGGTTTTCATTCGGCAGCAAAAAAAGACTCCTCTTCTATATCTGTGTCAATCATCTTTATCCGTGGGAAAAACTCTTATTTCAACCCTCTGAATCCATATGCAAGGATGAGCAAAGTACAAGCGGTCGAGCAACGGTGTGTCCTTGATCAGAACAATCAAGATAAAGGGCAATCATTGGTAATGAATACGTCTGCCTGGATCTATCGGCTCCTTCGCTGGCTCCTCGGTTTGATTTTCATTTACGCAGGAGGGGTCAAGTTGCTCAATCCCGTGACTTTTGCCTTGCTCATACAAGCTTACGGACTGGTGCCTGACGTCTTGCTGCTGCCGCTGGCCGTTTTGCTGCCCGCTCTCGAAGTGCTGGCCGGCATCGGTCTGCTCTTCGACGTCAGAGGCAGTCTTGGAGTCGTAACCGCCCTGCTGATCCTGTTCATCGCCATCCTCGGCTACGGCCTGTGGATGGGACTGGATGTGGATTGCGGCTGTTTCGGCCCGGAAGATCCGGAAGCCGAAGCCTTTCACGGGCTGAGATCTTCGCTGTACCGCGATCTCGCCATGCTCGCAGGGGTCGTTTTTTTGTATTTCTGGCGCTGGTATCGTTCCGTCGACCCGGTGCCGCTCGTTCAACTCATCAACCAGCATTTGCTCAAAAGGAGAAGTACAGATGCGTATACCTGAATGGATGCTGAACCTCTTGCTGCCCGTACTTTTGATTTTCGGCCTTGCCGGTCCGGCGGCGGCCTTTTTGGACAACAAGTTCGAAAAAGAGCTGGAAAAGGAGGCCGCTGCGGTCAAGCTCGTCCGTGAGGTGCAGCGAGGAGGATACGATGTCATCACCACCGGAGAACTCAAGAAATGGATCGATTCCGGAAAGGACATGCTCATCGTGGACACCATGCCCTATGAGGCCAGTTATCAGAAGAACCATATTCCCGGAGCGGTCCAGTTCCTCTTCCCCATCCCGGAGATGACCAAGTGGGATACAGAGAAAACCGGGGGGAAGACCAGAGAGGACTTCCTGAAGCTTTTGGGGGAGGACAATGACAAACCCATCGTCATCTACTGCGGCTTTGTGAAATGCACACGCAGCCATAACGGGGCGGCCTGGGCCGTCAAGCTGGGCTATACCGACGTCTACCGTCATCCCGGCGGCATTTTTGCCTGGAAAGGGGCGGATTATCCCACAGAAGAAGCAGAGTAG
Source organism: Desulfohalobiaceae bacterium (assembly GCA_021737615.1). Classification (GTDB taxonomy): domain Bacteria; phylum Desulfobacterota; class Desulfovibrionia; order Desulfovibrionales; family Desulfothermaceae; genus JAABTT01. The sequence continues at coordinate 4,696 of JAIPDR010000219.1, read as the reverse complement.
ACTAGACATGACCATGCCGCTTCTCCCCTGGACGAAATCAGGTGAGCCTGAATTGGAGGCGCGGATCCAGCTCCTCAGCGAGCGGGCCAGGAACCTGTTTCAGACAAGACAGTATCTCTGCAGTGAAGCGGTCGTCGTGACCTTGAATCACGGTCTGAGCGGCGGACTCACCGAGTCTCAGGCCGTGTCCTTAGCAGCTCCGTTTTCCATGGCCCTGGGGGGAAGCGGCTGCCTGTGTGGAGCCTTGAGCGGCGGTGTCATTGCCTCCGGGTTGTTTCTTGGCCGGGAACAGCCCCACCGCCACCGCCGGGCTATCCGGAACAAATCCAAACAGCTGCACGACGCTTTTCGGGCAGCCAACGGGGCAACCTGCTGCCGGGTTCTCTGCAAACACGTGAAACAGGACAAAAGCGCTCATTTCAGACAATGTGCCGCCTTGACCGCTGGGGCCACCGAACTGGCGGCGCGTCTGATTTTCCACGAACGGCCCGAACTGCTCAACCACTCCACCCACTGCGACCCGGCCAAACGGCCATTCAGAGTCAGCGGCTTCTTTATCCGATTGTACCACTATCTCACAGTCCAAACTTTCTAATCAGATGAGTAATCGTTGTCGAACTCATCGCCTTGCTCCCTCTCATAGACTTCTTCCCATTTGGTACCATAGGGCGCACCGCCGGAAGTGTAGCCTGCGATGAACGCGAAGGTCTCATCGGAGTCAATGTACGGGGCCTCAAGTTTCTTCTGTGCTGCGGCTTCCTTCTGACGTCTCCTGGCCAGAGCCCGGTCCTCCACCGATTTCTTAATTTCAACTGAATCATGCGGCTTAAATCATGGCTGCCCTGGGTGATCTCCAGGGCTGAACTGCCGGAGACCAGAATTTTGAGTTCAGGAATCGTTCTCCCACATTTGATCCAGAACAGACTCGATTCGCTTTTTCAGCCGTTGGGAAAAAATCCCGCTCCGGATGAGATGACGGATTCGATCCTCAACAAGGTGAGGCGGAGCCACCCGCAAGCGTTCCAGCATGGCGGTAAACCACTGACGCGTGGTGTTGTTTGACCGGGTATGCTCGAGATCGTCCAACAGGATTTCCAGGAATTTTGGATTTGTTTCATATCCTCTGAACTGCCTCAGAACAAACGTCTTGAAATGGACCTCATCCAATGTGGACGGCGACCCAAGACCCTTGAAAAATTCCAGGAGTGCTGCTTCTGCTTCTGTGTTGCCCCTACTCATAAAGTGGGCCAAGGTAGTGATGGCCAGGTTCCGTTTCTGCCTGTCACGGGAAGTCAGGTTTTGCACATGGGGTTCCACCGGCGCTACTGAAAAATCTACCCGATAGAGTACGCCGCCATCTTCAAAGGTCAGGCTGGATTCCCCATCTTGCTGCTCCTCACTGTGTTCTTCCCACGGCTTAAATCCGAGTGCCTCCTCGATTTCTGACTCCTCGACGATCTCCACGGGTTTAAACTCCGGACAGCCCTCCCGGTTGAGATCAAACCGTTTCTCCCTGGCGAGCCGCTGACACTTCTCGTATCGACTTTCCCAGATATCATCTTGAAACGGTTCGAAAACAGGGTCCAGAATGCAGATTCCGTAAGGAGTCTGACCGTCACGGTCCGGGAAGCAGTGTTCACAGTTTCCGCAAATCGCATCCAGCATGGGTTTCATCAACGTTTCTCCTTAACGAAAAGATTATAAGCTCCTTTCGCTCGTTTCTTGACTTCTGCTGGCAGTGTTTCATAACACTTCCAGAATCTTCGGGTCGTGATCGACCTCATAGTTGTTCAGTATTTAGCGGACTTGTCTTGCCTTTTCGATTTTCCGCCATGGCCTCATCAGCTAGTTTTTCCAAGATATCTTCCGATTCAGCAAACGTCGTTGTCCATGATCTTTCCGAGTGCAGTTCATCCAGGACCCACTTGGCCAATACATTCTGATCCATTTCAGGTAGCTTGGAAGCCTCTTCAAATGCCTTTTCAAGTAGTTTCGTCATTTTTTCGTCCTTAACAAACACTTTCGTAATGAATTTTATTAACTTGTGCACTATTCTGTCAAACTCACCACATCCCGTCAAGTTTCAAGATGGTTCACTTTCATCATAGGTGGTCTTGACCAGGCCGGACTCGATGGCTTCGTTTAGGCCGAAATCGCTGACGATCCAGTCAAACAGAGCCTCTTCCGTGCTCTTCTTGCCCGAGGGGGAAAACGGGGTGGCCGTGAAATCGTAGCACTTTAATATGCCCCGGGTCCTGTGATTCGGTCCAGGCCGCCCACCCACTTGGTGGCCTCCTCGATCTCATCCCTGGAAATCCCTTTGATCTTGGACTCGGCCGGAATCCGCCAGGCATGATGGGCCTCGTCACTAATCTCTTCCATGGGGATATCCATTGCCGATAATTTATTCCGAATGGTTTTGTTGTGGATATTTTTCTACCTCTTCCCTTGCAACAGCATTTTCATGCAAGACCGGTTCTATCCTGGACAACTCATCCGCCATCCTGTTTTCAGCCGTCCATAAATCATAAGCCTGCTGCATGCGCAGCCAGATCCATGGCCCATTACCGACAAACCTGCCGATCCTCAGGGCCATCTCAGTTGTAACAGGATGAGTGCAGGCCAGTATCCGATGAAGCTGCTGCCGGGAAACATTCAGCCTTCTGGCTGCTTCACTGACACTCAGGCAAAGATTTTTCAACACATCTTCGCGCAATACTTCTCCCGGATGAATCGGGGCTCTCTTTAATGGACGCCGGACAATATATTCCTGCATAATTCACCTCAATGATACTGTTCAAGATCCACTCTCAACGCCTGGCCCTCCTGCCATTCAAAAGTTATGCACCAGGGTCCGTTGACGTGAATGCTGTACCGTTTGGGCTTGCCTTGCAAACCGTGAAAATTGAAACCCGGGATTTTTAACTCACCAAGAGTTTCAGCCATGTCCAGTGCATCAAGGCGCCGCAGCAGTCTTTGTTGCAAATCCTGACGGATTTTACTTGAACGGCCGTATTCAAATAATTCCGCAAGCCCCTTATGTCTGAAGCTCTGAATCATTATGCTTAGTGTAACAATTTTTGTTACAGTGTCAATTATTTTTTTATCTGCCGAGGATAAGACTTCCGGCATGGGACTTGCCCCCCTCCTGGCCGAGCTCAGAATATCCTGGATATCTCCCGGCTCCCTGGAAACCTCCCATCTCCAGGCCCCAAGCCCGCCGTGCTCGTTCACGCCCCGTACCCATTCGTCCAGGAAGCACCGTTTGGTCCTGTTCCGGTCAAAGAGCGGATCAAGCCTGGTGATGATCCATGACTCTCATGGGACATCGACCTCCCAATACCCTCCTCTGGCCCCCCCCTTGCGCCGCAGCAGGCCTCTGTCCTTTAAAAATTGTATATGACGCTGTATGGTTTTTCGGTGCCGTCCTGTTCTTTGGGCCATTTGGTTATAGCTAATACGCGGATTCTCTTTTATCAGGGACAATACCTGTTGGACCAGAGTTTTTTGGGGGACATCTTTAAGGACATTTTCAGGGACATTTTGTCCCTGATCTTGATATTTATTGGATTCTTTCCGTTTTTCAGGGACAAATTGCTCGCTGGAGTCCAAAGCCGACCTGGCCATGATGGTCGTCTTGAAATAATCGTCACCAGCTTCAAAATAGGGGTCAATACCGGTAAATTGCCTGGTAAGGGGGATCACTTTGGTCCTGACTCCCATGCCCCTGGCATCAACATAGCCATAGTCTCGCATTACCTCCAGAACAATGGGGTTTCGCGGCGTTCTCCGACCCGCCTTCATTTTCTCAATGGTCATGGTATTGGGCAGTGACTCCCGGAATGAATTTTGCAATGGCCGCGATGTGACAAAAAATTTCTTTTGTCAATGATCAGGTGTAAAAAATTTCTAACGTGGAAGTGAGGGGCCGGGCGGCTTATGGGCAAGGTACCTGATAAATGCTTTGCGTTACAAGTCCGAACGGAATATCAAAAAAGCCACGAGCTTAGCCCAGTCCGTTCAACTGTCTTGTTCAGTTCACCTATCTCTTCCATGATTGAATTTCAACAATCATGATTGAATTTCAACAATATTTCCTTCGGGATCTCGGAAATACACAAATTTCAATTCACCAATCCCATCGACCGTTTTTTCAGTGACTTTGCCCAATAATTGCCCACCGTTCTTTATGGCTGCATCCAATGTCTGATCAACATCAGGCACTTCAAATGCAATGTGAGTTAGCCCAACATGGTTTGCCATGACAGGATTGCGATCATGCATCTTTTGGTATGAAAATATTTGTATGAACAAACCGCATGTCTTCTCCTATTGCTGAAGCACAGAACGTTGGAACTCACTTATAGCTATGGAGCAAAGCGTAATAGCTACTAAGTGCAATGATTTATTAAATTATTTTTTTTACTGGGTGCTGCATCCAAACATTTGGATCTTCATAAATACCAATATCTTCTTTCTTATTGTTCATAGGCCTTGATTCTGTCCGCTTCACCTGTTTGACCCAATGTGCGATCGAGAAACTGCTGCCAATCATCGAGAATGCCGGCATTTGTGAAGAAACCTTTCTTTACTTTTCCAAGCACATATGGCGTTGTAAAAACAACAGAATAGCCCAATGACCATTCCGGGAATGGCTCTGAAAAAATTCGGGCAAACCATAACTCACCAGACCTGC
>JAIPDR010000218.1 GCA_021737615.1 Desulfohalobiaceae bacterium | reverse complement strand
TGGCTCGACTCGGGCAGGAGGCTGTGAATGTTTCTCGTATGTGCAGTGCAGTCGAGCAAGTGCTTTCCAAGACAATGGATTTTACATTAGATACAGAGGCCCCGCCACTAAAACGGCGGGGCGTCTGTATGTCAAAAACAGCATAAGAAAAGATGCAGGTTGAAAACATGGATATTAAAGACATATTGACCACATTGGGCATCGCGAAAAACAATTCCGGATCCTCCACAGGACTTCACTGGGGTAGGACCGAAGATCAAGGGGAAAACCACAGCATATCTCCAGTGGACGGGCAGCACATCGCTTCGGTCTGCCAAGCTTCTGCCGAAGAATACCACCAGGTGGTATCCACGGCCAGAGAGGCTTTTCAGGCTTGGCGCCGGACCCCGCCGCCCCAGCGCGGAGAGATCGTGCGGCAGATCGGTTTGGAGTTGAGACGGTACAAGGACCCCCTGGGCAGACTGGTTTCCTGGGAGATGGGCAAATCCCTGCAGGAAGGCTGGGGCGAGGTCCAGGAAATGATCGATATCAGCGACCTCGCCCTGGGCCAGTCCAGGCAACTGTACGGGTCGACCATGACCTCCGAACGTCCGGACCACCGGCTCTTTGAGCAATACCATCCCCTGGGTCCGGTGGGCGTGATCACGGCCTTCAATTTTCCGGTGGCGGTCTGGTCCTGGAACGCCCTGATGTCGTTCGAGGTGATACAGCGGCCTGAGTACGGAGTTGTGCTCCAGCCGGGTGCTGACCACATGCCCGCCCGGACCTGGTCAGGCCGAGGATAGCCTGGTTCAGGGCCTCGCTGGCATTGGCGGTGAACACGACCCGTTCGGGCTCGGCCGCACCGAAAAAAGAGGCCAGTCGCCTTCTGACGCCCTGCACGAAGATTTCGGCCTCCACGGCCAGGTCGTAGCCGCCCCGGCCCGGAGAGCAGCCCATTGTCTGAAACCGGGCCAGCATACGTTCCATGACCCGGGGCTGGCGGGGAAAGGTCGTGGCCGCATGGTCCAGGTAGAGCAGGTTCTCATCCATACCGCGTCCTGTTTACATGCACGACTTGGGGTTGGGCAGCCCGGCCAGCCGCCGGGCGCCGTATTTGAGGCCTCCGGGAAAGAGGCCTTCGATCTCGGCGACACGAAGACCCGTCCCTGCTTTGAGATCCTTATTCAAAGGCGCCCGTCCGTTTTGAAAGTAATAGTCCCGCAAAAACATGACGATCCGCCAGTGTTCCCGGGTCATGGTCTTAAGCCCGGCCTCTTCGGCCAGGATACGGGCCGCTGCCTCACTCCAGTCATCCGGATCTTCGAAAAATCCCTCTCCGTCAAAGACGATGCGCCGCCCCGCGATCTTGCGAACCTCGCGTTCATCGCTCCTTTTCTGGGTGGCGTTCACTGGACACTCCTGCATTCATCCGGTCTTAGCCAGAGCGGCCCTGACCCTCTCCGGCCGGGCCGGCAGCTCGGTGATCCAGACCCCGCAGGCATTGAAGATGGCATTGATCACGGCCGGGGCCGTGGGCACCATGGTCATCTCACCCACGCCCACCGCACCGTTTGGTCCTCTTTTTCTGGGGGTTTCCAGGAGGATGGTTTCCATGTCAAAGGCCGTCTTCAGGCTTGGGAACTTGAAGCTGAGCCAATCCCGGGTCTGTCCGGCCACATACTCTTCCCTGAGGGCATAACCGACACCCATGTCCATGCCCCCTTCCAACTGGCCTTCCACGTTTAGAGGGTTGATGATCACGCCGGCATCGCAGGCCGTGGTCATCTTGAGGACCCGGACCGCGCCGCTGTCAGTATCGACTTCCACCTCGGCCAGTTGCAGGGCATGGACCTGGGAATCGAAGGAAGGACCCTGACCGGTCTCCGGATCCAGGGGACCGGCATCCAGGGCTTTTTTTCTCCCCACATAGCGCACCGGCCTGCCGGCTCTCTCGAGATCTTCGCCGGTCCTGGCGTCTGTCTCGGACATGGCCTGCTTCAGCTGGTTGATGCCGTCGACCAGGGCCCCACCCACCATGAAGGTCAGGCGGCTGCCGGCCGCCGGGCCGGTGGCCGTGGTCTGTTCCGTATCCCTGGTCACCAGCCGGACTTTATCCAGGGGCAGGTTCATGTTTTTGGCCGCCAACTGGCTCAGCATGGAGTCGGTTCCCTCCCCCGGATCGGCCGCAGCCGCATAGACCGTCAGCCCGCCATCAACATTGAGTTCGACGGCGACCAGGGCCTTGTCCCCCGGGCTGGCAATCCCGAAGGCGCCCGCTGCCAGGCCGACCCCCCGGCGCACGCTTCCGGCCCTGAAGGCGGCCGCTTCGCCTAAGGCCCGCTCATAATGCGGGCGCAGGGCTTCGCAGAGCTCGGGAAAGGGCCACTCATCCACCACCTGGCCCGTGGACTTGCTCTGGCCCGGCTGCAGGGAGTTCATCTTCCTGAACTCAAGCGGATCGAGCCCGCATTTCTCCGCAAGCATATCCAGGGCGCACTCCAGCGCGAAATGGGCCTGAGGCGGACCGGCGCCGCGGGCCGCGCTGCCCCAGGGATTGTTGGTGTAGACCAGCCTGGAGCGGCAATGGATGTGGGGGATGTGATAGGATCCGGACAGCATGAGCAAGGCTCTATTGATGATGACATTGCCGTTGGAGTGGTAGGCTCCGTTGTCCACGAGCATGTCCATATCCAGTGCGGTCAGCCGGTGCTCCGCGTCTGCCCCGAGCCTGACCTTCATCTCAAAGGCGTGCCGCTTGGAAATCATGAGCATGGATTCGAGCAGACCGGGGATGTAGCGGACAGGCTGCCGGAAATGGACAGCCGCTGCTGCAGCGATGCCTTCGGAGGTGATTTCCAGCTTGATGCCGAACTGTCCCCCGGCAAAAGCCTCTTCATAGCGCATGTTCTCCCAGCCGACCGCCTCCTGGAGCATGCCCAGATGGTGATGGATGTTGATGCTGCGCCCGATGACCACCAGCTGCTCGTCCTCCCCTTCCCCTTCCAGGTAAGCGATACAGGCCTCGGGTTCCAGAGGGGCCTGGTGGTTAATCTGGGTTTTGAAACGGGCTGTTACCACGTTTTGCGAACGTTGAAGAGCCGAACCGGCATCACCTTTGACCTGGGATTGACTGAAACACAGATTCGGCCACTGTTCGTGAATCTGGACAGCCTCCTTGGCCATTGCCTGCTCCGGACTGCCAAGAACCGGCAGTTCTTCATACTCGATCCGGACAGCCTCCAGGGCCGCCATGGCCTGGTCCCGGGTCCTGGCCGCGACCACGGCCACGGGGTCGCCGATGTAGCGGACCCGGTCTTCGCAGAGCACCGGACGGTCCGCAAGCATCAACTTGAGCCGGTTGGTGCCCCGGATGTCCCTGGCGGTCATGACCCCGGCCACACCCGGTTTTTCCCGGGCGAGGGAGGTGTCGATGGACACGATCCGGGCGTGGGGGACGGGACTGCGCAGGACAGCCAGTTCCAGAGACCCCGGCAAGAGGATGTCGGCCGTGAACCCGGCGGTTCCGCAGACCTTCTCCAGGCCCGAAGGCCGGGGATGACCCGCTCCCAGCATCCCGCCGCCAAGCTGCTTCCGGATTTCATCGGGCCTGGTTTCCCCCCGCAGGAATCTGCCCGCCAACTGGACGGCTTCGATGATCTTGACGTATCCTGTACACCGGCAGAGATTCCGGCGCAGGGCCTGCTTGATCTCCTCCGCATCAGGATTGGGATTCGCATCCAAAAGCCCCTTGGCAGCCATGATCATGCCCGGGGTGCAATAGCCGCACTGAACCGCTCCGGCCAGGACAAAGGCCTCCTGGATGAGATGAGGATTGGCCGGGGTTCCCAATCCTTCCACTGTGATGATCTCTGCTCCCTGCAGCCGGTTGACCCTGGTCAGACAGCTCAAAACAAACCTGCCCTGGAATATGCCCCGGGTTACCAAGAGCGTATCGAACTGAAGAAACGGCTGTCCGAGCTGGAAGGCCGGAAAAAGGAAACCTTCGATCCGCCCAGAGACTATCGCTATCCATTTTTAAAGGAGGCCTGAGAGCCCTTTTTGAAACTCGGAAATTACAATAGCTGAAACAAAAGAGAGGCTGATTATGATCGAAAAAAAGATGTTTGTAGACGGACAATGGACAGAGGCCCTCTCCGGCAAGACCAGGGAGATCATCAATCCCTTCAACCGGGAAGTTATCGCCAGGGTCCCCGAAGGGGACCGCGAGGACGCCACAAGGGCAGTCAAAGCGGCCAGGCAAGCCTTTGACGCGGGCGACTGGCCGCAGACCCCGGGGAGTGTGCGGGGAGAACTCGTTTATGACCTTGGCCGGCTCATCGAGCGCGACCGGGAGGAACTGGCCGAGCTGGAAACCCTGAATACAGGGAAGACTCTGGAAGAAAGCCGCTGGGACATGGACGATATCGCCAGCATTTTTAAATACTATGCCGGGCTGGCGGACAAGGACAGGGGCGAAGTCATCGAGTCTCCGATCCCCAAGTCCAGCAGTCGGGTAGTTCGGGAACCGGTCGGCGTCTGCGCCCAGATCTCCCCCTGGAACTATCCCCTGCTCCAGGCCTCCTGGAAAATGGCCCCGGCCCTGACCGCAGGCTGCACCATAGTCATGAAGCCCAGCAGCATCACCCCCCTGACCACGATCAAGGTGACCGAACTGGCCGAAGAGGCCGGGTTCCCGCCAGGCGTAGTCAATACTGTGCTCGGCCCCGGCAACAGCCTGGGCGCGGAACTCGCCGAAAGCCCTGAAGTGGATCTCATCTCCTTCACCGGAGGAATCGAGACCGGCCGGAAGATCATGCAGGCCGCCGCCGGCAACATCAAGAAGATCGCCCTGGAGCTGGGCGGCAAAAACCCGAACATTATTTTCGCTGATGCGGATTTCGATCTGGCCCTGGATTCCGTGCTGAGCGGCGCCCTTTTCCATGCCGGGCAGATCTGCTCCGCAGGGGCCAGGGTTCTGGTGCAGGACCAGATCCACGACCGCTTTGTTCAGTCCCTGCTATCCCGCATGCAGCGGATCAAACTGGGCAACGGCCTGGATTCCGGAACACAGATGGGGCCATTGATCTCTGCGGAGCACCTGAAAAAGGTCGAGGACTATGTCCGGATAGCCCTGGAGGAGGGAGCGGTGCTGCAATGCGGCGGGGAGCGGCCTTCGGCGCCGGAGCTCAGAAACGGGTTTTTCTACACCCCCACCCTGTTTACAGACTGCAAAAACGAAATGCGCATCATCCAGGAGGAAATCTTCGGACCGGTCATCAGCCTGGAGAGCTTCCAAACTGAACAGGAGGCCCTGGATTTGGCCAACTCGACTGTTTACGGGCTCTCAGCCGGTTTCTGGACCAGGGACCCGGACCGGATCCACAGGATGAGCCAAGGGCTTCGCTTCGGCACGGTCTGGATCAACGATTTCAACATCTACTTCACCCAGGCCCCCTGGGGCGGCTACAAGCAGTCGGGCCTGGGCCGGGAACTGGGCAGAGCCGGCCTTGAAGAGTACACCGAGACCAAGCACATTTTCCAAAACCATGCCCCTCAGGCCACCAACTGGTTTGGAGCCTGAGCAGGGAGGAATCTCCCAAGCAAATCACTTACGGTGACGTCAACAGCGAAGTGGTCCTGGAACTGCCCGGGGGGCAGGAAGTGGTATCGGTCATCACCACCCAGTCCGTGAAGCGGCTCGGACTGGAACAAGGCCAAAAAGCCAAGGCTTTTATCAAGGCCTCGAGCGTGATGATGATCGTGGACGATTAAAATCCTGAAACAGCCCCGGTAAATCGGTTCCCGGGGCTGTCTTTTGGATTTTGATATGTCAATTTTGACATATAATAGGTTTTAATGTATGGCTAGACCTTCGTGTTGTTGTTTTTGGTCCACATTTAATCTTTTTACCCGAGGTTGATCATGGATTACCAATGTATCCGCACGACCTGCCCCTACTGCGCAGTCGGCTGCAGCATTTATCTGCAGATTTTAGATGGCGAGATCATCGGCACTCAGCCGGCTCAATCCGCCTCAAACGGCAAGTCCTCCCTGTGCATCAAAGGCCTGGCGGTCCACGAGTTCGTCCAGCATCCGGACAAGCTTCGCCGACCGCTTATCAAAAGCAACGGCCGCTTTGCAGAAACTGGCTGGGACGAGGCCCTGGACCGCTCGGCCCGGGAACTGCAAAGGCTCATGGATACTTACGGTCCGGAAAGCATCGGCTTTGTAGGATCGGCCCGCTGCACCAACGAGGAGTCCTACCTCTTTCAAAAGTTAGCCAGAACCATCTTCGGCCACAACCACATCGACCACTGTGCCAGACTCTGACACGCCCCAACGGTGGCAGATCATCCAGGAATTGGCCGAGCGGCTCGGGCGGCCCATGCCCTGCTCCTCGGCCGAAGACATCTTTGCTGAAATGGCCGCACTGACGCCCTACTATCAGGGCATGAGCCATTCCAGACTCGAAGGCGATGGGATCTGCTGGCCTTGCCCCTCCCCGGATCATCCCGGCACCAGGTATTTGCACAAAGACCGCTTCGTGCACGGCAAAGGCCGGTTTCACGGCG
>JAIPDR010000217.1 GCA_021737615.1 Desulfohalobiaceae bacterium | reverse complement strand
TCCCGTTGTTTCTGGAAGTACTCCCGGACCATGAGCAGGGACTTCTTGATGGTTTCCAGGCCCAGATGGGCGTAGCGGCCCATGATGTGGACCTGTACGATTTTTTCCTGGAAGAATTCCTTGAGAGGAGTGAACTCCTGATGGGTGAAGCGTTCCTCCAAGGGGGCGGTCAGGCGGATGGTCATGGCCCTGCGGAAGACGGCCAGGCCGTTTTGCAGGTAAATGGCCCGCACCCCGTGCAGGGCCAGAAGCCCCTGCTCGATGAGGCGCTTGTGATCCGAGAGGCCAAGGGTGGTCAGATCGCTTTTGAGGGCGTCCTCAAGCTCCCCGCTGCTGAAGGCAACCAGCCGGTCCCGGCCCCGGACATCGGGGGGAAGTTTGCCGAGAAGGGCCTTGAGCAGAACCCGGCAGACCCTGGCCCGCTGTTCGATTCGATTTCTGATCTCGGCCCACTCAAATTGAAAGAAGAGCTTGTACAGATTCAGATTCAGGCGGACCTGCCTGAGGAGCCGTTCCCTGGCCAGCAGATCGAAGACCAGCAGGACCTGGTCCGGCCTGGCCTTTGAAATACCGCGGTCCTTGAGGGCCTGGGCCAGGAGACGGGGGTTGGCCAGGCAGGGCTTCTCCGGACCGGCGTCCGGCTCCTGCTCCTCCATGCACTGCAAGAGGGTCTCCTCCAGCTGGAGGTGTCTGCCAAGGACAGTCCTGGAATCGTCCTGTACCCCGCTGTGGACAAAGGCGGTCATCTGCAGGTCGTGACTGACCACCCCGGCCTGGCGCATGCCCTGCAGCACGGACAGGATCTCCTTCGGCTCCAGGCCGGTCTGCAGGCAGAGACTGTCCGTATTGATCATCTCCTTGGGACCGGCGGCAAAGAGGGCTTCCAGGACCGTGAACCACTTCTGCCGTTCCGTGAAGGACAGGGACAGGGTCTGGATTTTTTGCTTGGCCTCTTCCAGGGTTCTGCTGGCGATCCGGCCCTGGACCACCCTGGTCCGGTTGTCTCCCCTTTCGATCTTGCCGCTTTTCTCCAGCCAGGCCAGGACGGTCTTGACTTTTTGATCGTAGAGAGAATCGGCCGGGGAGAGATCCTCCAGGTCCTGCTCCTCGATCTCGTCGGCGCGAAGGAGTTCGCCGCTGGTCAGGACCACCTCCTGCTCCGGATGCCTGGAGGCCAGTTTTTTGAGGCCGGTGAAGACCCCGCTCACATCCCGCCACTCCAGCCGGCCCATGCTGCTCAACAGAAACTGGGTCTCCATGTCTTCGGGATCAAAGAGCAGAAAACACCTGGCCGGCTTGCGGTCGCGTCCGGCCCGGCCCGCCTCCTGGAGGTAGCTCTCCAGGGAGCCAGGCACATGGGCGTGGATGACCACCCGGACATCGGGCTTGTCCACGCCCATGCCAAAGGCGTTGGTGGCCACAATGACCTGCAGTTCGCCGCTGAGGAATTGCTCCTGGACCCTTCGTTTGTCTTCCGGGGTCCGGTCCCCGTGGAAGTAGTCCGCTATCCAGCCCCGTTCCCCCAGCCCCTGGCAGAGGGATTCGGCCTGTTTTCTGGTGGCGGCAAAGACGATGGCCCCTCCTGATTCCAGTTCGTCTTCAAAAACCGAGGTCAGGATGGAGTGGATGGCCTCCTCCTTTTCCGAGGCCTCGGTCCGGATCACCTCGAAGAAGAGATTGTCCCGGTCGTGGCCGCCTTGAAAGAGCTGCAGCTCGAGCCCCAAATCCTGCCGGAAGTAGTCCTGGATCTCGGAAACCACGTCCGGCTTGGCCGTGGCCGTGAAGCAGGCCACCTGGGGCAGCCCCCTGATCGCGGGGACCATTTCCTTGAGAAAACGGCCGATGTAGAGGTAATCCGGCCGGAAGTCGTGCCCCCACTTGGAGAAGCAGTGGGCCTCGTCCACGACCACCAGCCCGATCTCCCTCTGCCTGAGCACGCCCTTGACCGTGGAATTTCGCATCTGCTCCGGGGAGATCCAGACCAGGTCGATATCTCCCAGGCGGATGCCCTCCAGGACCTGCCTGCGTTCGAGCATGGTCAACAGCCCGTTCACCGTGCCGGCGTTGGGTATGCCCCTTGCTTTCAAGCCGTCCACCTGGTCCTTCATCAGGGACTGCAGCGGGGAGATGATAATGCTCAAGGTGTTGCGCTGCTCGGCCTTGATCAGCCCCGGGAGCTGATAGCAGAGAGACTTGCCGGCTCCGGTGGGCATGACCGCCAGGCAGGAGACTCCGTCCAGCAGGCAGGAGACTATCTCCCGCTGCAGGGGCGGGTCTTCGTCCTTGACCGGCAGAAAGGAGGCAAAGCCGAAATGCTTGTAAAGGCAAGCCTCGAGATCATGCTGCTTCCGGCAGTAGGCGCAGTCCGGATCCTGGCAGGGGATGGAGCGCAACCGGTCCAGGAGATTCGGCAGATCCGGAAAACGGTGCCTGACCCAGGGCGGGAGTACGGAGTTGCCTCCGGCTACCCGCAGCCAGGCCAGTCCGTAGGCCAAACCAGCCACCTGGTCAGGATCTTTCAGATAGGTTGCAAAGACTTGTTTGGCCCGGGTTTGGCAAGCCCGGCCCGTCGTCTCTTTGAGCCAGGTTGCTTCGATGCTGTCTTGGTCAGGCAGCGGACGGCCGATCAAAGCAGTGATGAGGTGCTCATACCCGGTCCCTGGCAGGCCTCGTTTGAGCAGCCAAGCGTAGGCCAGGGCCAGGGATTCGTCCATGTCCCTGAGGGCCTGCCACTGATCACGAAACAGCTCCATGGCCAGCCGTGCGTCGGCCAGGGGGTCGTTTACGGACTGTTTGATCAGCTTGTAGTCCTTGACCAGGCGGTGATAGGGGTTTCTGGGAAAGGTCAGCGGGGAGAGAAAGAGGGTGTCCAGGGGCGGCAGATGCAAAAGTTTCAGGCCGGGGGCCATTTTCCTGAGAAAGGGCAGATCGTGGCCGAGGATGTTGTGCCCCAGGACAAACTCATGGCCTTGGCAGAAGGCATCCAGTTGCTTGAGAGCCGGAGCCGGGTCCCGGCCGGGCCGCAGGTTCAGACCCTGGTCCCGGCCCGGGGCATAGGCCCCGAGGGCCATGAGTCGATCCTCGGCCGGATGGATCTCCAGATCCAGGGCCACGATGTGTTCGGCGAATCGGCTGTATTCCAGGCCAAGATGTTGGGTGCAGAGCCCGTCGCCGCTTTGTTGCCTTTGTTTCATTGCAAGGGAAGACCGCCTCTGTAAATCCGTTCAAAAAACATTCAAGCTGAACAATAACTGTGAAAGCCCCAACTGGGGGGGGCTGTACTAAAGGTTGACATAATCAGGCCAGTAGCTCAGATCAAGTATAACCACGCTGGTCGAACAATTCCAGGAACAGCAATGAATATACATGGAGATGGATGGATTGCAAAGGGAACCGGCGAGGTGGCCTAGTCGGTCTGGCTGCAGGTCCTCAAGGGGATCGTTTTCCTGGAATAGATCCAGAATGGCGATCTCTTGATTCCGGTTGGGATACCCAAAATTGATTTTGAGCAGAAAGCGGTCGAGCTGGGTTTTGGGCCAGGGATTTCGCGAGCAGGGTCTTGCCAAGCAGAGAAAGCTGCAGCAGAAAAATAAACAACCGTCGAATGGGTTTTTTCGGGTCTGCAACTGGTTTGGTTTGACACTCGGCCAAAAAGTGAACAAGCTGGAGCGCGCAGCTCCAAACAACTGACGAGTAGGTATGAGATCTGAACTGTGTCCAAATCTGAGAGGGATTCTGGCTGTTTGCCTGTGCCTCGCCTTGTTACTGGCCTGCACCTTGAAAGACAACCATAAAGCGCCCTCGGACGTCAGCCCTCCGGCAGCCACCAGACATGCCCCTGAAGTCGCAGCGGATTGGACGGCCGGCATTGTCTCCAGGAGCTCCGGCCTCCCGCAGAGCAGATTTTCTCTGGTGAGAAAAGTGCGGGCAGCCGGGCATGAAGGGTACGACCGGATCGTTTTCGAGTTTTCAGAGCCGGGCATACCCGATCTGCATCTCGAATACATCGATGAACCGGTTCGACAATGCGGGTCGGGCAAGGCGCTCTATCTGCCCGGCGACGGGTGGCTGGAGATGAGGTTCACCCCGGCCAGGATGCACCACCAGTCCATGACGACCGTGGTCAACAGAGACAGGTATCTGCGGCTAGCCGTTGTCCAAAGGCTGGTGGCCACCTGCGATTTCGAAAACAGGGTGGCCTGGGTGGCAGCGGTTTCAGAGCCGAACAGGTATCGGGTGCTGACCCTGGATGATCCGCCCCGGGTTGTTGTTGACATCCAGCACTGAGTAATACACCGCCATGCATAATCTTCTCTTTTTTTTACGCCAACAGGCCGAATGCATCAGACAACTTGAAAATGAAGCCGACCGTGTTCTGCACAAGGAGCAGGATCCGGACCGATATCGGGAGCAGCTTCTGGAGAAGGCCGAGATCCTGGCCGACCTTCCGGAGAAAGCCAGACCGCATCTCCAGGAGCTCGATTCCGGTCTGCAGAAGGAAGTGACGGACGGTTTGCGGAAGTTCGCCCAACGGGCGGACATGGCCCTGAGGTTGAACAGTCCCTTTTTCATGCGCCAGCTCCTCTATCCTGAGGACTACCGGGAAGGTGATAATAACAATTTGGAAGGGTTCATCCGGTCTCTGGAGTCCAGGGTGTAAACGATCAAGTCTTTCTCTTGGCTTTTCAAGAATGCATACTGGTAAGTTGGGTGATATTAAGGCTGATCATTTCGAAATGGTGTGAGCAGTTTTAGTAGAAACAGGGAATGGAGTCTTTTCGTAATGTGATCTGTCCTGTGATGAATAGTTTTGATATATTCTCCAATTTCAACAAAATCTTACTGGAGTAGCATTCCGGTAACGGGGCGACGGATCATGCGCAATCCCGGTGTCATGCTTGCTTGTCGAATGAGTTGTCGCCCGAATCCGCCTTTGTTCGGTCTCTTCTGTCCACCAATTTGAACTCCCTCCTTTTCTGGCGCATTTGTAAGTCGGCTATGATTTCAGCGAGATTGTGATGGTGTTCTTCTGCATATGAGTCACGATTTTTCCAGACTTCTTCTATGATTTCATCTTTGTACATTGTCTTCATCCTCCTTAAGAAGTTCCAAAGGTGTGCAGATTTCTGGACATGAATATCCTGCTGCGTCGCAAATGGAACGAATGATAGGTTTTTTCGCTGCATTATCGATGTGTCGAAAATTCCACGTGAGAAGATAGTCAATACGATGTACTGCTGCGACTGCAACATGTAATGCATCGGCTTCAGCACCTGAAGGAAAACCACCTTTTGATATTAGCTGGTCGGTAAGTTCCCTTACTTCTTCGTCAATGGCCAGCTCCGCGATCCCCTGCAGTGCTTCAAGCCTTCGAGCGGCGGCTTCAGGGTTACCTGCTGATGCCTCCACAATAACCAGCTCTGAAGTGAAAAGCTCGAAATCAGATCGTACATCCTCCCACCACTGACTGGTGATCTGCTGCCAGGCTGCAGCCCGAACATCGCGGCTGGGCCTTGCGGTCAGGTAACTTGCAACTGAAGTCTCGATATAAACGCTCTTCTTCATATTATCAGGTTCCTCACAATGGTGTAAACTTCATGGTTATGGCTCTCCGTGAGGATGACTTGAACAAAGTATTTAAAGCCGGCTTCGCCCCCAACCCAAAAGGTTTCACGTTCACGGCCTCCGGCTCGGCTCGCGACATAACGTGCCACCCTCTATAGGAGTACCAGAGATCTTGAATTTTGCACTCTGCATAGGATTATGCTCCACGCATATCATAGCCGTGGTCCCAGCGTCAATTTCAGCAAAACCAAGGAGGTCATTATGAAAACTTCGCAGGCTATCCACATCTTTATGGATTTTTAAAAAGTCAACTCTGGGAAAAAAACAATCAACAATTATCGGTTGTTTCCTGGCAAGTTCCAGGAAACATTTGGTGATTGGGAGATCCTGGAAATCAACTCCGAGCATATCTTCTCTTTCCTGATCCAAAATTCTGAAGGGCTCCGGCAGACCACCAAACGCCTCAAGTACACTCTCCTCAAAGCTTTTTTCTATTTCATCTGTGCCAACCTGGATGAGCCTTTCTCCAACCCCTGCGATACTCCAGTCCGGTCCTGAGAAAGACATTCCGGGTTGCCACAGGCCGGCAGTGAACCATTCTGGAAAAGGATGTTGTCGACGAGATTATTTTGAGTACGAGCGATACCAGGAATTGATTACTGCTTGAATTGGCGGCCAGGGGCGGTATGCGGATAGGAGAGGTCCTGAAACTCAGGGTCAGAAATGTTGATGACTGCAAGCTCCTGATTGAGCAGCCGAAAAGTGGGCGGCAAAGCGAGGTGGTCTTCATCCCAAAAAAGGTGGCTGAGCGACTCAGAGAGTACATCAGGACAAAAAGCATGGAGCCCGATGACCGAATTTTCCCAATCGGTTACACAGGGGCAAGGGCCGCAGTCAAGAAAGCCGGACTGCTTGTCGGTGTTGATCTCCATCCACATGATTTACGCCGTCATGCAGCAACCTATGCTTCCCGATCAGGCGCTCCCCTGGAGATTGTCAGCAAGAT
>JAIPDR010000216.1 GCA_021737615.1 Desulfohalobiaceae bacterium | reverse complement strand
TTAACAAAGAGAGGTACGTATGACAGAACAACTTTCTTTTTCAAGATTTGAAAAGGAAGTTCTTCCCAACTACAGGAACAGGATGAACATTGCTGAATCAACGGAAGACGTAAAAAAATTTTTCGTGTACACAGCCCAGGATTTTTTGGTCAAGGTCTTTAACCATGAACCACGGATCGAGTTCGAGGATATAGCACTGACCCCCCATCAGACCCCTGCCTATACTCTGAGCAGCAGGATTGTCAATGATCGGCAGTTTAATGAAGTAATCAAAAGGTCTGATCTCCCATATATTCTGGAAAGGCTGGCCGGTACCGCAGTCAAGAGATACAACCGGCTTGAAAGAAATCCCGAAAAATCAGACTCCAAAATACGAGCCAAATGATTCCAAGGAGTTATAATGTCAAGCAGTCAAGCAATTGCAACTGAAATCGATGTTCTCGGCCCGGCCCGAATTCCGTCCCCGTTGCCCATGCAGAAGTTCGTCAATGACCAGGACAAGCTAATCATGCATATCTCACCGGAGACGGCCGAAGATTTTCCCCTTGAAGGCGAAACCTATGATTTCGAAGAGGCCGGGCCTCGGGAAAAGATATATTTCGATCCCAGGAAGACCAAGTGTGCCGTGGTCACCTGCGGCGGCCTCTGCCCGGGGACAAACGATGTGATCCGGGCCATTGTCATGGAAGCCCACTTTCAGTATTCCATGCCTTCCACTCTGGGCATCCGTTTCGGACTTCAGGGATTTATCCCTGAATTCGGGCATGACATCATGGAACTGACTCCGGAGTCGGTAGCCAGATCCCACGAGTTCGGGGGAACGATCCTGGGATCTTCCAGAGGCCATCAACGGGTGGACGAAATAGTCGAGGCCCTGGATCGGATGAACATCAGTATCTTGTTTCTCATCGGAGGCGACGGAACCATGAAGGCCGCTTCCTCCATAAACGAGCAGATAAAAAAAAGGAACTTGAAGATTTCCATCGTCTGCATCCCAAAAACCATCGACAACGATATCCATTTCGTCTCCAAGTCCTTCGGCTTTGATACGGCAGTGGCCAAGGCCACCGAAGCCATTCGCTGCGCCCATACGGAAGCCATGGGGGCTCCATACGGCATCGGCATGGTCAAACTCATGGGCCGGCAGGCCGGATTCATCGCTGTGGAGGCAACTCTGGCCATGCGTGACGTCAACTTCGTCCTCGTGCCCGAGGCCCCGTTTTGCCTGGAGGGGCCGGACGGGTTCTTGAATTCTCTCAAGGAGAGGGTCATGCGTCGTGGGCACGCCGTTGTGGTGGTGGCTGAAGGGGCTGGGCAGGAACTCTGCCGCTGGGAAAGACAGCAGAATGGTCAACAGGAAGTTGATTTGTCCGGGAATCCGATTCTGGAGGATATAACGGGTCTGCTCCAGCGAAAGATCAAGGAGTATTTCCTTGCGGAAGGGGTGGAAATCACACTGAAATTTATTGATCCAAGCTACATTATCCGTTCAGTCCCGGCAAACTCCGGGGATCGTGTCTATTGCGGCTTTCTGGGGCAGCATGCAGTCCATGCCGCCATGGCCGGCAAAACCGACCTGGTGGTCAGCAGATTGAATGACCGCTATGTCTACCTGCCTCTGGATCTGGTGACTCGGAAAAGACGGACCCTGAACATCAACTCCAACTACTGGCGGGCGGTGCTTGCCTCCACCGGGCAACCCGTCAATTTGTGCTCTAAATCCAACTCTGTTCAGATGGAGGGGCTGGAAACATAATACTGCCTTTCCCGGTCTATAGAATTTTAGATTTTGGATTTTGGCCTCCGGCCCGTAGGGGCCTACGCCCCGGAGGGATTTTCGATTGTTAAGACAAAGAATAAGAGCTGGTTATCTGGCATAAATCCAAAAACTTTTTCTTAAAGCCTAGAGCGGGTCGGGTCGGCCTTGAGAGGATACCGGTCGAGGGACATCCTCTCAAGGCCCCTGTCTCTGGAAAAACACCGAGACCTGAAAATCAAAACAGTGATCACTGTTCGAAGAATATCTTGGTGAAGAATCCCTGTTCTTCAACAGGCCAGTGCCTGAACGGATACTCGTATTTGGTCGCAAACTTGCCCAGATACAAGGAACAAAAGATTTTGAAACTGCAGTGTATTCCAATACATGAGGATTTCAAAATCTTGCAGTGACGAAGTAGATGGGTGAGTTTGCGGCCAAACACTTTTTAGTGCATCAAAGACTTGACCAGCTTATTAGCGGACCCCGCGTCCGGGGCGTAGCCTTCCGCCCCGATCTCTTTGGCGTATTTTTCCGTGACCGGAGCACCGCCGACGATGACCTTGACCTGGTCTTTGAGGCCGCTTTCCTTCAAGGCGGCGATGGTCTTCTGCATCTGGGGCATGGTCGTTGTCAAAAGGGCAGAAAGGGCGACCACCTGGGCTTCGTGCTTCTTGACCGCCTCCACGAAGCTTTCCGGTGCGATGTCCACACCGAGGTTGACGACTTCATAGCCTGCGCTTTCCAGCATCATGGCCACCAGGTTTTTGCCGATGTCGTGCAGATCGCCCTTGACGGTGCCGATGATAACCTTTCCGGCGGATTTGGACTCTTCGGGGGTCAAGAGCGGCTTCAAGATTTCCAGGGTCCCGCTCATGGCTTTGGCGGACATGAGAACTTCCGGAATAAACATGTCCCCATTTTCCATCCTTTCCCCGACCACGTCCATACCCGGCATCAGGGCCTGGTTCAGGATTTCGCTCGCCCCGGTTCCTTCATCAATGGCCTGTTGAACGAGTTTTTTTAAATCTTCAACTTTTCCAGCTATCAAGGTGTCGCTGATTTTCTGCATGTCAGCCATATTCATCTCTCCTTTTTTAGTGAATCGATTAAAACAGCACTTGTTATGAGATATCTTGATCAAAATGTCAACTCAAATTTTTACTCTAACTGGCTGCATTTTTTTGGAATAAAAGTAACAGGCAAAACTATTTAAATTTAAATAGTTTACTTCAGTATTATATGGATAAAAAATATTTTTGTTTAAATAGTATTGACTTTAATTAAAACCGTGGCTACTCTTATCTCTGATTTGGTTGTGGCCGAGTCTTGCCCAATGGGCCGGACGGGTTTCAACAAACCAGTCACATACTAACTAAAGGAGATGAGAATATGAGAATGTCCAGCAAAGAACAAGAGATCGTCCAGAGCATACAGGAGCTGAGCGATCAGGCCGGAACCCATTCCCCGAGTATCTCCACCATTACTGAAAAGATACCAGAGCTCAATATTGAGGTGGATGCCTGCTTTTTGTCCAACCCATACGCCACTGATCTTTTTTCGAGACAAATGCAGGAGGATCTGATACAAAGCGGGAGACTCCGGGAAGTGCTTGAATTCTATCCATCCCAGAATCAGGTTGTGGCCGAGAATCTCTCACATTTTTTAGAGGTCCCCAAGGAGAAGATATTCATCGGCAATGGCGCCACGGAGATCATACAGGCTGTGATCCACAACTTCACCAGGCGCAAGATCGTGATCAATATCCCGACTTTTTCTCCTTATTATGAATTTGTGCCCGAAGGCGTAGAGGTGGTCTATAACCAGCTCTACCATGGAGAAGGTTTTCAATTCAATCTGGAGAGATACATCGAGTTGATCGAAAGGGAAAACCCGGATACACTGGTCCTGATCAACCCCAATAATCCAAGCGGCTGTTACATCGAGCTTGCGGACATCGAGTATCTGGTCAACCGCTTGCACTGGGTGGATAACATCATCATTGACGAGAGCTTTATCCATTTCGCCTTTGAAGGCCAAAGCACCGATCTGGTCAGTGCGACCTATTTGACCGAAAAATTCGAGAATCTGGTGCTCATGAAGAGCATGTCCAAAGATTTTGGTATCGCCGGTATCCGGGCCGGCTATGCGGTCATGGATGAAAACAAGGTCAATGATCTTTTGGAAAATGGGTATCTCTGGAACCTGTCCGGGCTGGCCGAATACTTTTTCCGGCTGTATTCCAATCCCGAATTTCAGAAGCGGTATGAAAAAGTCAGGGTGCGCTACCTCAATGAAACCCAGCAGTTTTTTGCCGAACTCGGAAAGCTTTCCGGGCTGAAGGCATACCCCAGCAAGGCCAACTTTGTCCTGGTGGAGCTGACCAACGGGATGAAAGCGGATGATTTCACAGCCGGAATGCTGGTCAAGCACGGAGTGTACACCAGAGACTGCCGGGACAAAATTGGACTGGAAGGTGAATTCGTGAGGATTGCCTCCAGGAGCTGGGAGGAAAACAAAAGAATCGTGAATGCGGCCAAAGACGTTTTGCGGACCGGCAATACCGGTTTTGGACTCGGTCGAAACTGATATCCAGTTTGCTTCTCCGGTCGAAGGGGCCGGAGGAGCAAACCGGATGTCAGGTAGATTGTTTCTCAGAGCAAAAAATGAAAGAAACAGTTGCAATTGAGTAAGGAGGTTACTTCATGACCATTCGCTACGAGCATGCCGATCTTCTCAGTCAGGGCAGCTTTGGCTTAAATGCCTTAAGCCCTGATGATATTGAGCAGATCCACCAATCCACACTGGATGTCCTCTGGAATATCGGGCTCAAAGTGATGAGCCCCAATGCCAGGACGATTTTCGGTGACCATGGATGCCCGGTTGACGAAGAGAATAGCATTGTCAAGATCCCGCCACATCTGGTGGAAGATGCCATTCAGTCCACACCTGCGTCCTATCGGGCCCACGCCCTTGACCCCAAAAACGATTACGTGCCTGGAGGCAAGCGAACCGGCTTTGTCAACTTTGGCGAGGCCGCATCGCTGATGGACCCGGTGACCCGGAAAATCCGGGAGGCAACCAAGCAGGATGTGGATGATTCCGTCCGGTTCATAGATGCCATGGAGAACAGCGTGGGCTGGGAACGGCCTCTGACCCCGCTGGACGTGGATCAGGATATGTCCAGCATCTACAATGCCTATTCGTTTTTTTCCAATTCCTCAAAACATGGTTTTCTTGGAATATATTCGGTCGAGCATTTCGAGGCCGCCGTGAAGATGGGGGCGGTCATGGCCGGTGGTGAGGATAAACTGGCTCAACAGCCGCTGTTTACCTGCTCAGCCGACCCGGTCAGCCCGCTGGTTCTCACCCGTGAGGCGACCGATGTCCTGATCGAAGCCTGTAAATTTGGAATACCCATCAAGATCAACAGTTTAGGGATGTGCGGGGCAACCACCTGCGTCAACCTGGCCAGTACCCTGGTGACCCACAACTGCGAGGTGCTGGGATCCATCGTCCTCGGGCAGCTGGTTCGCAAGGGGGCGCCTATGGTTTACGGAAGTTCAACGAGCATCATGGACCTGCGGACAACCCTGGCCTCCATGGGTGCGCCCGAAATGGCCATGATCAGCGCCGCTGTTGCCAAGCTGGCCCTGCACTACAAGATTCCCTCCTGGGTTGGCGGTGGGTAGGTAGACAGCAAAAAGTTAGATGCCCAGTCCGGCCACGAATTCACCCTGACCGCCTTAGTACCAGCGTTGGCAGGCGCCAACATGATTTACGGCATCGGGATGATCGACAGCGCGCTGGCCTGGGATTACGCTTCCGCCCTCCTGCAGAACGAGTTCCTGGATATGGTCCTCAAGGTTGTGAACGGTATCCAGGTCACAGAGGAAAACATCGCCTATGATGTGATCAAGGAAATCGGTCCGGCGGGCGAATTCATCACCCATGAACATACCTTCAAACATTTTAACGAAATGTCCAGGACCGACCTCATGGACCGTAGGAGCCGGGAACAGTGGGAAGCTTCCGGGTCGCCTGATATTGTTGAGAAGGCCTATGAGAAATCTCTGGACATCCTTAAGAACGCCAAGTCGGAACCGCGTTCTGATCAGGTTCAAAAGGATTTGGATACAATTTATGCCGAGTTTGAGGAACGGGTGGCGGAACGCAAAGCCCGGGAAGCAGCCGGTAAGAATTGACAACCTGTCTACGCCTGCGGACAGAAAAGTCCGGAGGCGAGATTGGATCATGGTTTCAGAGCCCTGTCAGGGCGGGCTCTGGCCGCGCTGACATATTTGATGTAACTATTTAAGAAGATTAAGTTCTTAAGTCTGGTTTTCAAAACCTTCTGAAGTTTTATACGAGCCATCCCTTCCAGCCTGTATCTTTCCTTTCAGCCGACTCCCAAAAGACCACTCACAACAGGTCTTCGCGTCTGACAGTATTGTTTGACATTGTCTGTGCCTGTATTTACTATTTCTCCGTTTTGTAAGCCTGCGCATACCAGGAAATTTCAGTCCGGGAAGCAAGCTGCTCACGGATTCCTGTTGATTCACTGGCATTCTGTGATGAAGTTTCATACGAGCGCCGCTTCTGGCCTGAAGAAAAGGCCAGTCTAATCGAGTCAGAAGCTTCAATTCCTTACGGTGAAGTTTCACCAAAGGGGTGGATAGAGGTGTGTTGAAGGTGTTTGCTTGGTCGAAACCCATTAAGGAAAGGGGAGAGAGTGATGAGCGACATAATGGAAGTGATCCGGATGCGCGATCCGCATGAAAAAGAATTTCAGCAGGCGGTGAGCGAAGTGGTTGAGACCATTAAACCGGTTTTGGATCAGAA
>JAIPDR010000215.1 GCA_021737615.1 Desulfohalobiaceae bacterium | reverse complement strand
CGGCCGTGTTGTAGTAGACTCCGGCCTGGGCCTCCTCGTAGACCGGTATGATCATGACCATCTTGTACTTTTTGGCATATTCAGACAGACGCTCTGTTATGGGACCGGGCACCTTTTCCGCGACGCTGTACCACTTTGTATCCTGTTCGCAGCAGAAATAGGGTCCATGAAAGATCTCCTGCAGGCAGAGAATGTTGACCTCTTGCCGGCCGGCTTCTTCTATCAAGGGAATATGCTTGGCAATCATCTTCTCTTTGATTTCCAGAGGAGACTCCTGGTAATAGGGGCAGCTTGCCTGAGTGAGCCCGCTTTTGACGATCCGTTGCATTGGTTTTTCTCCTTTTTGATATACCAGAAGTTGGCATAATTTGTGGTTTGTATCTGCCTTCAATGAAGCCTTAAGCACGGCTGTTCGTGCTGGCTTGTGAATAAAAAAAACTGTAGATAAAAATACAGATCCAAGTCCAATTTTTTGACAAAGGCGTAAAGTGGATCAATTCCAACACATTTTAGAAAAAGCTAAGCTGGATCTGTATAATCAAAAGGCTCCCGCTTGACGAAACGTCCGTTCCCGGGTCGGCCCACGAATTCCACCCGGTCGTCCTGCCATTTGGCCACCTTCTTTCCCCGGGAATAGACCAGGCTGGGCATGCCGGTGACTTCCAGCCCCTCGTAGGGGGTATAGTCCACATTCATGTGCAGTCTGTCCTTAGTGATGGTGAATTTCTGTCCGGGATCGAAGACAACGATATCCGCATCCTTGCCGGCTGCGATTTCTCCTTTGTCTTTCATTCCGAAAATCCGGGCCGTGGAAGTGGAAAGGAAGTCCACCATCTTCTCCAGGCTGAGCCTGCCCTTTTTGACTCCCTCGGAATGCATGAGCATGAGCAGGGTCTCCACCCCGGGTGCGCCGTTGGGGATCTTTTTGTAGTCGTTTTGTCCGAACATGTCCTTGTTGCCTTTAAAATCAAAGGGGCAGTGGTCGGTGGCCACCACCTGGACGTCGCCTCCCCTCAAGCCTTCCCAGAGGGCCAGGCTGCTTTCCTCGGTCCGAAGCGGAGGAGACATCACATACTTGGCCCCGTTGAAACCGGGTTCCTGGTAGCGATCCTCGTTTAAGAGCAGGTACTGGGGGCAGGTCTCGGCCAGGATGTTCAGCCCCCGGTCCCTGGCCTCCTTGATGGTCCAGAGGGCCTCTTTGGAGGAGAGGTGGACGATGTAGATCCTGGAATCGGTCAGTTCGACCATCTTCGTTGCCCTGGATACGGCTTCCTGTTCAGCTATGTTCGGACGGCTCAGGGCGTGGTGGTAGGGAGAGAGCTTGCCTTGGCTCTCCAGGACCTCGTTGAGGTACTGGATGATGTAGAAGTTTTCTGCGTGGACCTGAACCAGCCCGCCGTGTTTCTTGGTCGCCTGCAAGAGTTTGATCATGGTCGCGTCATCCACCCGGAAATCGTAGACCATAAAGATCTTGAAGCTGGGGGTCCCGTATTCCCGGGCCGCTTTTTCGACCTCCGCGATGACATCGGCTCTGGGGTCAGTGATCGCGGGATGCAGGGAGTAGTCCACGGCCACCTTATCCCTGGCCAGCTCTTTCTTCCGGTTCAATGCATCCAGAAGGGATTCGCCCTTCTGCTGCACGTCGAAGTCGATAATAGAGGTCACACCGCCACAGGCCGCGGCAATGGTGCCGGTCTCGTAATCGTCCTTGGCGTGGGCCCCCATAAACGGGAGCAGGATGTGGGTATGGGGGTCGATGGCACCCGGGAGCACATACTTGCCGGAAGCGTCGACCACTTCTTCGGCCTGGTAGTCGAGATCCGTTCCGATGGCCTTGATCTTGTCCCCTTCCACATAGACATCCGCCTGATAGCGATTGCTTGAGGTGACCACTTGTCCCCCCTTGATCAGTACGCTCATGCCATCCTCCTTATTATATAATTTTAGATTGAGGCTATATCGGCTTCCTTTACAATCGAAAATCGGCACTCGAAAATCGAAAATCCTCAGAGCCACGGCGGAGGTGTCTGCTTCAGCTCGCTTTCAAGCGACGGGTCCATGACCGCTGTTTTCCTCCTCTGCCACTGGCTGTCCTTTTCCTTGTACCTGATCAGGCCGGAAACCGGGCAGACAAAGCTGCAGATCATGCAGCTCAGGCATTTGTCTTCGTTCAGTCTGGGCCTGCGGTTTTCCGGGTCCCAGTCCAGGGCCTGACCGGCGGCGTCCCGGCAGACGATATAGCACTGGCCGCAGCCGATGCAGCGCTCGAGATCATACTCGGCCACACCCTGGCGGTTGAGATCGAAGTGGTCGGTGGTCTGCAGATGGGGCAGGCTCCTGCCCACGAGTTCGGAGACGGACTGGATGCCGGCCTGGGTCATGTAATCGGACAACCCTTCGATCAGGTCTTCTATGATCCTGTAGCCGTAATGGATGATCCCGGTGGTAACCTGAATGGTGGAGGCTCCGAGGAGGATGTATTCCAATGCGTCGATCCAGGTTTCGATGCCGCCCATTCCGGACAGGGGCAGTCCCAGCTTTTCGTTTTTGGCCATGTCTGCAATGAAATGCAGTCCGATGGGTTTGACCGCGGGGCCGGAGGTGCCGCTGATGGCTCCGACCCCGAAGATGTTCGGTTTGGGCACCAGGTCTTTCAGGCCGACCTCGGAGATCCCGCTGACGGTATTGATGGCTGAGATGGCGTCGGCCCCGCCGTTTTTGGCATACAGGGCCGGCTCGGTGATATCGGTGATGTTCGGGGTCATCTTGGCGATGACCGGGATACTGACAGCCTTTTTGACCGTGGTTGTGAATTTTTCCAGGAGATGGAAGGCCTGACCCACTTTGTGGCCGCTTCCCTCGACGCACATGTGGGGGCAGGAAAAGTTGAGCTCCAGCATATCCGCGCCGTTGTTTTCGGAGACTTTGGCCAGGTAGGCCCACTCCTCATTGGAGAAGCCCATGATGCTGGAAATGAGGATGTGTTTCGGGTAATGCTTCTTGAGGTACAAGAAATCCAAGAGGTTGTCCTTTAAGGGCCGGTCCGAGATCTGCTCCACGTTCTGCAGCCCGACCAGTTTCTTGTGGCCATAGTCATAGGTGTTCATTCTGGGAGAGGGATGGATGATGGGAATCCGATCCGAATTGAGGGTCTTGAAGGCCACTCCGCTCCAGCCGGCTTCAAAGGCCCGGGCCACCATTTCCGCGCTGTTTGAGACCGGTGACGAAGAGAGGAGAAACGGGTTTATGAATTTTTTGCCGCAAAACTCTATGGATAAATCCGGCTTGGTTGCCGTCATGAGGCACCTCCTCTGGATTTTCGATTTCAGATTTTCGATTGCCGATTGCGGGTTTTGGATTATTATTCAGTTTCAGCTACCGGACTTTTTAACCGGGGTTAAAGCTGAGATGTCAGGTGCTCCATGATAGAGCGGGCTGCCTTCTTGCCGTCTTCAACAGCGGTGACCACCAGAGCCGGGCCGCGGACGATGTCTCCCCCGGCAAAGATTCCCCGGGCAGAGGTTTGAGCGCTGTTTTGGTCCGCCTGGATCAGGCTCTGTTGATCGGTCTTGACTGAAGGGTACCAGGCGGCAGAACCCGGTTCGGCTTGGTTGCCGATGGCTTCGATAACCGTGTCGATTTCAAGGACCCACTCTGAGCCCTGGACAGGCCTGGGGGATCTTCGACCGGATAGGTCTTCCGGGCCGAGTTCGGTCCTGTTGAGTTTCAGCCCGGTAATCCGGTTGCTTGTATCGGTGATGTAGGCGCTTGGCTGGTTGAGGAGAATGAAGTGGACACCGCTTTGAAGAGCCATGATCCGCTCGTGTTCTTCCCCGGGCATCTGCGCGAATGACCTGCGGTAGATGAGGAAGACATCGGCCGCTTCCAGTCTCGAGGCAGACTGAACGCATTCCATGGCCACGTCTCCGCCGCCGATGACCGCCACCCGCCTGCCTTTGAAGTCTGATTCCAGTTCTGCGAATCTTTCTTCCCTGATCATGGCCAGGTACTCGACCGAGGAATACCTCCCCTTGAAGGGCGGTCCATCCTCATTGAAACCCTTGGCCGACCACAGCCCCGGGGCCAGAAACAGGGCGTCGTACCCTTTCTCAAGCAGGGCTTCCGCAGCCTTTTCGCCCTTTACCGGGCTGCTGCAGCGGATTTCCACTCCAAGTGATTCAATATCCTTGATTTCCCCCTGCAAAAGATCCGGATCCATCCGGTAGGGCATGAGGCCGTAACGCAGGACTCCGCCGGGTTCTGGTCTGGCTTCAAAGACTGTCACCGGGTAGCCTTCTTTGGCCAGTTCGGCAGCGCAGGTCAGTCCGGCCGGACCGGAGCCCAGAACCGCCACCTTCTTTTCTTTCGGAGAATCAGCGGGCTTCAGAGGGGTGAATCCGGTTTTTTGTCCATGTTCGATCAGGGCCTGCTGGATCCTGCCGATCTCGATGGGCCGGTCGATTCCGGTTGCGGCACACTCCTTTTCGCAGAGCTCTTCAGTGGGGCAGAGAGCTCCGCAGGCCCCCCCAAAAATGTTGCTCTCCTTGATGGTTCTGATGGCTCCGGTTATGTTTCTTAAGCGGAGCTTGCGGATGAATTGGCCGGGGTTGGTCCCGGCCGGACACCCCTTTGAACAGGGCGGATCAAAGCACAAAAGGCAGCGGTTGGCCTCGGTTATGGCCCGGGACAGGTCGAAGCCTTCCTTCCTCACGGCAAACGGGCTTGTTCTGTTCTCCATGCGGTCCTCCTATCCTTGCATATATCCATTCTTTGCTCGGCATCGTAGGAGAAACGGGTCTGGTTTGTCAAGATATATTCTAATATTTAAATATATAATGAGATCAGCATATAAAATGACGAAAATTCCATCTTGCCCCTGTTCGGGGTTCAATCTATGCTGGGTGCCGTGCTCAAGGATTTTAAAACAGCAAGGAAAAGCAAGATGGATAAAACAGTCTTTGCCGTCAGGTGTCCTGACTACGATCAGGTTGGGGGGAAAATTTCCGAACTCATGGCCCGTATGGGAGGGATTGGATCGTATGTCTCAGCCGGTGAGAAGATCGTCCTGAAGGCCAACCTCCTGCTGCCTGCCGGACCGGAGAAGGCGGTCACCACCCATCCGGCTGTGTTGAATGCTGCGGGCAAGGTCCTCCTGGACTCGGGAGCGCGCCCGGTAATCGCCGACAGCCCCGGGTCGGGTTACAGATACAACCGGAAGATGCTGACCAGGATCTACCGGACCTGCGGGTTGGATCCTTTCTGCCGGGAGGCGGGGATTGAGTTGAATTTTGATTTTTCGTCCAGGGAAGTCTTTTATCCAGAGGGTGAGCTGATCAAGCGTTTTGAAGTTATTACCCCTGTTCTGGAGGCAGACGGGGTGATCAATGTCTGCAAGCTCAAGACCCATCTGTTCATGCACATGACCGGGGCGGTCAAAAACAGTTTCGGGGTTATCCCCGGACTGACGAAACCCGGATACCATGCCAAGCTAAAGGACAACGCCAGATTTGCGGCCATGCTCCTGGACCTTTCCAGCTACGTTGCCCCGCGTTTGTCGATCATGGACGCGGTGGTGGCCATGGAGGGGGAAGGGCCGGGGTCTGGAGAACCGAGACAGGTGGGGCTCCTGCTGGCCTCCACCAACCCCCTGGCCCTCGATGTCGTGGCCGGGGAGATCATGGGCATCGACCGGGACAGGAACACCCTCCTTCAGGAGGCAGGCAGAAGGGGGATGACCCCGACGCGACTGGAAGAAGTGGAGTTGGTAGGACTTGAAAAACCCGGACTGCGCCTGCCGGATTTCAAGTTGCCATCCACGATATACGGTGAACCGGAATCAGGGGGATTTCCCTGGTGGCTGAATCTGGTGGCTCCACTATTCAAAAACGGCATGACGGTCAAGCCGGTCATCAACAGGGAAAATTGCGTGGCCTGCGGGTCCTGCTACGAATCCTGCCCTGAAGAGGCCATCAGCCTGGTTGATCAGGAGTACGCAGAAATCGATCCAAAGAAGTGCATCCGCTGTTACTGCTGCCACGAAATGTGCCGCTACGATGCAGTTTCGCTGCAGAAGAGCCTGCTTTACAAATTAGTCAATAGGTAAACACGTCTTTCCAGAAGCCTAGTTTGTCTCTGGACGAAAACAGTGATTGGTCGTAAACTTGCCCGGATACGAGGAACAATAAATTTTTAAACCGCAGTGTATTCCGATACATGAGGATTTCAAAATTTTGCAGTGACGAAGTAGATGGGTGAGTTTTCGTCCAAGCACTAGTTTAGCTGATTTGCTATTTCCTGGTGAAAGGTTTCTGTTATTTTAGAGGGAAAAGGTGCTGGAACAGGGTTTCCATGCTCATCTCTGACTACCCATATGGCTTTTTGTTCTCCATAGGCCAGTTTGGTCCGGCTTCCGTCCGGATCCAGACGGAAGTACTCGAAATAAAGCCTCAGACTGAAGGTCCTCAATTCTTTCAGGGCCATGGTAACCAGGATGCGGTCAAAAGGCATGGCTTCCCGCAGATGATCAACCCGGCAGTCCAGGCAGATGAGCTCGCCGCTTTCTCCGGTACCCCTGTAATATTCCGGGATCAACCCGAAGAAATAACGGTCTCTGGTCTTTCCCTGCCAGGCGGGATAGTGGGCGAAATAAATATTGCC
>JAIPDR010000214.1 GCA_021737615.1 Desulfohalobiaceae bacterium | reverse complement strand
CCGTCCGGACGGCCCTGGAGGGGTTTCAGTTTTTGGATGAGCAGTTCGAGGCCCTTTTCCCAGGAGATCGGCCTGAACCGGCCGTCCTTGTCTTTGCGAAGCGGAGTCTTGATCCTGGCCGGAACATACATGAGCTGAACACTGGCCCCGCCAAGGGGATCGATGCCGCCCAGGCTCAGGGGATGATCCGGGTTGCCGCTGACGGTTATGGGCTGCTTTTCGACCCGGTTGACAAGCAGCCCGTATTCGGCGGTCCCCAGCTTGAGCACCGAGGGTTTTGCATCCAGCCCCCCCTCCGGGACTCTCGGGATCCACTGCCAGTTCTGAGTCCATATGGCGATCTCGTCAGTCAGTTTCCAGGGCATGGGGGTCAGGGACGAGCCAACGGCCCCTCCGGCCAGGAACATCAGAAAGCCTCTCCGATCCAAGGCCATGATTCTCACTCCGTTTGCTTATTTGTGGCACACGTAACAGGCGTTGCTGGCGTCTTCCTCCGCGTGACAGCGTTCACATTCCCACATCTTCATGGTCCCCCGGCTGTATCCGGTCAGCTTGTTTTCATAGTACGCAGGGAGGCTGTCCGCGTTTTCCATGTCCTGGTGGCATTCGGTGCATTCATACTCTTCGTGGGCGATATGCGAGAAATAGACATTGTCCGGCTGTTCCCGGTAGATCTTCCAGGGGACCTGCTTGCCCTTTTTGACGTACTCGTTGACAAACAGCTGCTCCGAGGGGACCGCGGTCAGGGGTTCGCTGTGACATTCGGCGCAGGATTCGAGGCTGGGAATGCCGGCATAGGACCCGTCCTCCCGATAATCGTGGCAGTCAACGCAGTCGTCCAGGTCTTTCAAATCCTTTTGGGTGTGGGTCATGTGCCCGACGTGGCTGAAGGTAATGGGCTGGTCTTTGTGGCTGAAAAGCAACTGGGGAAAGATGTTCCACCCAAAGATCAGGGCGGCTGCAATACCGAGGATAAAAGGTACAAGTCCACCTTTTTTCTTTTTATTCACTGTCCCCTCCCGGTCACCATGCTCTGATTGAAGAAAGAGTTGGCCTGTCAGCCATGCCTCCGGCAGTCCTGACCTATAGTTATTTAATATACATACTGATCCAACTTGGCTTTTTGAAATAAAGTCCTGTAGCCTGAGGGCTGAGTAGTCCCTGTGGACAAAACCAAGATTGGATCAGGTCTAGTAAGATATGTGGCCCAACTGATGTGTATTGGGGTTGAAGTCCAAAACTGACGGTTTGAAGGATTATAACCCATCTGTTGGCACAAGATGCACAAGATCCAGCCGTCCCTATCTTTTTCTTAAATGCTATTAGCCTTGAAAGTCAAAGATTGTCAAGAGTTGATGTCTGGCAAATTTGGTTCCCCCATCGAAAGAGCGCGTCCTTGATTTCGCAGCGTATTAATATATTTTGCAAAATGATACAGGATAGGGCTTTTCGAGGCGAGAGATGCATTTTTCTGGTGAAGTGTTCGTATCTTGGAACAAAAATCAAGGCTTGAAAGCCCTCATTGGAAAGGGCAGGGTCGTTTGCGGCGTTCAGGTGCACAAAAAAAGGCCGCGGAACGATTCCGCGGCCGCTTAAATCATGCTGGCGGAGAGGGAGGGATTCGAACCCCCGGAGGACGTCAGCCCTCAGTAGTTTTCAAGACTACCGCCTTTAGCCACTCGGCCACCTCTCCGATAAAATTTCTAAAATAATTCCTTGAAGGGCAACGTACCCATCAGGACCTGGAGCCCAAAACAGGGATAAATATTAGACCGGCCGAATTATTTTTTCAAGGTGTATTTAAAAATCAGAAATCCGGAGGTCTTAACCGCCGGATTTCTGATTTTTAAGCCGGACCCTTTCCACCACCTTCCGGTAGTAGACCTGGTCCAATTCGAAATTGACCGGGGATTTGCGATGCTCATTCAGCTTGGTGATCAAGAGGTTCAATTTCTGGATCCGTCTCATGCAGACTTGCTCGTCTTCGCAATTTTCGAGCAGATCGACCAGGCGGGTGATCTCTTTGCGTTGTTCCACCTCGGGCGGCGTGTAGCCGGCATTCTTGAGCAGCCGGTAGGCCATGCGCAGCTCTTCCGGGACATGGGAAATATCGTCCCGGGGCAGGGGCCGCCCCTGCCCCGGGAGGTCGTCAAGCTCCCCCTGCTCGATGGCCTGGCTGATCTTCTGTTCGGCCAGTTGCTGGAGTATGGTGAACGGGTTGGACATAACTATCTTGTAAATTTATCATTTAGTCATTTGTCATTTGTCATTTGTCTTTTGTCATTGGGCATTGGTCTTTGTTCTCTCTGCCCTCTACCCTCTACCCTCTGCCTCTTCCTTCTTCCTGACCTCTCATATGAAACTTCATTTAAAAATGCGGAATAGTTCGAACCGGTCACAGGGCTCTCTTGCGCTTAGACGCTTCCGGCTCTCGGTTTTCTATGGCTCGCTCATGGGGGATCCCTGCCCCCTCCGGACTCTTAGACTCTGCTATAAACTTTGATGCTGCCTGAACGAGAATCTTAAGCAGTCTTATGGTTTAAAGCCGTAGGCGCGGTCCGGTTTCCCCCATTTCGCGAGCCTAAGAAAACCTGAGAACCTCAAAGCGAGGTCGCGCAAGAAAACCCTGTTGCCCGGTTCGCAAATAGGTGCCAATGCTCAAAACTGGAGTTTCTTCTCATTGATCAAACTGGCAGCAATCGAAATCAACAACATAAGTTAAAAGTGTAGCAGTTATTTTCATAAATATTCAATAGTTACATGTCAGCACGGCCAGAGGCAGGGCTGACCTCTGATCTCTGACCTCTGATCTCTCTCCCGGCTAAATACTGCTCCAGCCTGTCCATGCCCAGCCGGATGTTTTCAATGGAATTGGCATAGGAAAAGCGCAGAAAGCCTTCGGCGTTTCGGCCGAAATCAATGCCCGGAGTGACTCCGACATGGGCCTTCTCCAGGATGTCGAAGGCCAGTTTGTAGGAGTCGGCCCCGAATCTCTTGCTGTTGGCCAGGATGTAAAAGGCCCCTTTTGGTTCTGTCTCGATCCCGAAGCCCAGCTCCTTGAGGCGGCTGAGCATGAATTTCCGGCGCTGATCATAGGTCTTGACCATCTCGGATACGTCCGGGGCGGCCTCCTTGAGGGCGGCGATCCCGGCCCATTGGTTCATGGCCGGGGCGCAGATGAACAGGTTTTGGGCCAACTTCCGGAGGTCACGGGCAAACGGCCAGGGGGCGATCACATAGCCGAGGCGCCAGCCGGTCATGGCGTAGAGCTTGGAAAAGCCGTTGAACACAAAGGCCCGGTCGGTAAATTCCAGTATGGAATGGCCTTTTTCCCCGTATTCCAGTCCGTGATAGATCTCGTCGGACAGGATGCAAGGCTCAAGTCCGGCCAGCTGTTCCAGGCGTTCTCTGGAGAGCAAAGTGCCGGTGGGGTTGGCCGGTGAGTTGATCATGACCGCCCTGGTATTGGCCTCGATCTTTTTGAGGATATCCTGAACCCGGAACTGGAAGCCGTCTTCTTCGTTGACTGCAACCGGAACCGGAATCCCGTTTGCGTGGAGGATAAAATTGGCATAGCAGGCATAGCCGGGGTCGGAGATGATAACCGAGTCTCCGGGTTCCAGGAGCACGGCAAGACAGAGGAGCATGGCCGGAGAGGTGCCGGAGGTGACCACGACCTGGTCCGGATGAACGTTCGCTTTATAGCGCAGGTAGTAGTCTTCACAGATAGCCTCACGCAGCTCGAGAAGACCCAGGCTGTGGGTGTAGTGGGTCCGGCCGTCCCGCAGGGCCCTGATAGCGGCTTCCTTGATGCAGGCCGGGGTGTCGAAGTCTGGCTCCCCTATTTCGAGATGGACAATATCCTGACCTTTGGCCTCCAGCTTTTGGGCCGACTCAAGGACATCCATGGCCAGAAAGGGTTTGATCGTGCGGGCCAGTTTCGAAGATTGCATGTCACCTTCCATCATTCCACCTCCCAGACCGGACCGGTGGGTGTATCCCGCAGAGCGACTCCCATCCGGGCCAGCCGGTTGCGGATCAGATCCGCCTCTTCAAAATTCTTGTCCTGTCTGGCTTTTTGCCGTAAGGCTATCAGCTTCTCTACTTCTCCGGGGTCGATGTTTTTACGGTCGGCCCTGGATTTGCGCAGGGAAAAAAGCACTCGTTCGGGATCTGCAAAGGGCAGGCCGAGGATGCGATCAAGTGTCTCCAGTTGGCCCAGAAACGAGGAGAAAATCTCTCTGGCCTGTTCGCTCCTGCGCCATTTCTTGTGGTCCAGGATGCGGTTGATCAGGCGGTTCATGGTGAACAGGTGGCCCAGGGCCGCTGCGGTATTCAGATCATCCTCCAGGCTTTCCCGCCAGAGTCCGGCCGCGGTTTGAAACTCCCGGCCGAGATCCTGCGGAAGGTCCGTTGCCGTCCACTTGCTGTTTTCCAGGGCCTGGCCGGTCTGCAATGCGGTTTCAAGAAGACGTTTGAACCCCCTCTCCGATTCCTGGAGCCTCTCCCAGGTGAAGTCCAGGGGGCTCCTGTAATGTTTGCCGAGCAGGAAGAACCTGAGCACCTCGGGCAGGTACTTATGCATGATGTCCC
Source organism: Desulfohalobiaceae bacterium (assembly GCA_021737615.1). GTDB lineage: Bacteria > Desulfobacterota > Desulfovibrionia > Desulfovibrionales > Desulfothermaceae > JAABTT01. Next base: position 2,102 of record JAIPDR010000214.1, on the reverse strand, counting down.
GGATGGTGATGAAGTTGCCCAGGGACTTGGACATCTTCTCCTGATTGACCCGGACAAACCCGTTGTGCAGCCAGTATCTGACAAATGTCTTTCCGGTGGCGGCCTCACTCTGGGCCCTTTCGTTTTCATGGTGGGGAAAGGCCAGATCCTGTCCGCCCCCATGGATGTCCAGAGGGAGTCCCAGATACTTTTCACTCATGGCGGAGCACTCGATATGCCAGCCGGGCCGGCCCTGTCCCCAGGGGCTGGGCCAGGAAGGAACGTCGGGTCCGGCTTTCTTCCAGAGGGCAAAATCAAGAGGGTCTTCCTTGTCTTCCCCTGGTTCGATCCTGGCTCCACTCTTGAGCTCTTCTATGTTCCGTCCGGAGAGCCGCCCGTAATCAGGGAAAGATCTGACCCTGAAGTAGACATCTCCGGCCGGGGTGGCGTAGGCGTGACCCTTGTCAATGAGTTTCTGGATCAAATCCTGCATGACCTGGATGTGTTCTGTGGCCCTGGGTTCAACATCGGCCTGCAGAACTCCCAGGCGCTCCATGTCCTGGTAATAGGCCGCGATGAATCGCTCGGCGATTTCTTGGGAGTCGAGGTTGGATTCTTTGGCCCTGTTGATGATCTTGTCGTCCACATCGGTGAAATTCCGGATAAAATGGACCTCATACCCGGAAAAACGCAGGAAACGGACCAGAACATCAAAGACGACGGCGGCCCGGGCATGACCGAGATGGCAATAGTCGTAGGCGGTAATGCCGCAGACGTACAGGCGGACCTTTCCTTCTTGATGCGGGACGAAAGGTTCCTTCTGCCCGGTCAGGGTGTTCTGGAATTTCATGAAGACTCCGGCAGATTTTTTCGCCAAATTTTTTCGCCGAGCCGAAAAAATTTATAGGTTTATAATAAATATCACACCAAAGCTAGGTTGGATCAGTCTATTTTTCAAAGTGTCCCAGGACCTGGGCCACGGCCTTGATTCCCTGTTTGCGGCCGGTAAAGCCCAGCCCTTCTTCAGTGGTGGCCTTTACGTTCAGCCGGGTCTGATCGAGTCCCAGCAAGGAGGCCAGATTCTTTTTGATCTGGTTTTTCCAGGGACCGATCTTCGGGGTCTGGGTGATGATCGTCAGGTCCAGATGATCCAGGACCAGGCGGTTTTTCCGGGCCGTGGTCAAAACTTCCCGAAGGAGGATCCCGCTGTTGATATCCTTGAGCGCGGGATCTGAATCGGGATAGAACTCTCCGATATCCCCGTGCCCCAGGCAGCCGAGGATGGCGTCTATCAGGGCGTGGATGAGGACGTCGCCGTCGGAGTGGGCCACGACCCTTGGGCCGTTTGCAATCGGGATTCCTCCCAGTTTCATGGGTTTCCCCGGACCGAAGCGATGGACATCGTAGCCCCAGCCCATGCAGGGCCGGAAGCGCAGGTCCTCCTGTTCCTGCAGGAGCTGCAGATCCCGGGGATGGGTGATTTTCCGGTTTTCCGGTTCTCCCTCCACCAGCCGCACTTCCCCGCCGTCCTCTTCCAGTAAAAAGGCATCGTCGCTGGCCGAGAGTCCTGCCTTCAGACCCTTCTCGTGAGCCTTGAGCATGGTTTTTCTGTCAAATCCCTGTGGGGTCTGTATGGTATAAATGGTCTCCCTGGGCAGGGTCAAGAGTTTAAAGTCCACGGCTTGTTTAATGGTGTCGGTTACGGAAAGTCCGGGCACGACCCCCTGAGCTCCCTGTTCAAGAGCGCTGATGACCCGGTTGATGAGCCGGGCGCTGACAAAGGGCCGGGCTGCGTCATGAATCAGCACATGGGTGCAGTCAGGGGGCAGGGCCTGCAGGCCCTGCAACGAGGACTGCTGTCTTTCATCGCCCCCGGCGACCACCTTGTACTCCACCCCCAGATCCTCATGGCAGGAAAAATATGAGATGTTTTTTTCCTGAACCGCTCTTTCTTTTTCCGGAAAGACGAAGACGATCCCCTTGATCCGGGGAACATTAGAAAAGGTCCTGGCCGAGTGCCAGTACAGGGGCCTGTCCCGCCAGGTCAGAAACTGCTTTTTCTGCTGTATTTCAGGCAGACGTTTGCCCTGACCGGCGGCGAGGATAATGCTCCAGAGGTGCAT
>JAIPDR010000213.1 GCA_021737615.1 Desulfohalobiaceae bacterium | reverse complement strand
TCCCCAGGGTCCTGGAATCGGTCAAGGCCCCGGTCATCGCCGGAGGCGGTTTCGGCAGCGGCCGATCCCTTCTGGCCGCCCTGGCCCTGGGCGCCGCCGGGGTCAACATGGGCACCCGCTTCATGGCCACCCGGGAATGCCCGGTCCACGAAACCGCCAAGCAACGGTTGGTGGAGGCCCCTGAAACCGATTCCGTTCTGGTCATGCAGTCCCTGAAAAACCCCTGTCGGGCCTTGCGCACCGCCTGGACGGAAAAGATCCTGGAGATGGAGGACCAGGGGGCCACCCTGGAGGATCTCAAACCCTACCTCAGCGGCGAAGCCGGCCGCACGGGCTGGATCCAGGGAACCATCGACCGGGGCATTTTCCCGGCCGGACAGGTCATGGGCCTTGTTCACGACGTCCCTTTTGTAGCAGAATTGATAGAAGAGATCATGGAAGAGGCGGCTCGGGCCAAAAGATCCCTTGATTCGATTTTTTCCTGATTCGATTTTTCCAATTCGATTTTTTCATCATGAAAAAATCGAATATAATTACAAAATTCATTTCATGAAATAGCAAATCTCCGCCTGCCGGTGCTTGACCTTAACTGGAACATGAACTTGGTCACAAAAACATGAAAGAGGCTTTTATGAAAGGATATGCCAAAACAGGGATATTGTTCTTTGTCTTGATTTTTTTCCTCCTGAGTCTGGGCTGCACCCAGACCATCGTCCCCTTGGACTACGAACCTGTTTCCGTGGCCAGCCTCAAATGCCGGAAAAAGCTGACCGTGACCCCCTTTGTAGATGACCGCACCCAGACCCGGACCATCGGCACGACCAGAAAAGGGTACTCCTTCTACTCCGAAAGCTACGTGGAAGACTGGTTCACCAGGTCCCTGATACGTCAGATCGAGGCCCAGGGCTGTCCCGTGGAATCGGCCAGGAAAGGGGAGTCCCTGGAGACCCCGGTTGTCCATGGCCGGATCCTGCAGGCCATTCTCCGGGAACGCTCCAGAACCAAATATGAAGCAGCCCTGAAAATGACCCTGATGCTCAAGCAAGGCCTTAAAAATATCCACGAGGAGACCTTTTCCGTGAAACTGGAAAAGACGGTCCTGCCCACGGGCGACACCCCCCGGAAGATCCTGCTGGAGGCTATGCAGAGTCTGATGGGGAGAGCGGTGCCGAAACTGATCGCAGCCTCGAATGAGTGATTGGAATCGCAAACCATCCCGAACCCGTGAGAAACCCAAAGTGAATGGAGACTGCCAATGACAGACGACAGCACTTTCCGGAAAATCGAAAGCATGGCCGACCCCAGGGACCTCGGTCTCCAGGAGCTCGAACCCCTGGACATCGATCGGGTAGAGAACTGCGAACAGCTTTTGCAGGCCATGTCCCGGACCGCGTTTGGAGGTCGGAATCTTGGGGAGGCCCTGGATGTGCTCCAGGCCATGATCGAAGATCGGGACTGCTTCGTGGTGGGGACCTTTTCCGGGGCCATGACCGTAGCCAAGATGGGGCTGCTCCTGTGCAGGATGATCGACAGGGGCTGGCTGGACGCGGTTGTCTCCACCGGCGCCCTGATGGCCCACGGCTTCATCGAATCCCTGGGCCTGAAGCACTACAAGTACGACAGGCAGAAGATGGATGATGCAAAGCTCTGCAGCCTCGGCTTGAACCGGGTCTACGACACCCTGGAATCCGAACTGAATTTCATGCAGGCCGAGAACGTGGTCAATTCGATCATGGAAGAGATCGGCTCCGATCAAAGCTGGAGCTCGCAGAGCCTCTGCCGGATCATTGGCCGGCATCTGTCTCGCCATTTCGAGGGCAAAGGGATCCTGAAAAGCGCCTATGAACAGGATTGCCCCGTCTATATCCCGGCCTTCACCGATTCGGAGATCGCCCTGGACATGGCGGCCTATATCCTTAAAAAGGTCCCCGAAGCGGCCCGGGAAGAGGTCGCATCCAGCTCCCTTCCCTTTCACTACAATCCGTTTCTGGATGTCCTGGATTACGCAAGGCGGATCACCCGGGCCGAAAAAATCGGGATTTTCACCATCGGCGGCGGGGTTCCCCGGAACTGGGCCCAGCAGGTGAGCCCCTTTATGGAGATGGCGGTGCTGCAGAATCCGGATATTCCCTGGCAGACCCGGAGATTTCAGTATGGAGTCCGGGTCTGCCCGGAACCGGATCACTGGGGAGGCCTCTCCGGATGCACCTATCAGGAAGGGGTTTCCTGGGGAAAATTCCAGCCCCCGGAGCAGGGAGGACGGTTTGCGGAAGTCTTCTGCGACGCCACCATTGCCTGGCCTCTCCTGGTCAAGGGGCTGCAGGAAAGGCTGGAATGCTGAGATGCTGGGAACAAGAAGCAAAGGGCAAAGGGCAAAGGGCATAGGGCATAGGGAAGAGGACAGAGGACAGAGGACAGAGGACGGATGGACGTTTGGATGGGTGGGACGGTGGCAGAGATGCTGTGACACTGGGAACAAGATGCAAAGGGCATAGGGCATAGGGCATAGGGCAAAGAAGCAAAGGGCAAAGAAGCGTCAGATGTCGGAGGTCGGGAAGAGAAGAGGCATGGAGCATGGGGCATAGGGAAGAGGGGAAGAAGGAGGTCGGACGTCGGCTGGCTTGAACTGTGAATTTCTTTTTTCTGCAACCGTGAACTCTCCGAGGCGTAGGCTCGCTCTCTACGAGCCGGAGGCCGTGAACCGTGAACCTGGAACCATAAAGAGGCATAGGGCATAGAGCATAGGGCATAGGGAAGAAGAGAGAGATCAGTGGTCAGAGGTCGGGAAGAGAAGAGGCATAGGGCATAGGGCATAGGGAAGAAGAGAGAGATCCCTCTGTGGTCAGAGGTCAGAGGTCAGCCTTGCCTCTGGCAGGCCTGACATATAATTGTTTAATATATTTGTGAATATGGTTGGGCTGTTGTGTGGTTGGGTTGAAGCCGCAACCGCCAGTTTGATCGAGGTATACTGATCCAATTTTGGTTTTTACAACAAAGACTGGCGACCCCAAGGGTCCAGGCCCAAATTTCACAAAAAGCTAAGTTGGATCAGTATAGAAACTTCTGTACCTTACGATGAGGTTTCGCAAGGCTCTCCCTCTCTGTCATTCTGAGCGAGTCCGCCTGCCCGGTTAAATCTCTGTAAGCGAAGCGCATTTATCTGTGGCGAGCGAAGAATCCCTTTTCTCCAGCAGGTCTGCTTTTTATGAAGATCCATAAAGCTTGGTTAGAGATTTCGTACGCTGCTGTGACATACCGGCCGCTTTGACCGACCCTCCCCTGTCCCCTCCCTGGCCAGGGAGGGGAACTATAATTCATAATATTTCAGAATGTTATACAAGAGCATGGATAGTTCCCTATAATTTGACTTAAAGTTTCATACCGGGCGTTGACCTTCCATGTCCTTGGCATGGCATTTGACATAGACCATGGGGATGACGGAATACATGGCGACAGCCCGAACCAGCTCCTCCTTCCAGGTCTTTTCATTGGGGGCGTGGGCCTGGTCTTCATGTCCCGGCCCGAACCCGATGCAGGGAATGTTGTAGCGGCCGGTTATGGACACACCGTTTGTGGAAAACGTCCACTTGTCCACCACCGGATTCTGCTGAAAAAGGTGCTTGTAGGCATCGATCATGGTCCGGCAGGCGGGATGGTCCTCGGCAACGGTCCAGGAAGGGAAGTAGGCCTCGGTCGGATAGACCAGCCCGGTATAGGCCGGGCGGTCATAGCCGTACAGGGAGACCTCCACACCGGCTTTTTTGACTGCCGGCAGCTCCCTGATCTGCTCCATGGCGAATTCCCGGGATTCTCCAGCGGTCAGCCGCCTGTCGATGGATATGGTGCAGCCGTCGGCCACGGCACACCTGGAAGGGGACCGGGAAAAGATCTCGGAAACCGTCAGCGACCCCCTGCCCAGGAAGGGATCATCCTGGAGCCGGGTGTGCAGGCCCTGCAGCTCCTCTAAAATGGGAGCCATCTTGAAGATGGCGTTCTCTCCTCGTTCCGGAGCCGATCCATGACAGCTGATTCCTCTGGTGGCAAGCTTGATCTCCATCCTGCCCCGCTGCCCCCGGGCGATCCTGCCGGAAGTGGGCTCGGTGGAGACGACAAACTCCGGCCTGATCCGGTCTTCCTCTATGATGTACTGCCAGCAGAGACCGTCGCAGTCCTCTTCCTGAACCGTGCCGGTCATGATCAGGGTGAAGTCGTCCTCGATGCCGAGATCCTTTATCAGCTTACCGGCATAGACCATGGAGGCCATACCGCCCTTCTGGTCGCTTGTTCCTCTGCCGCCGATCACTTCCTCGTCCTCATACCCGGCAAAGGGATCGAAGTCCCAGAGTTCCGGGTCTCCCACGGCCACGGTATCGAGGTGGGCGTCCAGGGCCAGAAGGTGCTTTCCCCGGCCAATGTACCCCAGGATGTTGCCCATGGGATCAATCTCCACCCGCTCAAACCCGACCTTCTCCATCTCTTCTCCAACCCGTTGCACCACCTGCTCTTCCTGACAACTCTCGCTGGGAATGGCCACCAACTCCCTGAGAAACTGAAACATCTCCGATCGATTCGCCTCCGCCCGCTTGAGGACTTCCTCGAAACTCAAACCCATTGCTTTGCCCCCTGTCTTTTCTCCTCTTTCATAAATCATAAATCGAAAATCGAAAATCGAAAATCGAAAATCTCAGAGCCCCACCCTCTCGTTGAATGCGGTGATGAGCTCGTCGATCCTGCCGGCCTGGCTGAAGACGCCCGGCCAGTAGTCGTCGTGCTCATACCATTGCCTGTTCAGCTCCTCCAGCTCCTTTCCCTGCTGTTCGATCCAGGTGAAGTACTTCAGATTATGCACCCGTTTCCGGTCATGATATCCGAGTTCCATCATATTCGAAATGCTCGTGCTCATGAGGAGCTCTACATCCCGCCATCCGTCACTGGACCTATACTCGCCCCTTTCCGCTTTAAATTCCGCGATCCTTGACGAGTAGAGCTCCATGGAATCCGTGGCCACAGTCACCAGGTAATCGTCGCTGGTCAGCTCGAAGTACCTGGCGAACTTGATGCTGGCCAAAAGATTGGCGATTCCGGAAATCCCCAGCAGATCGAGCTTTGAGACGAGCTCCGGATCAACCCCTTCCCGGATCAGAATGTCCCGGCCCCTGTCTTCGTTGAAAAGCCGCAAAAGCCGCACGGGATGCTCGTCGTCAACCGCGATCAGCACATCCGTCTCCTTGCAGTCATGGACCCAGGGCACATGCTTGTCGCCAATGCCCTCGATCCTGTGGCCGCCGAATCCGTTCGACATCAGGGTCGGACATTGCAGGGCCTCGGCCACAGCCAGTTTGGCCCTGGGATATTTGGTCTTTAAGTAGTAGCCTGCCCCCAGAGTGCCTCCTGAACCAGAGGCGGCGATATACCCTGCAAAGCGCTGCCCTGTTTCCAGGTAGCCCTTTAGCAGCTCCTCCACCGCTCTCCCGGTGACCGCATAGTGCCAGAGGGGATTGCCCATTTCATCGAACTGGTTGAAGATTCGTACTTCCTGGCCCGACCGCCTCAGCTCCCAGCACTTGTCGAAGATCTCCTTGACGTTGGATTCGCAGCCCGGGGTGGCCATAACCTCACCGGCCACCTGCTGCAGCCACTCAAAACGCTCCCTGGACATCTCTTCAGGCAAAATGGCCACAGCCCGGCTGGCCAGCAGGGCCGAGATATAGGCCCCGCCCCGGCAATAGTTCCCGGTGGAGGGCCAGACCGCCTTGGCTTGCTGCGGGTCGAACTGTCCGGTCACCAGGGCCGGGGCCAGACAGCCATAGGTGGCCCCCACCTTGTGCGCTCCGGTAGGGAACCACTTGCCGGTGAGGCAGATGATCCGGGCCGGACATCCGGTCAGCTCCGGAGGGAGCAGCAGATGGTTGACACCGTTGAAGAGGCCTCCTTTTCCCTTTTGTTCGTTTTTCCAGGTGATTCGAAAAAGATTGGCCGAATCGAGGTCCCAGAGGCCGACCTGTTTCAGCCTGTGCTTGATCTTTTCAGGGATCTTTTCCGGATTCTGCATCATGGCCAGAGTCGGCAGGGTGATGCCCTTTTCCCGACAATAGGCCGCGTTTTTGTCCCGAACATCAGGGTCTATGGTCAGATCTATCATCTGTAATCTCCTCGATACTGGAAATGGTTGTCTCCGGGACCGACACTCCCTTGAGGGCGCTGTCGATGTCCTTGAGGCCGCTGCCGGTGATCAATAGGACTATCTGCGCTTCCCGGTCGAGTTCTGCCCTCACCTTCAGGAAGCCGGCAAAGGCGGCGGCTGCCGCGGGTTCGGCAAACAGCCCGCTGCAGGAGGAGAGATCGGCCTGGGCCTTGATTATCTCCTGATCCGAGACGGTCACGACCCGGCCCTGATACTTCTTAAGCTGTTTCAGGGCGTGCAAGCCGCTCTTGGGAACGTCAACCGAAATCGAATCAGCCAGGGTCTCGGCAGGAATCCGCTCAAACCTGCCCGTGTGAAAGGCCCTGGCAATGGCGGCGCTGTTCTCGGCCTGAACGGCATAGACTTTCGGCATGGTTTCGATCAGCCCCAGGGCCAGCAGATCCTTGAACCCCTTGTACACCCCACTCAGGATGCAGCCGTCCCCGGTAGGCACAAAGACGATGTCAGGCGGCTTCGAAAGCTGCCGGTAAAGCTCCAGGGACACGGTCTTCTTGCCCTCGATGGTCAGGGGATTGTAGGCCGTATTCCTGTTCAGGCCGCCTTTT
>JAIPDR010000212.1 GCA_021737615.1 Desulfohalobiaceae bacterium | reverse complement strand
GCATCTTGAATGCGGCCAGAGCCGAGGGCTGTTCCGAATTGAGAAAGGAGATCGTGTCTCCGCCGCAGCTGGCTCCTTGCAGCCAAAGAAGGTTATCCATGAATGACCCCTGTTATATCTGTTAAAGTTCCAGAAGTTTCCGGTAGACCACGTCGATCAAGGACCTGGGAGTCGAGGCCCCGGCGGTCAAGCCTATCTTCGCGGCGGACCGCAGTTTTTCCTGGGGAAGCTCGCCGGGTTGCTCGATGTGAATGCTCTCCACTCCAACCCCGGCCACGACCTGGGACAACCTTCTGGTATTGCCGCTGTTGTAGCCGCCGACCACCACCATGAGATCGACCTCTTCGGCGATGGCCAAGGCCTCCTGCTGCCGCTGTCTGGTGGCATCGCAGATCGTGTCCAGAACCGGCAGGGAATTCTGCAGGTAGCCTTGTAAGTATTCAATGATCTTGTTGAATTCACCCCTGTCCTGGGTGGTCTGGGCCGCCAGGAAATATCTGTTCCTGGTATCGAGATCAATGCCCCTGATATCGGACAGTCCTTCAAACACATGGGCCTTCCGGTCGGCATAGCTCAGCAGACCCTGGACTTCGGGATGATCGGGCTCACCCAGCAAGAACAGGTGTTCACCTTCCGCAGTGTGTTTTCGAATCAACCTCTGAGCCCTTTTGACCCTGGGGCAGGTGGCATCGACCAGCTTCGCCCCCCTGGCCAGGAGTTTATTCTCTATGTCTACCGGAATCCCGTGGGCCCTGATGACCACCCTGGCCTGATTCGGGATTTGCCGGATGTCCTCGGAAACAGAAACCCCTTGCCGGGCATAAGCCGACATGACCTGGGGGTTATGGATGATCGGCCCGAGGGTGAAAACCGGATGCCCACCCTCGGATATGACCTTGTCCAGCTTGCGCAGGGCCAGATCCACCCCCATGCAGAAACCGGCAGTCTCAGCCCTGATGATTTTTCCCATTCATTATCCTTTTTGTAAATTTCGACACCGAATCTCCCTTCTTCCGGGCTCCGGGTTTCTCACGAACCCAGTTCGGAGTTTATCAACACCTGCAGCTCCTCCCAGGACCTGCAGGCCACGATCGATTTCCGCAAATCCCTGGCCCCCTGAAATCCGCGCAGATACCGGGGGATGATCGTCCGCATCTTCGAAAACGACCGCCAGGAGTCATGTCCTTCCAAACAGAGCTGAACATGTCTGTTGATCATCCCCTGCAATCGTTTTGCCCGGTTCTTCTCAGAGTCCCCTTTATTGCCCGACCCGAACATGAGCTCGCGGAACCTGGCAAAGATCAGGGGATCGTACAAAGCGCCCCGCCCGAACATGACTCCAGCCGCCCTGGTCTGCTGCAGGCACTCGCGTCCGTCTTCGGCTGTGAAAAGATCGCCACTGGCAATGACGGGAATCCCGAGTTGTTCCTGAACCATCCGGATCCGGTCCCAGTCCGCTTTTCCTCTGAAGCCCTGCCTGGCGGTTCTGGGATGCAGAGTTATCCAGCCGGCCCCCAGGCGCTCCAATTCTGCAAAGACATCTGGTTCGAGCCGCGACCCTTCATCCCAGCCGGAACGCAGCTTGACTCCGACCATTTTCGGCCCGGCCAGGGCGACCATGTCCCGGACGATCTCGAACAACAGGCCCGGGTTGTTCAGCAAAGCCGCCCCTGCTCCGGTTTTGACCACTTTTTTTACCGGACAGCCGGCGTTGAGGTCGAAACTGGTAAAGCCAAGTTCCAGCAGCCTGTTCAAGGCCTCCCGGAAATACAAGGGATCAGCCCCAAAGAGCTGAACCACCAGAGGCGAATCCTCCTGCCGGGTCAGCAAGAGTCTGGTCGTGCCCGGGCTTTCAAAAACAAGCCCCTTGACGCTGACCATCTCGGTGCAGGCCACACTGCAGCCGTATTCCCTGCAGAGCAGGCGAAACGGCAAATCGGAAAAGCCGGCCAGAGGGGCCAGCCAGGGTTCATTCCGGGAGATTTTCATGCATCTGCCAACGCTGCAGCCCGCTGAAGATATTCTTCCTGATCCGCTTGTTGTCCGACCACAAATCCTCCAGCCAGTGCTGCACCCTGTCCCTGTTCGTGACACCGTTTGAGGGGCAGGGGTTGTCCCAGACCGGGAGGCTCCAATCCCGGACCGCTTTGCGGATCAAACGCTTCTCCACCAGGAGCAGGGGACGGATAAGCTGGAACTCCCCGTTGAAATAAGTCTCCTTGGGGAACATTCCCTCGACCCGGCCGTTATGGGTCAGATTCATGAAGAAATTTTGAACCATATCGTCTGAATTGTGTCCGAAAGCGATGTGAGACAAACTGTACTTCTTTGCCAGTTGAAAGAGTCTCTTCCGCCTGTGCCAGCTGCAGAAGAAGCAGGGGGAGTTCTTCCGGTTCTCGGAAGTATGGGCCCTTGGTCCGATGTCGTTCACATCGACGTGACCGGCCAGGCCGTTGTCCGACAACCAGTCCAGAAGAGGGGCATGGTTGTGGACGTCGAATCCCGGATTGACATGCAAGGCCATAAGGTCCACTGAAAACGGCAGCCTCTTCTTTTGGATAAGCAGCGTCTTTAAAAGGACCCAGCTGTCCATCCCCCCGGAAACCGCCACTCCGACCTTGGCCCCGGGTTTGAGCATCCGGCTTTCATACATCAGTTTTCCTGTCTTTGACAGACAGGATTTTTGAGCATAGTTTAATTTCTTCCCGCGCATGGAGCTCCTGAACCAGCAGTTGTCATACGTTGTGTCTTTGAATCCGCGGCCATTGAATACCTGCAAGGGCTTGTCTGTCAGACCGCCTGCTGGTATATGGACACTTTTCAAAGATTGTCAATGGCCAGCGGGGAATTGTCAAGCCTTGGCCATTGCCCCAATATTTCTACGGTTGACGGATGAAGCATCAGAATTTATATTTACATGTTTTGAGATAACACTAATTCATGGAGGGTCTTGATGGCCAGAATCACAGTAGAAGAAGCTCTGAAAAGAGTGAACAACCGTTTCGTCATCGCTCACATGGCGATGCAGCGTGTGAGAATGTACCGGGAAGGGTATAAGCCCCTTATCGAGACGGACAACAAGGAAGTCGTGACCGCCCTCAGGGAAATCGAGGCAGGCAAGGTCATTTTGAAAAGGCCCTTGAATGTATCCGGCATCGAACCTGAAGAATCATGAACAAAAGAGACTACTACGAGGTGCTCGGGGTCCCCAGGGACGCCGGAGCCGCAGACATCAAGAAGGCCTACCGGGCAATGGCCCTGAAGTACCATCCCGACCGCAACCCGGATGACGCCGAAGCGGAACATAAGTTCAAGGAAGCTGCCGAAGCCTATGAAGTCCTCAGCAGCGAGGATAAACGCGCCCGGTACGACCGTTTCGGGCACGAGGGCGTGTCCGGCAACGGTTTTCAGGACTTTTCCTCCAGTCAGGATATTTTTGACGCCTTCAGCGATATCTTCGGAGATTTCTTCGGATTCGGCGGAGGCGGCAGGTCGAGACGAGGTCCCAGACCGCAGGCAGGGGCCGATCTTCGCTACAACCTGACCATCCCTTTTGTCGATGCGGTCAAAGGGACCGAAGTCGACCTGCAAATCCCCAAGGAAGTAGAGTGCGACCAATGCGCGGGCTCCGGAGTCGAACCCGGCCACCAGCCTGAAACCTGCAAGCACTGCAACGGCCAGGGCCAGATCTTTCAGAGTCAGGGCTTCTTCCGCATTTCTTCACCGTGCCCCATCTGCAGAGGCACCGGCCAGATGATCACTCACCCCTGCAAGAAGTGCAAGGGCAATGGAATCATCCAGGAGACGAAGAAAGTCAAGGTCAACATCCCGGCCGGCGTGGACAACGGCAGCCGGCTCAGGCTGCAGGGAGAAGGAGAACCCGGCAGACACGGCGGTCCTACCGGTGACCTGTACGTGGTTCTCAGGGTTGAAGAGCACGAACAGTTTCAGCGGCAGGGGCAGGACCTGATCACAAGCGTAGAGATAAGCTTTACCCAGGCCGCCCTTGGAGACAAGATTCAGGTCCCTACCCTGGATGATCCCGTCCCCATGGAGATCCCCAGAGGGACCCAGAGCGGCAGGAGCTTCAAGCTGAAAGGCCTGGGAGTCCCCTACATCGGCAGCACCAGAAAAGGGAACCTGATCGTGAACGTCAGGGTCAAGACACCTTCCAAGCTCAGCAAACGCCAGGAAGAGCTCCTGCGCGAATTCGAAGAGCTGGAATCGGAAAAATCCTCGAAAAAGGGCAAGCGGGGTTTCTTTAAAAAGGTAAAGGGGGAAGAGTGAACAAGACCAGGCTGACCCATATCGACGACCAGGGATCCCCGGGAATGGTCGACGTCGGAAGCAAAAAGGACAGCCGGCGCAGGGCTGTCTTTCAGACCAGGGTCCTCTTGTCGGAAAACACCTACCGGCTCCTCCGGGAACAGGCCCTGCCCAAGGGAGATGTCCTGACCACGGCCAAAATAGCCGGTATTCAAGCGGCCAAGAAAACTTCGGAACTGATTCCGCTCTGCCACCCCCTGTTTTTAAGCCATATCGCAGTCGATTTCTTTCCCGATGCAGCCGGGAACTCCATCCTCATCCGGGCCGAAGCCAGGACCACCGCCCCGACCGGTGTGGAAATGGAGGCCCTGGTCGCGGCCCAGGTCGCGGCCATGACCATCTATGACATGTGCAAGGCGGTCCAGCGGGACATCGTGATCACAGACTGCCGGCTGATACACAAATCAGGCGGCCGCAGCGGCAGATATGACCGGAGTGAGGAGAAAGGAGTGAGGAGTGAGGAGTGAGGAGGAAGAAGCGCGGAACTCGGAACGCATCCCTCTTTTGTCATTCTGAGCTCGCCTGATTGCCTGCTGTTTCGAGCAGAATATCCTCTTTAAGGATACACCCTGGCGAAAATCGAGGCGAACGAAGAATTCCTTTCTGAAAAGGACAGCAGATTGCTTTTTCATTATTTAATTCAAACATATAAATGCTTAGGGAGGAATACCTTGCAATGTCTCCGTAATGTAAAACATGAGCGGCTATCAACCTCGAAAAGTAAAACCTCAACGTTTTCTCCCTAAGCATTTATGAGCAAACACATCTTCGGACCGGTCCCTTCCAGGCGTTTCGGCCGCTCCCTGGGCATAGATCTCAATAAGCGCAAGACCTGTACCCTGGACTGCGTCTTCTGCCAGTTGGGGCAAACCAATCACTTGACTGCGACCCGGGAAGAGTTTGTTCCGGTGGAAACCGTGCTCTCGGAAATCAGGGAATGGCTGGAAAAAGACGGCCAGGCCGACGTACTGACCTTTTCCGGTTCTGGAGAGCCCACCCTGCATCCCGGGCTGGGACGAATCATTCAGGGAATACGCTCCCTGTGCACACTGGATATTCTCCTTCTGACCAACGGCACTCTGTTTGACCGTGAATCCGTTCGCCAGGCCGCCAAACAGGCGGACATGGTCAAATACTCCCTAAGCGCCTGGGACCAGGAATCTTTTGAACAGATCAACCGCCCCCATCCCGATATTTCCTTTTCAGCGATGCTGAAGGGGCTTGCCGCCTTTCGCCGGGAATTTTCCGGCCGCCTCTTTCAGGAAGTCTTTGTCATTCCGGACATCAATGACCAGGAAGAGCAGATGCGCCGGATCGCCGGGCTTTCCGAGGACATCCAGCCCGACAGGATCCAGCTGAACACGGCGGTCCGGCCCCCGGCCCAATCCTGGGTCAAACCGGTTTCTCGGGAAAAGCTGGAACGCCTGGCCCGCTGCTTCGATCCACCGGCTGAAATCATTGCCGAATTCCGGTCAGAAAGACAGTCGCCGACCAGAATCAACGAGGAAAGAATCCTGGATATGCTAAGGCGCAGGCCATGCACACAGGAAGATATTGCCCACAGCTTCAATCTCCACCCCAACGAAGTTGCCAAGTCCCTGGGTGAACTCGTCAGCCAGGGCAAGGTTCAAACCACAGACAAAGACGGCATCTCCTACTACATCCAGAATCAGTCACCGGGCACGCCCGGAGACTGATTCTGTGATGATTTATTTGAACTATTCAGAGTCTCATTATCGCAACTCTATAATTCAATACTGCAACTCTCTCTTTCTACCCTCATTCCCCTGACCAACCGATTGCCCTACACAATATCCCAGCTTGAACCTTTCCAGTCGACAATTGACTCCTGCTGGATGTTGTCATTCGGATATGGCACATGCATTGCATATTTTATAGATAAGGGATTATTGGGACAAGGCCCAGACAGGTGTTCAGGCAAATCCCGTCATTTTGAATGAAGAAATATAAGATCCAAAAATTCTCTGAGAATTTTTGGATAAAGGAGGTGTCATTATGCCACGCGGAGATGGAACAGGCCCCGAAGGAAAAGGCCCTGGGACTGGCCGAAAAAAAGGAACCTGCCAGGGGAAAAACTCCGGTCGATCCGGCCAGGGACAAGGCCGGTCTGGTAGCCGCAAAAGTAAGAGCGGCGGCGGGACAGGAGGAAGACGAATGCCAGAGGACAGCAGACAGTAGGCAGTGGTCGGTGGCCAGTGGTCAGAGATCAGAGGTCAGATGGTCAGATGGTCAGATGGTCAGATGGTCAGATTTGCCTCTGGCAAATCTGACATCTAATTAATTAATTTAAATAAGAATATGGGGCCAAATTGTTGTTCAATTGGGTTAAAATCCACAACTGCCAGTTTGATCAATAAAGAAACTCCAGTTTTGAGCATTTGCACCCTCTTTTCGAACCGGGCGACAGGGTTCT
>JAIPDR010000026.1 GCA_021737615.1 Desulfohalobiaceae bacterium | reverse complement strand
CCAGTCGACCAATGCGGAAATCCAGGTGTCCACGGGAAGGAAAAACTTATCAAAATTGAGTATGTCAGGCATGATATGCTCCTCGATGAGTTGGAGTGTCAATGCGATGAGTCCGGGTTGTGACCAAATGCTCTACCCCGTTCCATCTCAATCGGCTTTCCTGTGCAGGGTAGTCAGGAAAATATTCTTGGAAATGGCGCCCTGGTATACGTTGTCCTCGTCCACCACCGGCACCGGCCAGGGAACATCGGAGATAAACGGCAGGGCATCCTGGAGGTGGGCGCTGCTCTTCACGGCCTGGACATTCTCCAGAAAGGCCTTGGAAAGCTTGGCGTCATCTGTTCCGGAATCGATGACCTGCTTCAGCGTATCTATGGAGACGATGCCTTTGAAACGGTGCCGCCGGTCCAGGACATATCCATAATCACGTTCCGCCCGCAGGATTTTCTCCAGAGCGGTTCTGAGGCCTTCCCCCTTATGGTCGACAATCGTCACGAATTTGTTGGAGGCGATGTCCCCGGCATAGAGGACATTGGTCGGATCAACGCCCCGGAAAAAGGCCTTGACGTATTCATCGGCGGGATTTTTCAAAATTTCTTCCGGCGTTCCGACCTGGACGATCCGGCCTCCCTCCATCATGGCGATCCGATCGCCGATGCGCATGGCCTCGTCAAGGTCGTGGGAGATGAAGATCACCGTGCGCTGGGTTTGCTCCTGCAGTTTGAGGAGCTCGTCCTGCATTTCGGTCCGGATCAGGGGATCGAGGGCGGAAAAGGCTTCATCCATGAGCATGATCGTGGGATCGACGGCCAGGCCCCGGGCCAGACCGACACGCTGCTGCATCCCGCCGGAAAGTTCCTTGGGGTAGTTGTGGGCATTGGCCCCGAGGCCAACCTGCTCCAGGGCCTTCATGCCCCGTTCTTCCCGTTCTTTCTGCGATATTCCGGCCACTTCCAGGCCAAAGGCCGCGTTTTGCAGGACCGTCATGTGCGGCATCAGGGCGAAGGACTGAAAGACCATGCACATCTTGTCCCTGCGGATCTGAATCAGTTCCTCCATGGGCATCTCAGCGATGTCCTTGCCCTCCAGATAGACATGACCGGAAGTGGGCTCGATGAGCCGGTTGAGCATGCGGACCAGGGTGGACTTGCCTGAACCGGAAAGCCCCATGACCACGAAAACCTCGCCTTCATAGACCTCAAAAGTGGCGTCCCTGACTCCAATGGTCAAGCCGGTCTCTTCAAAGACCTCAGCTTTTCCCTTGCCCTGCTCGATGAGTGAAAAGGCTCGTTCCGGGTTTGGACCGAAGATCTTGTACAAATTCTTGACGTGAACTATCGCGTTTTTCTCATCCATACGCCTTCCCTATTTGCTGAGTTTTCGTTCCAGGAAGCAACTGCAGAAAAGTCCTTCATCCAAAAGAGCCCTAGCTGTCAGCAAAGGGCAGACTTCCGGCCGGCATCCATTTGCAATCGAGTTTCACCCTTACCGCCTGTTTCGCTCTAAGCATTCAGAAAATCTGTTCCAACTTCAAGATATCCTAATCGCGGATTTCCGTTTATGTCAAGTGCAATTTGGCTATTTTTGCATAAATTTGAGTGAGAAGACGCGGTGATCAGCTACAGGCAACCGCTTGCCGCAGACAACCGGCCAGGCCCGAAACGGTGTAGTCCTCGGGCTGGAGATCGGCCTGAAAACCATGCCTCTGCAGTGTCCCGGCGGTAACAGGTCCGATGCAGGCCAGTTTGACCTGTCCCGGGACATACATGGAGAGATCTTTTGCTGAAACCAGGTGGAAAAAGTTCTCTACCGTGGAGGAACTGGTGAAGGTGATGAAATGGACCTTGCCCTCGCGGATGGCCTCCAGGATCTTCACCCCGCTCTCCTCGGCCGGACGGGTCCTGTAGACCGGCAGGACATCGACTTCGGCCCCGGCTTTAACCAAAGCTTCGGGCAGGACATCCCTGGCCTTTTCCGCTCTGGGCAGAAGGATTCTGGCCCTGGAAATCCCTCTTTGCACCAGTCCCTGGACCACATGTTCGGCCACATACTTGTCCGGGACAAAGTCGGGCTCGATCCCCCTCTCCCTGAGGGCGCCGGCAGTGGCCGGCCCTATGGCGGCCACAAGACAGCCCCCCAGGGACCTGGAATCAAGCCCCTGGCCGGCGAGTTCCTTCCAGAAGACCCTCACCCCGTTGACCGAGGTGAAGATCAGCCAATCATAGGTCGTCAGGTTTCGAAAGGCCCGATGCAGACCGGAATAGTCGTCAAGGGCTTTGATGGCAATGGTTGGAAACTGATAGCAGCAGGCCCCCTGGTCCTGAAGGATCCTGAGCAGGGAGCTGGCCTGTTCCCTGGCCCTGGTGACAACCACTCCCTTGCCGAACAGGGGCAGTTTCTCAAACCAGTTCAGTTTTTCGCGCAGTTCAACGACCTGGCCGACAACCAGTAAGGCCGGCGGCTTCATGTTTTGTTCGCGGGCCCGCTCCGAGATCTCGGCCAGGGGGGCCGCGAGGCTCTCCTGCTCGCAGGTCGTCCCCCAGCGAACCAGTGCGGCCGGGGTCTCCGGGGCCAAGCCCGCCTTTAGCAGATTGTCCGTGATCCGGGCCAGGTTCTTGACCCCCATGAAGAAGACCAGAGTGCTGCCGCTTTGAGCCAGGGCCTTCCAGTTATGAGCGCTCTTTTTCTTTTTGGGATCTTCATGGCCGGTGATGAAGGTGACCGAGGAGGCATACTCCCGGTGGGTCAGAGGGATGCCGGCGTAAGCCGGTCCGGCCACAGCCGATGTCACCCCGGGAACCACCTCGAATTCCACCCCGGCCTCCAGAAGCTGCTCCGCTTCTTCCGCCCCCCGGCCAAAGACATAGGGATCACCGCCCTTTAAACGGGCGACCCTCTTGCCCTCCAGTGCCTTTTGCACCAGCAGTTCGTTGATCCCCTCCTGGCTCAGGGTGTGCTCCCCGCCTTTTTTGCCCACGTAAACCAGCTCGGCATCAGATCGGCAGTCATCCAGGAAACGTTCATTGGCCAGGTAGTCGTAGACCACGCAATCCGCAGAAGAGAGGACCTCTCTGGCCTTTAGCGTCAGCAAACCAGGATCGCCGGGGCCGGCTCCGAGGAGGTAGACTTTGCCCATAGTATCAACCTCTTTTACTACATTGAAAAATTTTAATTTTATGCCTGTTTCGGATTTCGAATTCCGTACCTCCTGATTACGAAAAAAAAAATCTAGCCCTGACTGTCAAGGCGGGCGAGCTTGGACTGCAGCCTCTCCAGAGTCTGCCGCTTTTCCTGGAGTTCGCCAAGTTTGGCTTTCTCCTTTTCCACCACCTCGTCCGGGGCCTTGTTCAAGAAGTTTTCATTGCTCAGTTTCCTGTTCAAGCCTTCCATATTCTTTTGTATTTTCGAAAGCTCCTTATCCAGGCGCTGGATTTCGGCCTGAAAATCGATCACGCCTGCCAGGGGGACGAAAAATTCATAGCCTTTGACCACCCCGCTGGCGGCCGCCTGGGGAGCCCCGATCCCGGGGTCGATCTGCAATTCCCTTATTCCGGCCAGCTGGAGAATGACGTCCTCGTTTTCCCGCAGGAAACCGGCGTCGTCCCCGTCGGCCAGGAGCAGAACATCCAGTTTGCGGGCCGGGTTGATGTTCAGTTCGCTGCGGATATTCCTCACGCCGACTACCAGTTCCTGGAAGAAGTCCATTTTTTTCTCCAGGTCCTGGTCTTCACACCAGGGTCTTTGCTCGGGAAAATCCACCCCGGAGAGGTCCTGTCCCTGTCTGCCCGGCATTTTATCCCATATTTCCTGGGTCACGAAGGGAATCAGGGGGTGCATAAGGACAATCAGTTCGGAAAAGGTCTTCTCCAGACAGGAGGCGGCCGTCTTCCTGGTCTCTTCATCCCCGGAATAGAGCTCGGGCTTGATCATCTCCAGATACCAGTCGCAGTAGGTGTGCCAGACGAATTGATACAGGGTCTGGGCCGCCTCGTTGAACTGGTACCCGTTCAAGCTTCTGCTTACGGATTTCTTGACCTGTTCCAGTTCGTGCAGGATATAGGCATGGGAAAAATTCCGGGGCTCCCGCCACCTGTCATCTGCCTCGAGACCCTCCTCAAGGTTCATGAGCGCGAACCTGGCGGCGTTCCAGATCTTGTTGATGAAATGTTTGTATCCCTGGATCCTGGCTTCGGCCAGTTTGATGTCCCGGCCCATGGCCGCAAAGGCGGTCAGGGTAAACCTGAGGGCATCGGCCCCGTAGCGCTCGATCATGAGCAGGGGATCGATGACATTCCCGGTGGATTTGCTCATCTTCCGACCCTGTTCATCCCGGACCAGGGCGTGGATGTATATGTCCCGAAAGGGGACCTCGTGCATAAACTCGAGACCCATCATCATCATTCTGGCCACCCAGAAGAAGATGATATCGAAACCGGTGACCAGGACCTTTGTTGGATAGAAGACCTCCAGATCCCTGGTCCGGTCGGGCCAGCCCAGGGTGGAAAAGGGCCAGAGGGCGGAGGAAAACCAGGTGTCCAGCACGTCTTCATCCTGAATGAGGTCTGTCCGGCCGCAGGCTGGACAGACCTTCGGATCTTCCCGGCTGACGATCAGCTCATTGCAGGCGGCGCAGGTCCAGGCCGGAATCCGGTGCCCCCACCAGATCTGCCTGGAAATGCACCAGTCGCGGATATCATCCAGCCAGTCGAAATAGAGCCGATTCCAGTTCGCGGGGAATATCCTGGAATCTCCGTCGACCACAGCCTTCTTGGCCTTTTCCGCCAGAGGGCCGACGGCCACAAACCACTGCCTGGAAAGATTCGGCTCGATCACGGTCCGGCAGCGGTAGCAGTGCCCCACCTTGTGTAGGTATTCCTCCTGCTTGACCAGCAGCCCTGCGGCCTTCAGATCCTGAACCACCATTTTCCTGCATTCGAAGCGGTCCAGACCCGCGTAGGCCCCTTTGACCTCCTTGGTCATGCGGCCCTCGTCATCGATGACCCGGATCGAATCCAGCCCGTGCCTCTGCCCCAGTTCAAAATCGTTGGGATCGTGGGCCGGGGTCACCTTCAGGCAGCCGCTGCCGAATCCAGAGTCGACATAGATGTCGGCAATGACCGGGATTCTTCTGCCGGTCAGGGGGAGCTCGACCATCCGGCCGACGCTGTCCCGGTATCGCTCGTCTTCCGGATGAACAGCCACGGCAGTGTCGCCGAGCATGGTTTCCGGTCTGGTGGTGACGACGGTCAAAGCCCCCTCTCCGTCGGCAAACTGATAGTTGATGCTGTACAGCCCGCCCTTTTTCTCATGGTGCTCGACTTCCAGATCGGACAGGGCGGTCCGGCATCTGGGGCACCAGTTGGTGATGTAATTGCCCCGGTAGATGAGCCCCTGTTCATAGAGCGAGACAAAGACCTCCCGCACGGCCCTGGAGAGACCGTTATCCATGGTGAACCTGAGTCTGGACCAGTCTACGGAAGCCCCGAGCTTTCTGATCTGGTTCAGGATCTTGTCCCCGTATTCCTCTTTCCATTGCCAGACCCGCTCCACGAACTTTTCCCGGCCCAGATCCTGTCTGGAAATTCCTTCCGCGGCCAGGGCCCGTTCCACCACGTTCTGGGTGGCGATGCCGGCGTGATCTGTTCCAGGGATCCAGAGCACATTGTAGCCTTTCTGGCGGGCGTACCTGCACAGGATATCCTGGAGGGTCAGATTCAAGGCATGGCCCATGTGCAGGCTCCCGGTCACATTGGGTGGAGGAATGACGATGGTGTATGGCTCTCTGTCGTCGTCCGGGCCGGGGGTGAAACTCTGCTGTTTTTCCCAGAAATCCAGCCAGGTATCTTCCACTTGATCCGGTTCATAGCCTTTGGGCAATCGCGCTTCTGCCATATCCTCTCCCTGTAACATTTACGGTATAATATGATTCGATTTCGTATGTCCGTTTTAGTATTGAAAATCGAAATTGGAATACACTGCGGTTTCAAAATTTCTTGTTCCTCGTACCTGGGCAGGTTTACGTCCAATCATTGTTTTCGTTCAGGGACTAGCTTAAAGATTGACAGTAAGGACAGAAGACCGAGCTCCTGCCGGCCACCTGCTGGCACTGAAGACCGGTTTGACAGCAGCGGCATGTCCGGCCCCGGCGTCCGTATACCTGAAAAAGGTCCTGAAAGGAACCTGGAGCGCCCAGGCTGTTCACATAATCCCTGAACGAGGATCCCCCGGAATCGATGGCCTTTGTGAGGACCTTTTTCAGGGCCAGGAAAAGCTGCTTCAGCTTTTCAGGGGGGATGTCCCCGCAGGGCCGGGCCGGATGGATCCCGGCCCGGTGCAGGGCCTCGTCGGCATAGATGTTGCCGATTCCGGCGATAATTTCCTGATTCAGCAAAAGGGCTTTTATCTTTCCCTTTCGCTTTGCAAAGATGCGTAAGAACCCTTCAGCATCCAGCTGGAAGGGCTCCGGACCCAGCTTCTTATAGAACTCCCACTGCGCCAGTTCAGAAGTCGTTAAAAGACAACAGTATCCGAATTTGCGCATATCATGAAACAAAAGCCGCGAAGAATCGGAGAAGTTAATACTAAGGTGGGTGTGTTTGTCAACTCCGAGGTCGGACTCAGGGTCGAACAACAGCCTGCCGGTCATTTTCAGATGAAAGACCAGGTGCTGGCAATCCTGGAGATCGATGATGGCCAGCTTGGCCCTGCGCCTGACCCCAAGGATCTTTTGGTCGGGCAGGTTTTCACCGATATTGCGGCTCCGGCCGTGGATACAGCCCGGGTAATAGGTATGGACAGAAGTGATGACCCGCTCCCTGAGCAGGGAATCCAAGCCTCTGGCAATGATTTCCACTTCCGGCAGTTCTGGCATTGGCTCTTTCTTTGACCTCGCACTAGAGATGTTTTATGCTTCCGATTCGTTTTCCAGCCCTGAATTCTCAATTTCTATGGAGCAGGACAGGCAGTTCACAGGCCAGGGACGCTCTTGTTTTGTATGACAGGGTCAGGAAATAATTCATTAAACGTCTGAGAGGGAGGTTCTGACAATGGAGTTCATGGACATCATCAAAGAAAGACGCAGCATTCGTAAGTTCGAAGATCGCCAGGTCCCCGGAGATGTAGAAAACACCCTGCTTGAAGCGATCCGGTGGTCTCAATCCTGGGCCAACACCCAGTGCTGGGAGGTTCTTGTCGTCAAGGACAAAGAAGTCCGGAGCAGACTCCAGGCAAGCATGAGCAAGGGAAACCCGGCCACTAAAGCCATTGTCGAAGCCCCGCTCCTTTTTGGATTAGCCGGCCGGCTGCAGAGCTCGGGGTATTATAAGGGTCGGGCCGCAACCAAATTCGGGGACTGGTTCCTGTTCGACCTGGGCCTGGCCGCCCAGAATCTCTGTCTGACCGCCCAGGCCCTGGGTCTCGGTTCTGTGATGGTCGGTCTCTTTGATCACGACAAGGCCAAGGAGGCTTTAGGAATCCCGGAAGGGTACGAACTCCCTGTCCTGATCCCCCTGGGCTATCCGGCCCAGGCGCCAAAGCCGCCGAAACGAAGAGAGATCGAAGAGTTCATCCATTATGACCGCTTTTAATATCCAGTTTTCGCCATCAAACCAAAACCCGGAGGCGAAAACTGGATACACATGCAAGACCCTTAACAGTTTGTGGTATTTCAATTCAAGACCTCAACAACATGAAAGGTTCTTGTCCATGCGCCTTTAACTAGACAAATTAATTGATTCTATAACCGAGATTGAGCTCCTCGTGGCGGATGTTTCTGCTACTGACTGAAAACCGATGCCTGGCAAAGAGAGCTGCATCGGATTGGATGCTCAATCTCGGTTTTCACTCTTTAATCACCGTCCTTGGCTTGCTCCCTTCCTGTTGCCCGATGATTCGATCCTGCTCCATCTGTTCAATGAACCTGGCGGCCCGGTTGAAGCCGATTCTGAGCTGCCTCTGGATCATGGAGATTGAGGCCTTGCCCTGGCCCAGAACGAACTCCACGGCCTGGTCGTACAGGGGATCGTTCAGGACGTCATCCCCCTGATTTCCGGATTTCCTGATCTCGGTTTCCTGTTTCCATTCCTGGAGGTCAAGCTCTGATTTCAGGGGGTGTTTGTCCTTCCAGAATTCGATGACCGCGGCGATATCCTCATCATCGATAAAGGCTCCGTGAATGCGCCGCATGCGGCCGGCGCTGCTCTTGAAAAGCATATCCCCCAGTCCCAGCAGGTACTGGGCTCCGACTGTGTCCAGAATAGTTCTGGAATCGTGTTTGGAGCTGACCTGAAAGGCGATTCTGGCCGGAAAATTGGCTTTGATGAGTCCCGTGACCACATCCACGGAAGGCCTCTGGGTGGCCAGGATAAGATGAATCCCCGCAGCCCTTGCCAGTTGGGCCAATCTAATGATGCTCGCCTCGGCATCCTTGCCGGCCGTCAGGATGAGATCGGCCAGTTCATCGATGACGATGACCAGATAGGGCAATGGAGACAGTTCCTGGGCCCCTTCTGCCTTCTTTTTCTGCAACTCTGCAAGCTTCTTGTTGTACCCCTGTATGTTGCGCACACTAAGGGAGGCCATGGCCTCGTACCTGCGGTCCATTTCATGCAAGGCCCAATCCAGGGCCGTCTTGGCCAGCTCCATCTCCGTGACCACCGGATGGACCAGGTGGGGCAGGTTGGAGTAGGTAGCCATCTCGATTCTCTTCGGGTCAACCAGCAAAAGCTTCATCTCCTCGGGATTCTGTTTGCAGAGGAGGCTGACCAGGATGGAGTTCAGACAGACGCTTTTCCCGGCACCGGTGGCCCCGGCTACCAGCAGGTGGGGCATCTTGGCCAGTCCTTCCACCACCGGCTTGCCCTCGATGTCACTGCCCAGGGCCATGGGCAGACGGTTTTTGTCTTTCTGGAAAAACTCGGATTCGATGATCTCTTTGAAGTAGACGGTTTTCCGCCGCTTGTTGGGTATCTCGATACCCACCAGATCCCTGCCCGGTATCGGGGCCTCGATGCGCACGGCCATGGCCTTCAAGGCCAAAGCCAGATCGTCATGCAGGTTAGCTATCCGGCTTATCTTGACGCCCGGGGCCGGCCTGAACTCAAACATGGTGACCACCGGTCCGGGCATGACGTTCACGACTTCGCCCTGGACTCCAAAGTCCAGGAGGCATTCGGACAGCTTTTTCGCTATTTCATCCAGGTTTTCTGCGGATTTTTCCGTCTCCGAAGGAGGTATCTCCTGAAAGAGCTCAAGGGGCGGAAAGTCGTGATCTGAAAAGGACCGCGGCTTCAGGCTGCCTGCTGCGGCTTTGGCCCGTTGACTGGAAGGGACGGCCTGACCGGGGCGGGCCTTGCTATTCCCGGTGGCTGTTTTTTTTTGTTTTCCCGGGGCAGTCGTTTTCCGGGAAACGCCGGCCCCGGCTTGAGGATCCGGCTTCCTGGCCCGGTCCTGGTCATTGTTTTTCTTTTTGACAAGCACAAGAAGTTTGCCCAGGTTCTGCCAGCAGCGACTGATACCTGTCCAGATTTTAAGACTGGAGGCCCTCCAGGAGATCTTCAGGCTAAGCTGCAGACCGGCTACAAAGACAAACAGACAAATGAGGAAAGTCCCCCACTCCTGCAAATACTTTGTGCCAAGCAGGTAGAGGACATTTCCCAGCAGGCCGCCGGAGTGCATGTCACCCAGAGACAGGTCGCTTCCTGGCCAGCCCGAGGAGGCCCAGGTTTCAAAGCAAAGAAACACGAGAAAGACCCCGAGCCATCTGTACCAGGATGGCCGCAGACCGGGCCAGAAGGAAAAGACCCCCGCAGCAAGCACGACAAGGGGCAGAAACCAGGCCCCGAGCCCGAAGCAATCCACTGCCAGACCGGCCAGATAGGAACCCACGATCCCCGCCCGGTTCTGAGTCTCGTGGCCCTGGGCAACGTACTGGTTGAGGGTTGGATCCTGGGCCGAGTAAGTCGCCAGGCTCAAACTCAAAAGGGCAAAGAAGAAAATCAGTCCCAGCGCGCAGAACTCCCGGACGATTTTATTGCCGTCTACAGTGTGCATAGGCTCTTATTCGCGGCCCAGGTACTCCCCTGACCTGGTGTCGACCTTGATCCTTTCCCCCTGATTGATAAACAGGGGGACATTCACGGTCAGTCCGTTTTCCATTATCGCCGGTTTGGTCGTTCCGCTGACCGTATCCCCTTTGACCCCGGGCTCTGTTTCGGCGACCTCCATGATCACCGCAGCCGGCAGCTGGACATCGATGACCTGCTCCTTGAACATCAGGACCTTGATCTCCTGGCCCTCTTGCAGGAAGGCTCCTTTAGGCCCCAGAGCGGACTGATCCACAAAGACCTGCTCGTAGGTGGTCATGTCCATAAACACGAACTTATCGGATTCCTTGTATAAGTATTGCATGTCCTTGGCTTCCAGGTCCGGCCTGGCGATTTTTTCCCCGGAACGAAAGGTGCGATCCAGCACGGCTCCATTGATCAAATTCTTGAGCTTGGTCTTGATGTGCGCCCCTCCCCTGCCGCTTTTAGAATGCAAAAAATCGAGGACCTCGAAGGGCTGGCCGTCCAGCTCGATTTTCAGGCCGTTTTTGATATCTGAGGTGGAATACATAACTGACTCACTCCTTGAGTTCATCTCTGAATTTTAGGATTGAAAACAGAATATCGCCGGTCAACCTTGCAGGTGTCTGAGCAGGGCCTGAACAGCCAAGACATAACTCAAAATTCCAAAACCGGCAACAACGCCCAGACAATGTCCGGCAATCAGGCTTTGGTGCCTCAATTTTTCGTTTCTGGCCCAAACATTGCTCAAATGGACCTCCACACAGGGGATCTGTATCCAGGCCAGGCAGTCCGCGATGGCCAGGCTGGTATGTGTATAGGCCCCGGCATTGAGGACCATCCCGTGTACGGCCTCGTCTCTGGCCCGCTCCAGCCTGTCGATGATCGCCCCTTCTGAGTTTGACTGGTAAAAAAGGAGCTCGATCTCATCGGAAGCGGCCCCCAGAACATCATGAATCAGAGGCTTCAGGCGGCTTAAGTCCTGATGTCCATAGATTTCAGGCTGCCTCTGCCCCAGGCGGCCTAGATTCGGCCCGTTCAGGATCAAAAAGGTATAGTTCTGCATGTCTCTTATCCTTCAGATTCCCGGTTCACCGGCCGCGAACCGGAAGCATTACTTGGGTTCAGCCGGCATTTCCTTTGTCCGGGGGGCTTGACCGGGCTGGACAACGACTTCATCGACGTCCGACAGCGGTGTGCTTTCTGGAAGCCGGTCCGGTTTATCCTCGGCCTCAACCGGTTCGATTGAGGTTTTCAGCAGATAGACCAAGTCTCCCGCCTTGATTTCCCGGTATGCCTTTTTGATCCGCCCACTGGCCAGGCGGCCGAAAACATCCAGGATCTTTCCGCCTCCAATCAGGTGGAGAACCTCCACATCCTGTACAGAATCCTGCCTGGCCACGAGAAAGTACCCACTTCGAACATCCGGGAGCATTTCATTGAATTTGAGGGTAGCCTCCTGGTTTTGGCTGATTATGTACTTTCGATCGCTCAGACGGACGATCCGGCCGGAGAGGTGCCGGCAGGAACGGAACTCGGATTCGATTCTGAACCGGAAAGAATAGCTGTTGGACATTTCATCGAATTGAGCAGAAAATTGATCTTCCCGTAAAATCAGGCTATCTTGACTGCGTTTTGAGACAGGGCAGTCGCTGGTCTGGAAAATAAAGCCGCTGTTCAGCCATTTCTTGAAGATGTTATCCATCCCTTTGGATTCTGCCTTTTGCAGAAGCGCTTCTTCGGAACTACCGTCCAGGGGGATTTCTTCTTTGTCCACCGTGACCCGGACCATGGTCCGGGCAATATCTGTTTTCAGCCTGTTTATTTCAAACTGGTGCTGCTCCGGCCGGGTGCTCAGACAACCGCTGAGAATAAAACAGATCGAGATGAAAGAAAACACGCTCTTATACACAGCTCCCCCTTTTCTTGAATATTGTTTTGATGCTTGCCAAACAACCAGTCAACCATGTTTTATCATGTCCCCAAGCCTGCATATGAACAATCACTTTTCTCTGGTAAAGACAGCATACGAACCGGATCAACTGTCAACCGACCCTGAAATGCAGGTTGCCCTGGCCGGCAGGTCCAATGTGGGCAAATCCAGCCTGGTCAACCGCCTGGCAGGGCGGAAGAAACTGGCAAAAATCAGTTCGACCCCGGGCAAGACCAGAAGCATCAACTATTATTGGGTCGACTCCCTGCAGGGCTACCTCGTTGACCTGCCGGGTTATGGTTACGCCAGGTGTTCGAAAAAGGAGCGGGAAAAATGGTCCCGCCTGGTGGAAAAATACTTCCAGCTCAACAAAAATCGTACCGCCGGAGTTATTGTTCTTTTAGACAGCCGGCTGCCGCCGCAAAAATTGGATCTGGAGTTGACCTCCTTTCTCAGTTCCCAGAGCATCCCGATCATTCCGGTACTGACCAAGGCCGACAAGGCGAAAATGGCCCAGAGAGGCAAAAGCCTCAAGGCCTGGCGGGATCTCCTGCCGTCGGCCGTCTCTCCCATCCTCTGTTCATCCAAGACCGGACTGGGCAGTCAAGAGATCTGGAACACCCTGAGACAGCTCTTCCTGGATGAAGAGTGATCTGTTTTCGATTTCATATGGACGCTGTCATAATGTCCAGTAACTACACTAGACCACGGCACCTTGTTAAGAACCGATCTTGATACCGGGAAGACCTCCCGGACATCGCTACCTGGTCTGCAAGCGGCGCATCAACAGGAAAAAAGCCGGGATCCCGATGAGGGCGTTTGCCAGCCAGGCCCCGGCATACGGGGGAACGACTCCGTTCTCTCCAAGGCTGCCGCCGATGACATGGACGAAGTAGTAGACAAAGATGACCCCCAGGCCATAGGTGATGTTCAAGATGGCGTTGTCCCGCTGCCTGCCCATGATCAGCCCGATACAGGACAGGACCAGGATGGAAAAGGCGTAGGCTATTTTCATATGCCAGGCCGTCAGTAAAAAATCGACATTTGCCCCGGAATCTTTTAGTTTCTGAATGACCTGCCTCAGTCGCCACAACGACATTTTTTCAGGACTTTCAGCATCCTTCAGGACTTCAAAGATATCGAGATCCTGATCAAGGGGGATAGACATCTGCCGGGCCTGATTCTGCGAAAAGGTCATGGGTTCGAAGATACGGACATCGAACAGCCGCCAGTCATTGTCCCGCACTTCAAATTTTCGGGCTCTGACAATAGTATCGACAGCCTTGAAATCCTTTTGCAGCCGAAAGATCTCGATTCCATCCCCCCTGCCTTCTTTTATCTTGATTCGTTCCACATGCACCAGACGCAGACCCTGTCTGAACCAGATATCCGAAACCACCTTTTCACCGGTTTGCTGCTCTTTCCCCAGATTGTCCCATATCCTTTCACTCTTCGTTTCCCCCGCCACCCCCAAAAATTGAGAGAAAAAAAGCTGAAGGCCGGACCAGAACAGAGCGTAGATCAGGAAAAATACGATTACCCTGGAATACGAGATACCGCTGGCCTCCAAGGCGATGAGTTCTCTTTGCTTGCCCATCTGGCTGATTTGAACAAGGAGAGCCAGAAAAAAGACCGCCGGAAGGATCTGGGACAGAATCAAGGGGATCTTGAACAGGAAATAGGCAATAATGGTTCCGGCAGCTGACTGTTTTTCCAGGAACCTGTCCAGACGGTCGAAGACATCCACCAGCAGGTATATCCCCACGCAGGTCACCAGGCAAAGCAGGAGATAGTAGAGGCTTTGCAGCAGCAGATAGCGATTAAGTGTGCTCATGGCTTTGCTTCTATAAGGAAACCCCCTTTTTTCCCAGCAGGGACCGGGCCGCGCGCTGCAGCCACCAGATCCAGGCGATCAGAAAGCCTCCCCGTTCCCGTATGGCCAGGTGGAAGAAAAACAGAGAAATCACCCCGAAAAAGAAATTCGGTGCCCAGACCCCTACCACCGGGGGCAGGACTCCTGTCTCTCCCAGGCTGATCCCCATTGAAAAAAAGGCATAATAGACAAAAAACATCACCAGGATGAGAATGGCCCCGTAGTACCGTTTCACCCCCTGGAAGATCCAGCCCAGGGGGAAGGCGAAGAATCCCAGGACCAGACAGGCCACTGGAAGGCTCAGTCTTTTCTGCTTCTCCACTTTGAGTGATCTGAGATACCCTTGCCCTTTCTCCGCTCTGGTCGAGGGCTCGCTGAGAAGAGCGTTTAATTTTCCCCAGGAAAAGGACCTGGGCTTGTCCTTTCGGACATGGATATCCCCGAGGAGCTTGTGCAGGTTCAGGGCAATCCGGTACTGGGAAAAATTCAGGATGTCGTTTTCATTCCCGTCCTGGCGGTAGATATGTCCGTCATCCAGTGAAAACAGGATCTTTCCCTGCTCGTTGTCCGTCAATATCCTGCCTTGAGGGGCTACAATGTTCAGGCCTGCATCCTGATTGGTATAGTCCTGGACAAAAACATCCCCGACCACTCCGGACACAGGATCTACCCTGCCGGCGTAAATGATCAATCCGGGGAAATTGTTGTTGAAGACCCCCGGACGGAGTGAAAGCTGGGCCTTTTCCCTGGCCAGCTCCAGGACCGTATTCTGAAAATTCTGCACCCCCCAGGCCAGGCCGTAAAAAGAGACGAAGCCGTTTATCACGGCGCAGGCTAATAAGAAAAAAGCCGGCGCCGGCAGTATCTGGAGCAGGGAAACGCCTCCGGCTCGAAGGGCCGTCAGCTCCCTGTCCGAGCTCATTCTTTGAAAGGTCAGGAACATGCTGATCATACAGGCCACGGGAATGAGCAGCATCAGGAAAAACGGTGTGAGATAGACAAAGAGTTCGGCAAGATCCAGAGCGGCAAGATCCAGGGCAAAGAGGACCTCACGCAGTTTCAAAATCTTGCCTAAAAGGAGCAGGGACAAAAAAATGCTCAGACACAGCGCAAACACCGCAAGGAGTTCCTTGGTGATCTCCCTTTTAAGCAGGCAGGGCTTGAAGATCAAAATGCTCAACTCTTTTTTTTGGACTGGTCCTTGTAGAGATGGTACAGATACTTTTCTTCCTTCGGAGTCAAATTGAATCGAAAGACCGCCTCCCGGACAAGCTCCATAATATCTCTCTGTTCCTTGGGCTGCTCACTGATCCAGGTCAGGGCATCCCTGACCCTTTTCCCTTCGGGCATTACAGTGGCCATGTGTTTTGCTCCACGATCAGAGGTTGTTGAATCCGGGCTCAAGGTTTTTACAGTAAACCAACCCATTTCCTTTGCGATTCCCGGCTCGACCTGCATCCTATCTCAGCCTTTGGAAACTTGCAACCCGCGGGAAATTCATATATATATTCCCAGACTGCTTCCCTGTCAGGACGCAGGGGCTTTTCCCGATCGAAATGCGCTCAAAGACGTCTCGTTTTGGCGTCGTCACAGCTGCTGACCCTGAAATGCGGACACAGGAGCCGAACAAATCATTTTTCCGATCCTGGATGGCATGGATTCTATACTGATTGCGACCGTAATGGGTATTGTCGAGGGGCTGACGGAATTTTTACCCATTTCTTCAACCGGTCATTTGATTATTACTGGCCATCTCCTCGGATTTACCGGAGAAAAAGCTGAAATCTTTGAAGTGGTCATCCAACTCGGTGCTATCCTGGCCGTGGTCTTGCTGTACAAAGACCGCTTCCTGGGCCTGGCCCGCTTTGATCCCCAGAGACGGTTCTCCGGCTTGAGGGGGGTCTCTCTCCTTGTATTGACCTGTATTCCGGCCTCTGTCCTCGGCTTGCTCACGCACTCCCTTATCAAGGAACACTTGTTCAACACCTACAGCGTGGCCTGGGCCCTGGCAGTCGGGGCTGTGGCCATTCTTCTGGTCGAACAGTTGAAAATCAGAACAAGATACCAAGGCCTTGACGCGGTGACCCCGGTCCTGGCCCTGGGAATCGGCCTCTTTCAATGTCTGGCCCTCTGGCCCGGCTTTTCCAGGTCAGGAGCCACGATCATGGGCGGCATGATTTTAGGGGCCTCCAGGAAAACAGCCGCGGAATACTCCTTTATAGCAGCCGTCCCGATCATGTTCTTAGCCACCGGTTTCGATCTTCTCCAGGGGCTTCATCTGTTTGCTCCACAGGATTTTTTCTTTTTGGGCATCGGTTTCGGGGTTTCCTTTCTAGCCGCCTGGATAGCAGTCAAAGGGTTTATCCGGCTTTTGAGCAGGGTCACCCTCCGGCCTTTTGCCGTCTATCGGCTGCTCATTGTTCCTCTGATCTTCTTGTTCTAACCATCGGGGCTCAGCCGCCGGACCAAAAGTCCGGCGGCTGAAACCGGATGATATCGCAATTGCTTTTTAAAACCAGAGAAGGACCAAACATTGAATCAGTCTATAAAGGCTCGAATCTCGAAGAGTTTGGGACTCTTGTTCCTTCTGGTCTTTTGTGTCTCCTGTTCGGTCGCCACCCTGCCCTACGACCTGACCAAAGGCACCTTGACCTCGGCCTACAAGCTGACGAAATTCACGGTCACTTCAGCCTATGGGACCTGCAAGGTCATTTACAAGGTCGGAGAATTCACCTTCAGCATCGTTCAGGCCCCAATGGACTGGCCAATGACCAAAGACTATCAATCCATCGACGGCCTGCCTCCCAAAGTCGCCATCGGCAAAGGCAGGGTCAAGAAGGCTCCCTATGTGGTCATGGGCAAACGCTACGTTCCCATGTCCGTAGAGAAGTCCCGGAGTTATAGGGAAATCGGCATCGCTTCCTGGTACGGACAAGAGACTCTGAGACAGAAAGGCGGAACCATGACCGCCAATGGCGAGGCCTTTGACCCCGGTCAGTTGACGGCGGCTCACAAGCATCTCCCCCTGCCGACCTACGTCAGGGTCACCAACCTGCAGAACAGGCGGTCCATCATCGTCAGGGTCAACGACCGTGGCCCTTTTGTCCCCGGGAGAATCATCGACATGAGCGCCGGGGCCGCCAAAAGGCTCGGGTTTTACGAACAGGGGACGGCCAGGGTCCAAGTGGAGACCGTGCAGGTAAGTGAAACGTAACCGGGATGATCCTGGACGGGTCTTCAGGCTCAAGGTACACTGTTCACGGCTGCAATCCAGGAAAAGAAATGCAAAACAATATAAGGTCCGTTCCTGTATACGAATAGACAAGCACGGGTTAAAACAAGTATGCGCCTCGAAGACTTTTACCACCGGCACAGGGACCGGATGCTGGTTCAATTGAAAAATGCCAGCCTGAGGCTGGGAACCGGTCTCATCCTGAAGAATATCGACTTTTCGCTCAACCAGGGTGAAAACTGGCTTGTTACCGGAAAAAACGGGTCCGGAAAATCCTCTTTCCTGCAATTGCTCAGAGGGGACCTCTGGCCGCTGCCCGGTAATAACGGGAAACCCCGGCTCTATTTTTCGAACGGACAGGCCTCGATCAGCCCCTGGCGATTCAAAAGAATGTCGGGCTGGATTTCCCCCGGACTCCTCGATCTGTACAGGGGCAAAGAGTGGGACCTTACCGTGCATGAAGTCCTGGTCAGCGGCTTGTATCAAACCCTGCTTCTGTATGAGGCCGTCCCTGAAAGGTACTGGGATCAGGCGGCGAAACAGGCTGAGCAGTTTGGAATCGAAAAGCTTTTATCCAGAAAGATTTTCAGGCTGTCCCAGGGAGAAGCCCAAAAGGTTCTGCTGGCCAGAGCCCTGCTGAAAAAACCGGCCGTCCTGTTTGTTGACGAAATAGGCCCCAACCTGGACCGGAGATCGAAGACTGAAATCAGCGACATCCTTAAACAGGCCGGGAAAAACGGGACCCAGTTGGTCGTCGCCGCTCACGACCCGGATGAAATCACCAGGGAGATCCACAACTCGGTTCTTCTGAAAAATGGCCGAATTCTCTTTCAGGGGCCTAGAGCGGCCGAACCGGAGCCTCGCTGCACAGACACCAGGCCCCCGGCAGGCCTTGAAATTGGCAAGGATCGAGCCCTTCAAGGCCCGGAACGAGACGGGAAGCACCCCCTGGTTATTCGAATGGACAAGGTCTGCGTCCGGATCCAGAACCGGATAATCCTCAAAGATTTCTCCTGGTCCATCGGCTATGGCGAACACTGGGGAGTGACCGGAGACAACGGTTCAGGTAAATCCACCCTGCTGCGACTGATTCTGGGCGAGATCCACCCGCTTCCTGGCGGCCGGATAATCCGCTTCGGCCGAAAAGACAACTGGAGTATCTGGGAGCTGAAAGAACGGATCGGTTACTTTTCACCGGAACTACAGAGTCGGCACCTGTACCGCCAGAGCGTTCTGGAGACGGTTGTGTCCGGCTTTCGGGGACATCTGGGTTCCTTTGCCCCGGCCGAGGCCGGTCAGGAAAAAAAGGCCCTGGCCCGGCTTAAAGCCTTTTCCATGGCCGATCTTCGGGACAGGGAAATCCAAACCCTGTCCTACGGGCAGCTTCGCCTGACACTGCTCTTGAGGGCGGTGGTCCATGATCCCGACATGGTCCTGCTGGATGAACCCTGCGCCGGACTTGATTCGGAAAACAGGGAGCAGTTTCTATCCTTTGTTCAGCTGCTTGCGGACAACCAGACCCAGATCATCATGGCCACCCACCGAAAAGAGGATTTCATCCCGGCGATCGAAAATTTTTTAGACCTCGAAGAATGCCGCACATCCGCTTGAATAAAGCCATCGCCTCCGCGGGTCTGTGTTCCAGGCGCAGGGCGGACGAGCTTATCACCCGGGGAGAAGTCAGGGTCAACGGCGTCTTGGTCCGGATTCTGGGCACGAAAATCGACCCCATGAAAGACACGGTCGATGTCGCCGGAAAGCGGCTGGGCTTCATGGACCCGGACCGCAAAGAACATCTCTATCTTGCTCTGCACAAGCCCCCGGGAGTGATCTCTTCGGCCCGGGACCCCCAGGGCAGGACCATCGTTCTGGATCTGCTGCCGGAATCGATCACCAAGCATCGCGTCCTTCCGGTGGGCAGGCTGGATTTCGATTCCGAAGGCCTGCTCCTCTTGACCAACGACGGGGCCATGATCCACCACTTGACCCATCCCAGACATGAAGTGGCCAAGACCTACCGGGTCCTGGTTCAAGGTCCGGTCACCCCGGATCGCCTTGAGACCATGCGCCGGGGCATGCCCCTCCAAGAAGGGAAGAAACTGGCCCCGGTCTCGGTGACTGTGCTCAAGAGGCAGCAAGACAGGACCTGGCTAAAGATGATCCTCAACCAGGGAGTGAACCGGCAAATCCGGAGAATGTGCCGGGATCTCGGGCTGGGTGTGATCAGGCTCATCCGGGTGCGGCAGGGACCGGTCGATCTCCGGGACCTCCCCAGAGGAAAATTCCGCTACCTGTCCGCCTCCGAGATCGAGCAGTTGACCGGACCGGGAAAGGGTTCTCGGTTCCGGGTTGAAAAATAAGAGTGCACAGAAGGCAAAAATCTCAGATTTACAATAATAATGGAGCCCTGTATGAGCCTGACCGCCATCACCCGCAAAATCAGTCCGAATATCAATTCCTGTGAACTGACCCATATCGGGAGAAACAGCATAGACCTGGACAAGGCCCGGGCACAACACGCGCAGTATGAACGGCTTCTGGCCGATCTCGGCTGTGACCTGCGCAGCCTGCCTGCTGAACCGGACCTCCCGGATTCTGTTTTTGTGGAAGACACAGCCGTGGTTCTGGATGAAGTGGCCGTTATCACCAGACCCGGGGCCGAATCCAGACGGCGGGAAACAGAATCCATCGCCCGGGCCTTGCATGAGGAT
Organism: Desulfohalobiaceae bacterium; assembly: GCA_021737615.1. Lineage (GTDB taxonomy): Bacteria > Desulfobacterota > Desulfovibrionia > Desulfovibrionales > Desulfothermaceae > JAABTT01. Next base: position 10,337 of record JAIPDR010000026.1, on the reverse strand, counting down.
CGGGTTCTAATGTATATTGAAAAACCGGGGACCCTGGATGGCGGAGACGTGCTGCTGCTGGACCGGACCCTGTATTGCGGCCTGACCGCCAGGAGCAACCGCTCCGGTCATGAACAGCTGCAGCGCTTGATCGCCCCTTTCGGATACAATGTTCAAAGCGTAAAAATCGACGGCTGCCTGCACCTGAAGACCGCAGTCACCCGGTGCGCCGCAGGGACGCTTATTTTGAACCCGGACTGGGTTGACAACAGACAGTTCGACTCTCTGCGGCTTATTGAGGTCGATCCCCGGGAACCGTTTGCAGCCAATTGCCTTTGTATCGATGAGACCATTGTCTATGCCTCGGCTTTTCCCAGGACGCGAGAGCGCCTGGAAAAACAAGGTCTTGCAGTCAAGGGCCTGGATCTTTCGGAGCTGGCCAAGGCCGAAGGGGCGGTGACCTGCTGCAGCCTGTTATTCTATGCGAAATGAAGGTCCATGTTTATTGTTACGAAGGCTACATGGCTGAACAGGAACCGAGACGATTCAGCTTAGGGCAACAAATCATCGAGGTGGAGAGAATCGTGGACCGCTGGCAGGGACCCGACCATCGCTATTTCAAAGTAAAAGGCAGCGATCGGACAAACTACATCCTGCGGCATGATCAACAAACAAACCACTGGGACCTGATTCTCATGGATACAACCCATCCAGCAGACAAGGAGTAAACCACATGACCTCTTTGACTCCGGATCAGACAACAGCCGGCCCCTGCCGGATCAACCGCATCCGCCACCCGGCCGCCGGCAAAAAGCCGGTCATCTTTCTGCACGGGGCCTCGTTCGAGGCCCAGACCTGGTTGAATCTCGGGACCCTGGATCTGCTCAAGGACAACGGCTATCCGGTTCATGCCCTGGACATGCCCGGGTTCGGCAGATCCGAACCTTGTGCCGCAGCTGAAACCGAGATCATCCAGGCCTATATCTCCGCGGAGAACCTGGAAAAGCCGGTCATTGTCGGCCCGTCCAGAGGGGGGAGGTACGCCCTGGAGACGTATTTTGCCCATCCGGAAGGCATCGGCGGCCTGGTCCTGGTCGGATCGGTGGGCATTGCGGAAAACGAATCCCGCTTCAAGGATATCCGGGTTCCCTGCCTCCTGGTCTGGGGAAGCGAGGACACCGTCTCCAACCCTGAAAACGGCCGTTTCCTGGACCGGGAAATACCGGACTCCAAACTGGTTATCCTTGATGGGGCGCCGCATCCCTGTTACCTGGAAAAAGCTGATCCCTGGCATAAGTCCCTGCTCTCGTTTCTCCGGGAAAAATTCGGCTGAAATACTTACGGTCGTCATAAATTGAGGTTCTGCCTATTCGAAAATACTGGCAGCTGCTGCTTGAATTTTCGGCAACTTTGCAATTTATTCCTCCCGTAAGTATCTAAATATTTCCAAATCTTAGAAACCGGCAAAGAGCTCTGAGAGTACGATGCAATCCAGGGATAGCTGTTCCTATTTTTTTGACCAGGGTCTCCGCTTTGAGTGCCGGCGGTGCGGGGCGTGCTGTACCGGTGAACCCGGGACCGTCTATGTCGCTCCCGAGGAAGTGGGGCTCATTGCCGCTCATCTGAAAATGGAGGAAGAAGCCTTGATCAGGGACCTGCTCTACCCTTTCCGGGACAGCTACAGCATCAAAGAGGATGCCTGCGGCAACTGCCTCCTTTATTCGAGCGGCTGCCGCATTTACCCGGTGCGCCCCGTGCAGTGCCGGACCTGGCCCTTCTGGTTCAAGAACCTGCGCAGCCGGTACGCCTGGAAGCAGGCGGCATCCCAATGCCCCGGGATAGGAAAAGGCCCGGTCCACACCAGGAAAGAGATCCTCGCCCGCCTGGATGGGTGAGATTAGAGATATTATAACGATGCAGATACGCATAAGGAGTCAGAGGCTATGCCGACCACTAAAGATCGAGGAGGGAAGCTTAGCGGGGAGCAGGGACAGGCCCTGGTCAAACTGGCCAGATTGACCCTGGAGAATCACCTGCACAAAACAGACCGCCCCCTGGATGGCGATGTCCGAGAGACCCTTTCAGAACCGAGGCTCCAGAAAAAACAGGGGACCTTTATCTGCCTGCACATCAGGGACAGACTTCGCGGCTGCATCGGGTCCCTGGCCGCGGAAAAGTCCATAGTCGAAAGCGTCAAGGAAAACGCGGTCAACGCCGCCCTGCACGACCCCAGGTTTCCACCGCTTACGGCCCGGGAGCTTATAGAGACCCACATCGAAGTCAGCGTGCTCAGCGAACCGCAGCCCTTGGACTACACGGACGGGCCGGACCTTGTCCACAAGCTCCGGCCCAAGGTCGACGGGGTCATCCTGAAAAAAGGCATGGCCAAATCCACCTTTCTGCCCCAGGTCTGGGAGCAGCTGCCGGAGGCGGAGCAATTCCTGAGCCAGCTCTGCCTGAAAGCAGGCCTGGCTGCCAATGCCTGGAAGACCGAGCATCCGGAGATCCTGACCTATCAGGTCCAGTACTTCGAAGAACCTAAATCGAGCGGGCAGACCCGCTCGATTTAGATATAACCAAAAATTCCGGTTTCTGAACCGGAATTTTTGGTTTATGTGCCTTCCTCCCAGGAATCAAGATACTTGCTCTGCTCAGGAGTCATGGTGTCGATGGACAACCCCATGGCCGTTAGCTGCAGCCCTGCGATTTCATCATCCAGGCTTTCCGGGAGCTGTATCACTTCCGGTTTCATGGAGTCCCTGTTCTTGACCCCGTATTCGCAGGCCAGGGCCTGGCCGCAGAAGGAGGTGGACATGACCTCACTGGGATGCCCTTCTGCAGCGGCCAGGTTGATCAGTCTGCCCTCTCCCAGAACAAAGAGCTTTTTCCCGTCCAGGATATACTCTTGCATGGAAGGCCTGACCGTTCTCACGGATGAGGCCTTGTCGGCCAGGGCGGCGAGTTCGATCTCGATATCGAAATGTCCGGAATTGGCCATGATGGCCCCATTCTTCATCTTTTTCATATGTTCGAAACTAATGACGTGCTTGTTTCCGGTCACCGAACAAAACACGTGCCCCAGGCCTGCTGCTTCGGCCATGGGCATGACCCTGAAACCGTCGTAGGCGGCCTGGAGGGCGCGGAAGCGGTCGCATTCCGTGACAATAACGTTGGCCCCCAGTCCTCTGGCCTTCTGGGCCACGCCCCGGCCGCAGCTTCCATAACCGCAGACCACAAAGGCCTTGCCTGCATAGAGCAGATTCGTGGCTCTGGTGATCCCGTCGATGGTGGACTGGCCGGTCCCGTAGAAATTGTCCACCAGGTGCTTGGTCTTGTTGTCGTTGACCGCAATCATCGGATACTTCAAGGCCTTGTCCTTTTCCATGGCCTTCAGGCGGATGATCCCGGTGGTGGTCTCCTCGCAGCCGCAGATGATGTCCTTGATCATTTCCGGATAGCTCTTGTGGATCTCGGAAACGAGGTCGCAGCCGTCGTCGATGGTGATCTGCGGGCCGAACTTGATGACGTTGTTCAGATAGCGGTAGTAATCCTCGTTGGTCTCTCCCTTGTAGGCCCAGACCTTGACCCCTTCTTCGGCCAGGGCTGCGGCCACGTCGTTCTGGGTGGACAAAGGGTTGCAGCCGGTGATAGCCACATCCGCACCGCCCGCAATCAGTGTCCTGACCAGGATGCCGGTTTCTTTGGTCACATGCAGGGCCAGGCCGATTTTGACCCCTTTGAGCGGCTTTTCTTTGACAAACCGCTTTCTGACTTCCAACAGGGCGCCCATGTTCAGCTCGGCCAGCTCCAGGTTATTCTTGCCCTGAGCTGCCAGGTCCATGTCCAAGACTTCGTATTTGTCCGTGGTATCCATGCTGCCTCCTTGATTGAGTTACAATTTCTAAACTGTTGCGTTTAATTTTTAGCCGTCAGTTTCTTGAATAGAACCGGCAACCTCTTTACCGCTTTGGGTTTCTCGAAAGCTTACGTCCTTTCTTCTCATGCTAACGGCTAACCGCTGCTGGCAAATTGCGCAAATTACAATTTCCTTGCCCTATACACATGTATCATCAAGCCATGACCAACAGGATGCTCCTGGAAATCCTGCAGCACAAAACCGGCTTCCTCCAGCCATTGCTCGATTTCATTTCTGGTAAAGCCCAGCCAGACACCGCCGTACTTCTTCCGGATCTCCTCCTGCTCGTGCTTGGCAAAATCGGTGATCAGGAAAAGACCGCCCGGCTCCAGGACTCTGGCTGCCTCCCTGATGCCGGCAGCCGGCACCGGAAGGTGGTGCAGGACCATGTTCAAGACCGCTGCCCCGGCCTCCCGGTCTGAGAGAGGCAGATGTTCCAGCTCCCCCAGTCTGAGTTCAATCCCGTTTCGTTCCGCGAGACCGGAGGCCCTGGCTCTGGCCAGCATCTCGGGGGAGCTGTCCACGCCGATGACCTTGTCCCCTTTCCGGGATAACCCGGTCAGGAGTTCTCCCGTGCCGCAGCCGAGATCAACAAGGACCCGGGTTCCGGGAATGTTGTCCAAGACGACCGCGGCCAGATCCAGGCCTCCCAGGATGTCCCGTTTCAGGGCTTCCCAATAATCCGCCACTCGGTTGAAAAAGGTCCTGGTCCGCTGTTTGCGCTGTTCAATGACGCCGGCGGCCGCTTCCAGGATCCGGCCGTACTTAGGCTCGTTTTCAAGGGCTTGAAGGCAAAAGCGGATCAGGTCCCTGTTTCTGTCCTGACGCGGGGCATGGTAGTAGACGAAGATTCCGTCCCTCCTGCAGGAAAGCAGGCTGCATTCAGTCAAGACCTTCAAGTGCCTGGAGATCCTGGACTGCCCCATGTTCATGACCTGAACCAGCTCGTTTACGTTCAATTCATGCTGCAGCAGGACAAAAAACAGCCGCAGCCGGGTCTCATCGGCCAGGGCTTTGAATATTCTTATGATATTCATTTAGCAAAATATAAAGATATGTTGATACGTGCATAAAAATCCTTTCTATTCGAAATAGATTCCGTTGTCAAGTCTTTTTTGCTTCACGATTCGAAAAGAAGAGTTTCCGGAACGGATAAGAATTCAGGTTCCGGGTTCACGGTTTCAGGCAGAGAAAAAGGCAGGCGTCAGCTCTGTCTCTGGCATGGCTGACATAGGCGCGAAAGCAACCCGGTCCTTGCCGCGACAGCGGCTGGACCTTCCGCCCTGGGAGGGTCGCCAGGGCGGAAAGGAAAACATTCTCTTCCATCCCTGCCTTCGTCCCCATAATCAAGCGACTGCAGGGAGCGGTTGTTTCATTTTTCAAACCCGGGAACAGCCAGTCTGTTTTCCAGAAAGGAGAGAAGAGAGCTGACGAAATAGACGATGATCAGATAAATGACTCCGACGATCAAAAAGACCTCGGTGTACTTAAAAGAGGCGGAAGCCAGGATCTTCCCTTTCCCGGTCAGCTCGATGCAGGTGACCATGTAGGCCAGTGAGGAGTATTTGATGAGATAGATGATCTCGTTGCTGCAGCCGGGCAAGGCCCGGCGCAGGGCCTGAGGCAGGATGATCCAGAAGATGGTTTTGAATCTGCTTAGTCCCAGGGAATAGGCCGCCAGTAACTGGCCGCTCTTTATGGATAAGAGGGCCCCTCTGATGTATTCGGACTGATAGGCCCCGCTGCAGAGGGAAAAACCCAGGATGGCCGCGGTCATCGGGCTTAAGTAGATGCCTAGTCTGGGCATGCCGAAATACCAGATGTAGAGCTGGATCAAGAGGGGAAAGCCGCGAAAGAGAAGGACATAGGACCGGGCCAGCAGTTTCAGCAGGGGATGACCGAAGACGGCCATGGTGCTGGACAGGACCCCCATGAAGATTCCCACCAGGACCGAGGGGATGATCAACTGGATGCTGATCCACAGTCCCTGCATCAATTCGGGCAGGACCCTGTTCAGGATATAAAGGATTTCCGGGTGCATGCCTAACCGCTGGTCCCCATTTTTGTTATCTTGGAACAGAACTCCCTGGTCCTGGCGTGTTCGGCCTGGTTCAGGATCTTCTCCGGCTGCCCCTGCTCCAGGATCTTCCCGTTTTCCATAAAAACGATCTCATTGGCCAGAGAACTGGCGAAATAGAGCTGATGGGTGACGATGAGCATGGTCATTCCGGCCTCGGCCAGATCCTTGATAACCCCGTGCACTCCTCCGATCAGCTCCGGATCCAGGGCCGAGGTCGGTTCGTCCAGCAGCATGACCTTGGGGTCCATGGTCAGAGACCTGGCTATGGAGACCCGCTGCTTCTGGCCTCCGGAGAGTTCGGCCGGATACTGGCCGGCCTGTTTTTCCAGACCCACTCTTGCCAGTTCGGCCATGCCCCTTTCCCGGGCCTGTTTCTTCTTGAGCCCCTTGACCCGGATGAGGCCGACCGCGGTGTTGTCGAGAGCGGTCAGGTGATCGAATAGATTGAAATCCTGAAAGATCATTCCCACTTGCTGCCGATGGGCATACAGCTCTTTTTTGTTTTCGGGATTAACCGGGTGCCCTTCGAGACTGACGCTGCCCTGTTCCGGTAGAACCAGGAAGTTGAGGCTCTGCAGAAACGTGCTTTTCCCGGCCCCGGAAGGTCCGATGAGCACTTTGATCTCCCGCTGTTCGACGCTCAGGGAGACCCCCTTGACGATCTCCTGCCCTCCCAGCTTGATATGGATATTCTCCGCGCTTAGTATCGGCTGCATTGGCTTTCCTATTTTATCTGGAGTAACCCGGTATTTTGACTTTTTCCTGGATGACGGCCAGGATCTTGGTCCCGAAATAGGTCATGATCAAAAAGATGAAACCGGCCGCTATGTACAGGTGCAGGTGCTGGTAGGTCCTGGAAGCCACATGGTGGGCCCGGGCCATGAGTTCGGCCACCCCCAGGGCGTAGGTCACTGCGGAATCCTTGAGAATGATCGAATATTCGTTCGACCATCCGGGAACGGTCATTCTCAGGGCCTGGGGCAGGATGATGGACACCACCGCCTTTTTTTTGCTCATTCCCAGGGACAGGGCCGCCTTCATCTGCCCCTCGGGCAGGGACAGAATCGCCCCCCGGATGAACTGGGACTGATAGGCCGAACTGATGAGGCTCAGGACCAGGATGCCCACGGTAAAGGCCGAAACATTGATCTCCAGATAGGAGAACAATCCGAAATAAAAGAGAAACAAGAGGACCAAAAGGGGCACTCCCCGGAAGAACCAGACATAGAAGGCAAGCAGCCGGTTGAGCCATCTGGGTCCGTAAACCTGGCCCACGGCCACGGGCAGGCCCAGAAAACAACCCAGAACCAGAGCCCCGACCACCACCGCCAGATTGATCAGGGCTCCCTGCAGGAGGTAGGGAAGACCTTGTTTGACCGCCAGGATTCCGGGGGACATAGAGGATATTCCTTAAAAAACAGACACCCCCGGACAGGCCGGGGGTTGACTGGCTAGAGCGTAAAGAGATTTTGCAACAAGGATCTTTCTGCTTTCTTATCGGTCTGAAGTCCCTATTTCAGCTTGTACTTCTCGTTAAGTTCCTGCCAGTAGTCTGTGGCCATCAGCCGTTTCAGGCCCTTATTCAGCATGTTCAAGAGCTCGGTGTCTTCCTTGCGCACGGCATAGGCCACGGTGTCGTCGGGCTGGCCGTATTTCCCCAGGATCTTGACCGGCACACCCTTGTCCATGATTTCATTGGCCGAGGTCGTGGAAACGGCGGCGCAGTCGATCCGTCCGTTGACGATGTCCTCCATGGCCAGAGGGGCTGAATCGTAATGGACCAGTTCGAATTCCTTACCTTTTTGCAGAAGATTGTCCTCGATCCACTTGGCCTCCGAGGTGCCGCGCTGAACTCCCCATCTTACGCCGCTTTGCATGGCCTGTTCAACGGTCAGGTCGGAATCTTTCCCGGCCACGAGGACCATGATGGTCTCATTATAGGGAATAGTGAAATTGACCGCTTCTTTCCGCTCCTCGGTGACGGTCATACCGGAGGCGATGAAGTCGATCTTCTTCTTCCGGAGGCTGGGGATGATGGCGTCCCATTCCGTGGGTTGATGTTTGACCTCGAAGCCCATTTCCTCGGCTATCCAGTTGACCGCCTTGACATCGAGGCCGTCCGGCTCGCCTTTGGCATTGATGAAGGTAAACGGCGGGTAGTTGGCGTCGATGCCGTTGATGTAGACCTTCCCGGCGAGACCGGACCCGGCCGAGCCAATGAGCAAAGCCTGTACGATGATTGCCAGCCATAACCATTTCCTGAACATCGTGGTTCCTCCTTTTAAATTTTAGGTTGGCAGCTGTCGACTGCTGTCCTCCGTTCTGGAACTAAAGAGATCTACCCATATTTTCGCTGGAAATCAACCTCAAAATCCGGACCCGCAAGCCGGATCGAAGAGAGGAACCGGGTCCACCAGGGCTCCCTGCAGGCTCAGCCCGAAGTGCAGATGGGGCCCGGTCGCCCGGCCGCTGGAACCGGTTCGGCCGATGAGCTGCCCCTTTTTTACTCTCTCCCCCTCCCGGACCTCGACCCCGGAGAGATGGAAGTACATGCTGACCACGCCCAGACCGTGATCGATGTAGATGCTGCGGCCTGCGAAGTAGTGTTCGGCGATCAAGGCGATGCGGCCGTCATTGCAGGCCGAGACAGGCGCCCGGTCGCCGCTTCTGAGGTCGAGCCCCCGGTGCGGCGACCGGGGCTGTCCGTTTAAAATCCGCTTCAGGCCGTAGGCGCTCGAAATCCCGCCGCGAGCCGGTAACTGAAAAGGACAGGACCACAGCCGTTCACCGGACAATCGGCTAAAGACCGCGGCGACTTCCCGCTTTTCCTTACGGTGCCTGTTCAGGGCCTCCCTGCTCAAGGAGACCATATCCTGCGGCAGGGTCAGCCTCTGGACCGGGGCCTGCCTCTTGACCACCAGGATCTCTTTTCGCCGCGACTGCGCCAGGCCGTATTTCTCGGCCCGAACCGCCAGGATTTTCGTTCCCAGGGACTGATCCTTGACATCTGTGCCGAGAAGCAGCTTGCCGCTGTAGTGGTTATCTTCAAAGGACAGGGGCAAAGGGATGCTTCGGCCGGACCAGGTCAGGATCACCTCATTAAAGCCAACCGCTGAATCGATCCGCACCAGAAACGGGTCACCCTGAGAGACTCTTGCGGGGGCCCTTATCTCCAGGCTCCCGGTCCCGGCCAGGGCTAAATGAGCCGGAACCAGCCAGGCAACCAGGAAAACGAGAAAAAAAACGGTCTGTCCCCGCATGTCTTCTCCAAAAAAACAGGTTTCGCGGTTCCGGGTTCACCATCCCCGGAGCCCTTTTCAACCAGGACTTCTTGACTAATTTTCAAATCTATGAAACCACTTGGCAAGTGCTTCAAAGGAGCATACATTTTGCTTCTCCTCTTGTCCATGTGCCCGATGCCAGTGAAGCGGCGCCGTTTTCCCGGGGATTTTTTCCAGCAGGCGACCTGTTCCAATACAACATCCTATGGATAAAAAACTCTTCGACTATGACCCCGACGACCCGCTCAGCATCATCAACCGGAGCATTTTCTGCCCGGTCCACAAAAGGTTTTCCGCCTTTCTCAGCTGTCCGGCCTGCCCTGATTTTCCCTGCAGGGTCCTCAGCCGGACCGATCTGCGAATGCTCTCCATATCCCCTTTTTTGTCGCGAATCGTCACTGAACTCAAACCAAGGAGACAGAAGATGTATATACTGAAAAAGTACGACGGGACCCTGGAGATCGTCCAGGAACTGGATGAAAAAAACCCGGATCAGGAGCTCCTAAAGGAAGTGGAAGAGGTCTATCCGGTGACCAAGGTCCTGGTGCCGCAGCTCCGGCTGGTGCCCAAGACCAAAGAGGAACGCAGCCAGATCAAGGAAAGCCTTGAAGCGAAAAAGGCCGCACCCAAAGAGACCCCGGACGAGGCTGCGGACAGCCCGGGCGGGAAGAAACCATCCGCCAGGAAATCGTGATGGTTGGCAACAGCAAATCCCCCAAGAAAAAGACTTGACCTCTGGTTGAGGATCAGGTACAAGATTCTTCGTTCGCTTCGATCCCCGGTAGCTCAATTGGCAGAGCGGGTGACTGTTAATCACTAGGTTGGCGGTTCAAGTCCGTCCCGGGGAGCCAGAAAATAATCGCCCGATTTTTAGATCGGGCTTTTTTTATGTGGTACGTCTACATCTGCAATAAACAGGGTATGCTATATACTGGAATCACTACCGATTTAAATCATCGTATGCAACAGCACCAGGCCGAACTGCTCTACTCGGAGTCATACCCTGACAAGTACAAGGCCGCCGCCAGAGAGCGCCAGATCAAGGGCTGGCGTAAGGATAAGAAACTTAAATTGATAAACC
>JAIPDR010000025.1 GCA_021737615.1 Desulfohalobiaceae bacterium | reverse complement strand
TGCAGCAGACCGAAGAGTCTCTGGCCGCACTGCAGGAGGTAACCGGCGAAGACTCCGCCATGCGTTTCGAGCTGACCAACACCCTGCAGGAATTATCCAGGGCTGCACGGTCTATACGTAACCTGACCGATTATCTCGAACGTCATCCAGAGTCCCTTTTCAAGGGGAAACAGGGATATTGAAGGAGTGTATCCATGAGCAGTTTATTCTGGAAATTTTGTCCGGCCTGCCTTCTCGTCATGATCCCTCTTTTCCTTTCGTCCTGCGCGACTTCCTCCCCTCCCACCAGATACTATCTTTTGACCTCTGAACCTTTTGCCGGAGTGGAGAGAACGCTTTCCCCAAAAAAAGGTCTCCAGGTGATCAGCCTCGGGCCAGTCCGGATCCCCCCCTATCTGGATCGACCCCAGATTGTGGCCAGGATCTCCGAGCACCGGCTGCAGTTGAAGAATCTGGATCACTGGGCCGAACCTTTTCAGACGAATCTTACCAGGGTCCTGGCCCAAGACCTCTCCAGTCAGTTCAAGACGGCGCAGGTAGTCGTTTTTCCGGAAAAAGGCCAATCCCCTGCGTCCTACAGAATCCCGGTCCAGGTAAAGAGATTTGATGCCGATCGGTCAGGAGCGGTTGTCCTTCATGTTGCCTGGACTCTGTTGGATCAGGAAAAGGACAGGGTATTGAAGAGAAAAGATTCGGTGTTCCGGCGGGACCTGGAGACAAAGGACCAAGAAAGAACAGTCGCGGCCATGAGCGGGCTCGTCAGGGAGCTCAGCCGGGAAATTGGGGCCGCCCTTGAACAAATCCCTTAAGGATACCGCTTTTTCTTGTTCGCGGCCCAGAGCGCGGCCTGAACCCTGTTTTGGACATGAATTTTTTGAAAGATATTGTAGACATGAGTCTTGACCGTGCTTTGGCTGATAAAGAGGTTTTCGGCAATTTCGACATTCATCTTCCCGGCCGCGATCAAAGCCAGGATCTCCTCCTCCCTTGAAGTCAAAACATCTGCTGTGCTTCTCCTGCTCGGCCGATCGTTCTTTTTGAATTTGTTGTTGATAAACTCGGTCATGACTTTTCGTGGATACCAGAGCTCACCTCCTAAAATGGTATTGATTCCTTTGGTCAAGACCGTCAGATCTTGACCTTCATAAAAGATACCATGCACACCGGCTTCTAGAAGCTGGTCCTCTATTTTCAACTCTTTGGGGACGTTATAGATGGTAAAAAAGGAGGCTTCACTGCCTCCAGCGTTTACTACTTTTTTAACCCACCAGAAATAATCGGCTTTATTTCCCAGATAATCCCAGAGATACAAGGCCTTGTCCTGGGTATCGTCCTTGCAGGGACCGAAATTCTCCTGAAAATCGCAGCGCTCACAATAATAATCTAGTTCATTCTGTATAAAATTCGTAAGGTTCGCGCCCTGGAATTCATCCTGGCTGATAACAAGAATGGACGAAATCATCATGTCTCCGTATTCTTCTTTCTAGTAAATGGGGGAGTAAGTCGTTGAACATCAGGAGAATATTTCGATCCTCCCTGCTAGCCGCCTGCAGGATTTGTGCCAGGCAAGGGGCAGTCTTTTTCTTGTAAGAATTTGGAAATAAGTGGTTTAATTAAAGGCAGGCTAGACCTGATGTATCCAAATGTGAAATTTGATTCACTTTTGCCTGTGCAAAAGTGAATCAAATTTCACATTTTCAAAGACGGCTGGATTCGGGGAGAAAGAATGTATCAGAACTGAAGATGTTTGGGGGTGCGGGGAAAGGGCAGGACATCCCGAATGTTGTGGACACCGGTCAAAAACATGAGCAGCCGTTCAAATCCGAGTCCGAAGCCGGAGTGGGGCACGGTGCCGAATCTGCGCAGATCCAGATACCAGCTGTAGTCCTCGACACGCATCCCCAGGTCCTGCATTCTCTCTTGCAGAACCTCAAGCCGCTCTTCCCGCTGGCTGCCGCCGACCACTTCACCCACCCGGGGCAAAAGCACGTCCATGGCCGCAACCGTATTGCCGCGCTCATTGACCCGCATGTAAAAGGGCTTGATCTGCGTGGGGTAATCATAGACGACCACAGGTTTCTGAAAATGCTCTTCCACCAGGTAGCGTTCGTGTTCGGTCTGCAGATCGGTTCCAAGGTCGACAGGGTACTCGAATTTCTTTTTCCCCCGGACTTCTTTCAAGACAGCCACTGCTTCTTCATACGGCAGGCGGACGAATTCATTGTCGAGCACATTGTCCAGGTTCCGGTTCAATTCCTTGTCCACAAACCTGGCAAAAAGGTCGAGGTCCTCCTGCCTGTTCTTCCTGACTCCGGCAATAACTGATTTGATCAGGTCCTCGGCCAGATCGATGATGTCTCCTAGATCGGCAAAGGCCACTTCGGGCTCTATCATCCAGAATTCCGCGGCATGCCTGGGGGTGTTCGAATTTTCAGCGCGAAAAGTGGGCCCGAAGGTATAGACTTTTCCCAGGGAACAGGCCATGACCTCTGCCGTCAATTGCCCGGACACGGTCAGGTAAGCCGGTTGCCCGAAAAAGTCCTCTGCCATGACTTGCGGGTCTGCCGAGTACTGGTCAGGATCGAGGCAGGTGACTCGAAAGAGCTCTCCGGCTCCTTCACAATCCAAACCGGTCAAAACGGGGCTGTGGATATAGTAATAGCCGTGTTCATGAAAGTAGTGGTGAAAGGCAAAAGACAGTTCCGAGCGGATCCGGGCCATGGCCCCGTATTTGTTGGTTCGCGGCCTGAGCTGCGCGATACTTCGCAGGAATTCGTCGGAATGGCGCTTCTTCTGCAGAGGATAAGTCTCCGGATCGGCCGCACCCAGGACCTCAACCCGGTCGGCCTGCAATTCCCAATTCTGCCCTTTGCCCGGGGATTCGACATGTCTGCCCGAAACACTGACCGAGGCCCCGGTCCCTAACTCCTGGACCTGTTTATACCCGGGTACCTTCTGATCAACTATGACTTGCAGATTCTTCAGGCAGCTGCCGTCGTTGATCTCCAAAAAGGAAAACCCCTTGGAGTCCCGCTTGGTTCGGATCCAACCCTGGATGAATATGTTTTCAAGGGATTGCCTGGCAGCCAGGGCCTCGGCAACAGTGGTCCGGTTGTTTGTAGACATATTAAATTTTCGGTTGTTGATTCCGGTTTTCGATTAAGCAGACAAGAAAGGAGGCTTATCCGGCTGGCGCTGCCGGGCTTTTGAGCGGAGAAGCGCAAACCGAATAATCAAAGCGCCTTCCCGATCCTTTCCACTGCCTTCTCGACATTCTCGCGGCTGTTAAAGGCGCTGAGCCTGATGTATCCCTGACCGCACCGGCCGAAGCCCACCCCGGGGGTACAGACCACCCCGGCCTTATTGAGCAGGAGATCGAAAAACTCCCAGGCGTCTCTCTGTCCGTCTATCCAGATGTAGGGAGAATGGATCCCGCCCACGCAATCAAAGCCCATCTCCTGCAGGCTCCTTCTGATCAGTTTCGCATTGTCCAGATAGGACTGGGCGAATTCGCGCACCTGGTCCCGGCCGGCCGGAGAGTAGACTGCCTCGGCAGCCCTCTGGACCGGGTAGGAGACCCCGTTGAATTTGGTGCTCTGCCGGCGGAACCAAAGATCATGCAGAGAAACGGGTTTTGAACCGGAGGTATAGGCCATGCAGTCTTTGGGGACCACGGTGTAGGCGCACCTGGTTCCGGTGAAACCCGCTGTTTTGGAAAAGCTCCTGAACTCCACGGCCACTTCGCGAGCCCCTTCGATTTCGAAGATGGAATGAGGCAGGCCCTCGTCCTGTATAAAGATCTCATAGGCGGCGTCAAAGAGGATCAGAGCCTTGTTTCTCCGGGCAAAATCCACCCATTTCCCGAGACCCTGCTTGTCTATCGAGGCCCCGGTCGGGTTGTTGGGAAAACAGAGGTAAATGATGTCTACAGGCTGATCCGGAAGGCTTGGAACAAACCGGTTCTCTTTCGTGCAATCGAGGTAGACCACGCCCTGATAGCGGCCATTGGCATACTCCCCGGTCCGGCCGGCCATGATGTTCGTATCAAGGTACACGGGATAGACCGGATCAGGCAGGGCCACGACCGCATCCCGGGCCAGCAGCTCCTGAAAGTTTCCGCTATCGCACTTGGATCCATCGCTGATAAAGATTTCATCCGCCGCAATATCAGCGCCCCGATCCTGGAAATCGTGGCGGGCTATTTTTTCCCGCAGAAAATCATAGCCCTGCTCTGGGCCGTAGCCACGGAACGTGGCGTTATCGGCCATTTCCGAAACCGCCTGCTGCATGGCCCGGACACAGGCGGACGGCAGACCGCGGGTGACGTCTCCGATGCCGAGTCTGATCATTTCCTGATCCGGGTGCATCTCCTGAAAGTCCCGCATGCGCTTCTTGATTTCGGCAAAGAGATACGAAGACTGGAGCTTCAGGTAATGCTCATTGATTCTGATCATGGGATAACCTCGCCTCAAAAAAGGTTCACGGATTACGGCCCTGCTGCACTCAGACTTCGGCGCTGACCACGACTGTCTCCCGCTCGGCCTCAGGAGTTGGCCCGATGCCCAAAAGCAGGGAGCTGGCAATATAGATGGAGGAGTAGGTCCCGACAACGATCCCTATGAGAAGGGCCAGGGCAAAGTCGTGGATCACCCCGCCGCCCAGGAAAAAGAGGGACAGGACAACCAGCAGGGTCGTCCCCGAGGTCAGCAGGGTCCGGCTCAGGGTCTGATTGACGCTTGCATTGACAATGTGTCTGAGCGCCTTGTCCTTCCTGGATCTCAGGTTTTCCCTGATCCTGTCGAAGACCACGATGGTGTCGTTTAAGGAGTAGCCGATGATGGTCAACAAGGCGGCCACGGTGGTCAGATCGAACTCCTTGCCAAGCAGGGAGAAAATACCGACCGTGATCAGGACGTCGTGGACCAGGGCCACGACCGCGCCCAGGGCGTAGTTGAGCCTTAAATACCAGCACATTCCAATGGTGATCAAAAGCGCGGCCAGGATCAAAAAAACAAGGGGAACAGCCAGCAGTTCCAGAAGGTACAGCCCGGTCAACAAGCCCAAAGCCAGGATGCCGGCGGTTATCCATTTCTGCTCGAAGCGGCCCGAGATATAGATCGAAATAAGAAGGACCGCATAGAATAGAGCCTGCAGGGCCTTGTTTTTCAGGTCCGAGCCGACTTTGGGCCCGACCATTTCCAACCTCTGAATATCGAAGCCTGAAGCCATGTTCTGCTCCAGCCCCTGACTGACGATCCGGCGCAGATCTTCCGCCTTTTGGTCCAGGGCGGAAATACGCAGGAGATATTCGTTGTCTGCGTGCATTCCAAAGCGCTGCACCCGCATTTCCGCTAATCCGCTCCGGCTCAGGGCCTCTTTGACCTTTTTCAGTTCAACGTCCTGATAAAATTTAACCTGGATGTTTATGCCTCCGGCGAAATCGATGCCGTATTGCAGACCTCCTCTGTAAAGCAAAGAAACAACGCCAAGTAGCAGCACGGCAGCCGATACATACAGGGCCAATTTTCTTTTGCCCATAAAATCAATAGCACTACCGGGATTCACAAACTGCAGGCCCATAGTGACCTCATTCGTTTTTTAGGTTTCATCACTTTGGCCTGTAGGGCCGACATGAATAAAAATCTGACGTCCGACCTCTGTCTTCAGCCTTTATAATTTTAATTCCCCGAAGGGCAGCCGCCTTTGGACCCACAGATCGAAGAAGATTCTGGCCACAAAGATGGCTGTGAACATGGAGGCCAGGACACCGATGGACAAGGTCACCGCAAAACCGCGGATCGGTCCGGTGCCGAATTGATAGAGGATGATCGCGGCCATGACGGTGGTCACGTTGGCATCGACAATGGTCAGGGTCGCTCTGGAAAAGCCTTCATCCACGGCTTTGGCAGGGCTCAGCCCCATCCGCATCTCCTCTCTTATCCTTTCGAAGATGAGGACGCTGGCGTCGACCGCCATGCCGATGATCAGAATCATCCCGGCAATCCCCGGCAGGGTCAGGGTGGCCCCGAAGCCGGCCAGAACACCCAGGATGAGCACGATGTTCAGTCCGAGGAGGATATCGACGATGACGCCGCCGAAACCGTAATAGACCAGCATGAAGATCAGGACCAGGATCCCGCCGACAATCATGGAAAATATTCCCTGGTCTATGGACTGCTGTCCGAGAGAGGCCCCGACGCTCCTTTCCTGGAGTATCTTCACCGGGGCCGGCAGAGAACCGGCCCGGAGTACAATGGCCAGGTCATGGGCCTCTTCAGGGGAAAACTGCCCGGTGATACTCGCCCGGCCGCCGCCGATCTTCTCCTGAATGGTCGGAGCCGAATAGACCTTGTTATCCAGAACAATGGCCATCCGCCTGTGGACATTGTCGCCGGTGACCCGCTCGAAGATTCTGCCCCCCCGCCTGTCGAAGGTCAGGGCGACATAGGCCTGGCCGAATTCGTTGAAGGCGACCTGGGCGTCGGTTATGTACTTGCCCGTCATCAGAACCTTTTCCTCCAGGACGATGGGCTGCTTGGCATAGGTGCCGTCGGCGCGCCGCTTCTGGAGATAGGCCAGCTCCCGCCCCGGAGGGACGCTTCCGGAAACGGCTTCCTGCGGGTCCAGATCATCGTCGACCAGTTTGAATTCCAGGAGGGCGGTTTTCTGGATGAGCTGCACCGCGCGCTGGGCATTCTCCATACCAGGCAGCTGCACCTGGAGCCGGTCCTGCTGCAGGCGCCGGATATCGGGTTCGGTCACGCCGAACTGGTCGATACGGTTACGGATGACTTTCAGGACCTGATCAATAGTCTGCTTCTTGACCTTTTTTATGTATTCAGGGGTCAGGCTCAGAACATACTGCTTCTTTTCTCCGCCATCCAGGTCCTTGACTTGACTGATGCTCGCCTGTTCACTGTAATACTTTTCAATAAGGTCATTAAGTTCTTCGGATTTCTGGCCGTCGAGCAGCAAAAACTGCAGGCTGTTTTCCTGGACGGCCCGGGGGCGCAGGATGAGGATGTTTTTCTCTCTGGCTTCGGATCTGAGCTCTTCGCCCAACTGATCCAGGGTATTGCTCATGGCCTTGTCCATGTCCACCCCGAGGGTCAAATTGAGTCCGCCTTTGAGGTCCAGGCCGAGATTGACTTCTTTGTCAGGTAGAAATCCATGCAGAACATTCCCGGGAGAAAGAAATGAGGGAAGGGCGTAGACTAACCCCAGCCCGAGCACCAAAACCGCCAGGACTACTCTCCAACGCAAACTGTTGTTCATGATATCGGCCTTTTTCCGGTCTTACAGTCTCACACCCGGGAATCCTTCCCGCTACTCCTGGGCCTTCTTTTCTTTCTTGCCTTCAGTGACGATCTTTTTATCGGTCAAAGAAGAGATATAACCCCTGTTGACTTTGACCTGCAGGTTGTTGCCAAGATCCAGAGAGATCACGTCGTCATTGATTGCCGTTATCCGGCCGTAGAGTCCTCCGCCGGTGATGACCTTGTCGCCTTTTTTCAGATTGCCGAGCATGGCTTTGTGCTCTTTGGCCTTTTTCTGCTGGGGCCGAATGAGCAGAAAATAGAAAATAACAAAGAGAATGATAAGGGGCATGAAGGCCACCAAGGGGTTCCCCTGTCCCCCTGCCCCGCCGGCCGGCTGTCCCATGGCATAGGCAATGCTCTCGAAAAACATAATTCCTCCTGCGGTCTATAGGATTTAAAATTGTCATCCGCTTGTAGTTTGCGCGTCCAAGGCCGCACAGGCTTTAAGCGGATAGTAGATCTTCGGTTCAAGCTGCACACAAGTGAAGATGCTTACCTGCTAATAAGGACTCGTGTCAACCCCGGCCCCGGTCAAAAAGTTTTTGAATCATTCGCTGGAGAGCTTCTCTTCATTCAGATCGAGCAGGGCGAGTCAAGAACCAAGCGGTTCTTGCAAGATCGGTACAAGACGCAGACTATAGCCCGCTCTTACCAAAATTTCTTTCTCTTGTCATAGTCACTCAGAAAACGGTCCAGGGCCTCCTGCTGCATTTGATTTTTGGCCAGTGGCCTTATTTTGTCGAGATAGTATTCAGTCTTTTTGGCGTTGTTCTCATACAGGGCCGCATAGGCCAGGTGCAGAAAACCATTGAATCGATCACCTTTTCTCCCATAGACCTGCCCCAGCAGTGAATGGACTTCCGGCAACTCGGGCAGATGACCAAGGATCCGCTGCAAGACATCAACTGCCTGGCCGGGTTTTTCGAGTTCCTTCAAGATACGGGCCTTGTAGTAGAGGCTGAGATAGTCGTCAGGATCTTTTGAAATCGATTTTTCCAAATAGGCCAGCGCCGATTCATACTTCCCGGTCAGAAAGAAAAAACGTCCCACCTCTCTGTTTACAAGGGGGTCGACCCGGCCGCAATCCAGGCTCTTTTGAAAGTATTTTTCAGCCTCGCGCACCCTGTTCTGTCTTTCCAAGGCGATTCCCAGTCCCAGAGAATCCAGACAACTCAAATCTTCCCGGCGTTGGTAATGACCGACCGCGACTTCCGGGTCTGTGTATTTGGACCGGACGAGCATCTGAATCTTTTCAAAAGTTGTATTATCCTCCTCTGCCGTTCTCTGTTCAAAGAATCCCTGGGCCAGGCGGTCTTCCAGATATCCAATCCGTTCGGGCATGCCGGGATGTGTCAGCATATAAGCCGGCGGGGTGTTCACTCCGGTCAGGAGCTTGCTTTGCTGGATCCGCTTGAATGAACGCAGGAGACCGTGAGGATCAAACCCGCCTCCGGCTAAGTATTTCACCCCGATCTGATCCGCTTCCCGTTCATCGTCCCTGGTGTACTTCAAGGCAGCCGCCTGGCCTCCGGCCATGGAACCGACAGCAATCCCGCGGCCCAGCTCTTTGGAGTCGGAAAGCAAGGCCCCGGCCAGGATTCCGACTGCGGTCCCGATGGAGATTAGCTTCGATTGTTCCATGCGCCGGGCCAAATGGCGCTGTGAGACATGGGCCAGCTCGTGGGCGATGACCCCGGCCAGCTCAGCTTCATCTTCCATGGCCAATATCAGGCCGCTGTGAACAAAGATATACCCGGCCGGAGCGGCAAAGGCATTCAGGGATTTGTCTTTGATAACCGTGATGCTCAGGGAAAAAGGCTGAGGCGGCATGGCCGAGCTGATTTTTTGCAGCAATCCATTGAAATATCCCTTGATTTCAGGGTCGTGAATCACCGGCAACTTGGAGCTGATCAGGACCTTGAATTCGCGGCCCAGCTCCACCTCGTCCTGGATGGAAAAATCGAAGAAGCCTCCCCGGGAATGCGCAGGAGTGAGGAGAAGGACAAACAGACTGCAGGCCGCCCAGACGATGAGTTTTCCGGAAATAAAACGTGGCCCGCCTGAAGGCGACCGGGGAGATCGGGGTAAGGGATTTGATTTGTTTCCCATAAGATATGAAATCGTAAAACGAAAACCCTTGACCGGTCGCTTTACGATAATTTTTTGAAATGCTTTTGCAGGCTGTTCAATATTTTTCCTCGGAAATCGTATGCCTTCGCTTTTCGCTCGTAAAACCCTGAGGGTCTATCTATTCATCATGTCCAGAAAGACTTGATTGTTTTTGGTTCCATTCATCTTGTCGATAATGAATTCCATGGCATCGACAGGGTTCATCGAGGCCAGGATTTTCCTGAGGATCCAGACCCGGTTCAGCACGTCAGGGGCAAGGAGCAATTCCTCTTTTCTGGTCCCGGAACGATTGATGTCGATAGCCGGAAAGACCCGTTTATCGGCCAGAAAACGATCCAGGTAGACCTCCATGTTCCCGGTACCCTTGAATTCTTCGAAAATGACCTCGTCCATTCTGGATCCGGTGTCGATAAGGGCTGTGGCTATAATCGTCAGGCTGCCCCCTTCTTCCACATTCCTGGCCGCTCCGAAGAATCGCTTCGGCCTTTGCAGAGCATTGGCGTCCAGCCCTCCGGAGAGCACCCGCCCCGAAGAAGGGGTAATGGCGTTATAGGCCCGGCCCAGTCTGGTGATGCTGTCCAGGAGAATGACCACATCCTTCTTCCGTTCCACCAGCCGTTTGGCCTTTTCCATAACCATTTCCGCGACCTGGACATGCCGGTTCGGCGGCTCGTCAAAGGTGGAGCTGACAACCTCTCCGGTCACGGTCCGTTCCATGTCGGTCACCTCTTCCGGGCGTTCGTCGATGAGGAGCACGATCAAATAGGCATCGGGATGGTTGCTCATGATGGAATTGGCAATGGTCTGCAGAAGCATGGTCTTCCCGGTCCTGGGAGGAGCGACGATGAGACCCCGCTGACCTTTTCCGATGGGAGTCAGGAGGTCCAGGACCCTTGAAGAATAATTCGCTGGGCCGGTCTCCAGAGTGAACTTTTCTTCTGGGTACAATGGAGTTAAGTTATCGAAAAGGACAAGCTTTTTCGACTCCTCTGGGCTGTTGTAACCCACTTCTTCAACACGGAGCAGGGCGAAGTAGCGCTCTCCTTCCTTGGGAGGTCTGACCTGTCCGGAAACGACATCCCCTTTGCGGATTCCAAACCTTCTGATCTGGGAAGGGGAGACATAGATATCATCCGGACCGGGCATATAATTATACATGGGGGAACGTAAAAATCCGAAACCGTCAGGCAGGATTTCAAGGACACCTTCCCCGTAAATATTCCCGTTTTGCGAAGCACAGCTCTGGAGTATGGAAAAAATCAGCTCCTGTTTTCGCAAGTTGCTGGGATTTTCAATATTGTACCCCGCGGCCAGCTCCATCAGTTCCTGCATGCTTTTTTGTTTCAATTCATAGACATTCATAGCAGCTTACTCCATCATGAATCCTTTGTTAAAATATCTGAAAAAATTCCTTCTATTTCCTGACGTATTGCATCCTGTTCCCTGTTCAGGGTATAGGCAAGTTCCATGGTGATCAATCCCATGGCCTGTTCCATCAGCCTGCCTTCACCAAAGGACAGGTCTTTGTCCTGGGAAATGAGCATCAGTTCCTTGAGGACATAGGCTACATCAGCCAGGTCGCCTGTTTTAAGCTTGTCTGAATATTCCCGGTATCTCCGATTCCAGTTCTGGCCGGCATAGCCTTTGAAATCCGACCAGTCTTTCAGATATTCGAATATCTGCTGTCCATATTCCGGAGCGCAGACCTTGCGCAGGCCTACATTGGCGGCATTGTCCACAGGGATCAGGAGGGTACCGTTATTGCTCAGGATGCGGATTTTATAGAATCGGGTCATCAAACCGCCCATTTCCTTTCCCTGAATATCCTCAACCTTGCCCACTCCCTGGGCCGGATAGACTACGAGTTCATCTATTTCAAACACAGTTCAGCCTCCTGACGAGAATTATGTTCCAAATCCTTTGAAAATTTGAATTTTGCGGATTTAGAAGCAGTTATGGAGAAGCTCATCCGTCATCGTTTTCGAATCAGGATATCCGGAAATCCGGAACCAGATACCGGCAAAACAGGGTAGGCCTTACTTCAATGTCCTCGAATGGAGTGTTTGCACAGCCTTATGAAAGCCCTCGCGACGAAAGATCAAGATGCCCCGGGCAGCCTCAAAAAAGATATCCGGCAGAGACCTGACCTCGGATTCTTCAAAGGGGGACAAGACATGGTCGACCACTTCGACCCCGGGAGCGGGGCGTCCTATCCCCACTCTGAGCCTGTAAAAATCCCTGCTCCCGATCTCGCCGGCAACAGATCGCAGCCCGTTATGCCCGGCCAGGCCTCCATCGAATTTAAAACGCAAAATCCCAAAGGGTAAATCCAGGTCGTCGTGGATCACCAGTAGCTGCTCCGGTTTGAAGCGGTATTTCGTACAGACCGAATGCACAGCCCGGCCGCTGCGATTCATGTAAGTCAAAGGCAGGCACAGCATCCAGCTGTCTGATTCCGTCTCGATTTCCCAGCTGAACAGCTCGAAGGCCTTGGTATACACATTGATCCGCTGCACGACACCAAAACGGCCTTCCGGGGGGGCCACCAGGTTCTGCAGCACAGAAAAACCAACGTTGTGCCTGGTTCCGGCATACCTTCTGCCCGGGTTACCAAGGCCGACAACAAGACCGGCGGATGCGGACTGTCTCATGTCAAATCCCGGAAAGACCGACGTTTCAAAAACCTTGGGCAGGAACCTTTATCCGTATGGACCATGTCCGGTTCGGGCAAATGATGGAAAAATCCGAAACACAGGCCTGCATCGTGAAAACCGCCGTTCAATCCAGGGGTGCTGTTATGACCTTTGATCAAAGGGGAAACTGTAAGAAAAGGGAGGAGAAAAATCCCGGCCAGTCGGCTTTTTTCCGGACAGTCCGGGATCTTATTCAAGTGCGTCAGGTTTCTCAAACCAAAATTTACCAGAAAATCATTCCTCGGAAGTCGATTCTTTAGCACCTTCTTCGGTTTCACCTTCTTCGGCCTCGGCCTCTTCGGCTTCGGCTTCAAGCTCTTCTTCCTCGAGGGTCTTTTCCGGAGGCGCGATCCCGACCACGGCAAAACCTTCCTCGCTTTCCTTTAAGGTCACTCCCTCGGGCAGAGCGACATCCTCAATCATGATCGAGTCGTTGATATCCAGTTCGGAGACATCGATCTTTATCTGATCAGGAATAGCCGAAGGAAGGCAGCTAACCCTGATGGTATCCCGGTAAAAGGTGACGATGCCGCCGGCAGCTGCCCCCTTGGCCTCACCAGTCACCTCCAGGCCGACATCGACCTCCATTTTCTGCTTCAGATCCACACCATAGAAATCGACATGGAGCATCAAGTCCTTGGCCGGGTGTTTCTGAATATCCCAGATCAAGACCGGTTTGTTGATCTTTTCCGGTCCGTCCTGAATGGCCAGATCGACAATATTGCTTTTATGAGCCTTGGCAAAGACCCTTTCCAATTCACCGTAGGGGACCTGAACCTGAATATTTTCCCCGCTTTTTGTATAATAGACCCCGGGGACATAACCGCTGCTCCGCAAACGGCTCATGACATTCTTCCCGGTTTCCGTCCTTTTTTCAACACGCAGGCTATATTGTTCAGCCATTGCTCATCACTCCTTATTCCATTAGATTTTTGTAAACAACCCGCTGATGGAGGTCTCTTGATTGATGTTTTTTATTGCCTCTGCAAAGAGTGCAGACACCGAGATGACCTCTACTTTCGGACATAGTTCGGCTTCAGGGGTCAAGGGGATGGTATCCGTGACCAAGACTCTGCTTAATTTAGAGTTATTTATCCGCTCGATGGCCGGACCGGAGAGCACCGGATGGGTGGCGCAGCCGTAGACGGAGTTCGCCCCTTTTTCAAACAGCGAATTCGCGGCGGCAACAAGCGTTCCGGCGGTGTCGATCATATCATCGACAATGACCGCTGTCTTGCCCTCGACCTGGCCGATGATATGCATGGCCGTAGCCTGATTGGGTCTGTCCCTGCGTTTGTCAACGATGGCCAGACCGGCGTTGAGCAGCTTGGCAAAGGCCCTGGCCCGTTCCGTACCGCCTGCATCTGGAGAGACCAGGACCAGATCGTTTTTCATCCCCCGCAGGTAATCCAGGAGCACCTTTGAAGCAAAGAGATTGTCCACAGGTTTGTCGAAAAAACCTTGAATCTGCCCCGCATGCAGATCAATTGTCAGCAGTCGGTCCGCTCCGGCCACAGCTAGAAAATCGGCAACCATTTTGGCGCTGATGGGAACCCTGGGCACGACCTTCCTGTCCTGACGGGCATAACCGTAATAGGGCACCACTGCCGTGATCCGCCTGGCGCTCGCCCTCTTCAATGCGTCCAGCATAAGACAGAGCTCTACCAGACTGTTGTTCACGGGCCGGCAGGTGGATTGAATAACAAAGACATCGTCTCCGCGGACATTGGCCCCGATTTCGACCCTTATCTCACCATCGCTGAAGGGCTGGGCAATGGCCGGGGTGAGTTCGCATTCAAGATGCCTGGCAATCGCCTTGGCCAATTGCGGATTGGCCGTACCGGTGATCAATTTGAGATTTCCGAAGCTGTTCATTCGTTCTCTATCCTTTTTTCTCTGGTGCCTGGGGGTATCCGTCTGACCCTGCGAGAACCCGAAAAAAAACGTTTTTCGAGAAAATTGCATTTATCCGGATAATCGTAAGCCTTGGCCGAAGTACAAGCAGATATCTCGTATTGAAACTCTTGCAGTTGCATCATGGAATAATCATTCGTCTACGACAAGTTACATGTAATCAGGAACTGAAAGGAAGACTCCAGGTAGGATTGAACTCTACGATGTTATGATATTTTTCTCTGGTTTGTTGCCCTGGATTTGGCTGGGGTGGAAGGATTCGAACCTCCGAATCACGGGACCAAAACCCGTTGCCTTACCGCTTGGCTACACCCCAATCCTGTTGATATAATAAGTAATTCCGTTGTCGGACAACCAGGAACAGGCTTGTGACAAACACCTTTTGGAACGGAACAAGGAGACTATAGTAGACCCTGAACCACTGAGAACCGCCGCCTCGGCTCCTGTCTTGAAAAGTGTTTCTTTGAGAGAGCGTAATTTCGGTATGTCGGCAAAAACGAGTTGCTCGAAATCATTGTACAAAAAAAAGCCTGTAAAGCAGAGATACTTACTAAACCGGTTTGCCCTGTGTGTCAAGTCTTTTTGTATGCCCGGCTCTGTAAAACCATCATCCCACATTTTGTATGCATCTTTGGTGGAAACCCGGCAATCGGGACAGACAAGGAGGAGGATAAACCGGCTGAGATCCATGGGCAGGGGGTTGACCTTCTCTCCGGCGCCCCTGACCAGGGCCGGTCTGTTATACAGAAAAAAGGGAATATCCGAACCGATTTGCCTGGACAACTCTGCAAGTTCTGTCCGGGGAAGCCTTTGCCTCTCAGGTTGCAACCTATTTATATAATCTAAAAAAATTGCAGCGTCAGAACTTCCCCCTCCTAATCCGGAACCAAAGGGAATCCTCTTTTGCAAATGGACCTTCAGGCCGGGCCAGTACCCGGTTCGTTCCCCAAATAGCCTGTAGGAGGTGTACAGGATATTCCCCTTTGTTTCCAATTCCTTTTCAGAACAGGAAAGGATCAATCCGCTACCAGGGCCGGCCGGCTCCAGCCTCAGGCTGTCTCTAGGATAGGACAAGGGAAGAAAGACCGATTCCAGATCATGCAGAGAATCATCCCGCTTGCCAAGAATCCTCAAATAGAGATTAACCTTGCAGCCGGCCTGAAGCGTCAGTGGCCGGCCCGGGTTTTGATCCGGACGCCCGGTCCTATTCATCCAGGGGCACAGTCCGGAAGAAGTTTTGGCCGCGTCGTTTGATCAGGAACATGACCACCCCCTTTTCAGCCGCATCCCCTTTGAGAACCTGCTCCAATTCCGACATGGTATTTACTTCCCGGCCGTTGGCCTCCAGGATCACATCCCCTGTTCTGATCTCGGCTTCAACCGCGGGCGAATTCTGGGTCATTCCGGTCACAAGTAGCCCCCGGGCCCGGTTCAAGCCCAGGGCTTGGGCCTCCTCTTCCGTGACCGGCCTGAGATCCAGGCCCAGAACCTCGGCTGAAGCCGGCTCTTGCTGTGGCCCTTCTTTGTCGGCCTCGGCCGTCTGCAGGCTCCTCTCGCCCAGGACAACCTCAAACTCCTTGACGGTTCCCTTTCGCCAGATCGTAATTTGTATCTCTTTATCCGGGGACAACCGCCCTATGGTCCTAGTCAGGTCCCCGGCGTCCTCAACAGGCTCGCCATTAATGGATACGATCACGTCTCCGACTTCTATCCCGGCCTTATCAGCCGGATCACCCGGTTGTACAGAGGAGACCAGAGCGCCTCTGGGTTCGTCCATCCCCAGGGCCCTGGCTGTGTTTTCATCCACGTTCTGGATGCCGACTCCCAGCCAGCCGCGTTTGACCTTTTTGTATTTTTTTAAATGGGCGATGATTCCCTTGGCCATCTCGCTGGGGATGGCAAAGCCGATACCCTGTCCACTGGCCACGATTGCGGTATTGATGCCGATGACTTCACCCTTTAAGTTGAGAAGCGGCCCCCCGCTGTTTCCGGGATTGATCGAGGCGTCGGTCTGGAGAAAATCATCGTAGGGCCCGGCTCCGATGACCCGGCCTTTGGCGCTGATGATCCCGGCGGTCACCGTGTGGTCCAGCCCGAACGGGTTGCCGATGGCCACGACCCATTGCCCCACTTTCAATTGTTCCGAATCACCGAAGGTCAGAACAGGCAGGTCCCGATCCGCCTCTATCTTGATCAGGGCCAGATCCGTTTCCGGATCGGTTCCCACCACTTCCGCCGGAAATTTTTCCTGGCCGCCTTTTAAAATGACCTCTATTTCATCCGCTTTTTTAACAACGTGATTGTTGGTGACCACATACCCGTCCCTGGAAATGATGAAACCGGAGCCAAGAGCCCGTTCCTTCCGCTCCTTGGGCACACCGTCATCGAAGAACTGATCGAAAAAGTCCTCAAACGGCGATCCCTTCTTCTGAAAGGGCTCTAGGAAGCGCTTCATCTTGTCGGAAGTCTTGACCGTCTTGACAGTGCTGATATGAACCACAGCCCGGCCGGCCTCTTTCGCCAGCCCGGTAAATTCCGGCAAAGCGGACAGTCCGCTGCCTGTTCCCAGAAAAAAGACCAGTACAACCAAAATAGAAATCTTTTGTTTCAGCTTAGGCATCGTGGATCTCCTTTGCGAATTTAGACCGGAAACAATCGAAAAGTGTTATCTGACCCTGCCAGAGACAATGGCTGGGAGCAGTTTCAAAGGACCGCTCAGATTGCGATATCTCCCCGTGTTCAGTCCTGGCGTCCCCAGGTCAGAGAATCCGCGTCCTGCCCGGCCATTTCCTGCATCAAGTCCATTGTCTTCAGGGCCTCGCTTCGATCGAGACGGCGCAGGGCAAAGCCTGCATGGATCAGGACGTAATCTCCGGAAGTCACATACTCGTCCAGAAGCATGAGAGAAGCCCGGATCGAGTTCTGTCCCCCATGAATGGCGCAACGGGCCATTCCGTCTTCGATGTCTCTTACTTGAGCAGGTACTGCCAGACACATAGCGGCCTCATGATAAATTAGAGTCTTGATTGATGTCCAGAACAAACATCTCTATATTCTTAACCTGGATAAACCGGAACAGGGACCAGGTTCAGAGTTGGAGGGAGAGAGAGGTTGAATAAGAATATTTCATGCCGGGCAGGTTTCTGAAATTTTGTTTCTTGGGTCAGCGCCCTGATTAAATCAGTTTAACCATAGAGCAAAAGTTGTCAAGAAGCAAAACAGCCCAGGTCCTGTTTCATGAGAAAAATAGGCCTTCTCCCCCCTGAAATATGGCTATAGGCCCAGAAAAAAAAGACTCCCCCCCGCCAGCAGGCCGAAGACAAGGTTAAAGGCCTTGATAATCGCTGCATCATTTAGATTATAGGACAGCAGGGGCAGCATCCCGTGTCCGTCCTGGACAAACGAATATGAACCAAGACATCCGGGGATGGAGCCCAAAAAGGAAATCAGGGCATACTGCCTCCAGCGGCCGCCGCTGAAGAGAAAAGAAACGGCGCCCTTGCTGCTCATATCCAAAAAATCGACCAGGAGCATCATCACGAATACAAAATAACTGATCATCAAGGTGTGTTTGAAAATCGACAGGATGTCCATAGCAACAGCTTTTCCTTTCTCAGTATTAACCCGGAATCGATCTGGTCCTGACAATATCTTTCCAAGTTGCTGATTGCAAGTGAAAAGAGAGGCTTGATGAGCCTTGATCCTGCGGGCTGGATTGTTTATAGTCCTGTTGCGCCGGTAGTGTTTCACCCGCAGCAAAAGCGCAGCCGCTTCCCAGTGGGAATGATCAGATCTGTTGTATTAAAAAAATAAAATATTTACAAGAGGTTTTACAAAAGAATAATGATCCGCACGACCCAGCTCAATCTCGGGCCCGAGATCATCGACCTCGGTGTGGGCCAGCCCAGTCCCTCGCTGTTGCCCTTTTCCCTTGTCAAAGAGGCCGCCGAAAATCTCTTTGCCCTTTCGAATGGCGATTTTCTGGCCTATGGCCCCGAGGAGGGAGACGGCTATTTTCGAGCTTCGCTGGCCGGATTTTTAACCTCCTCCTATCAGAGCCCGGTTCAAAGCGACCAGTTATTCGTAACCGGAGGGGCCTCCCAGACCCTCGATCTGATCTGCACCCTGCTGACGAGCTCCGGGGACACCATTTTTTGTGAAGACCCCACCTACTTCCTCTCGTTGAAGATCTTTGCTGATCACGATCTCGAGGTGGTCGGTCTGCCGCTCGACGAGCAGGGTCTGGATGTCTCTGCCCTGGAGGAAAAACTGCAGCAGGCGAGGCCCAAGTTCGTGTATCTCATCCCCACCTTTCACAATCCCGCCGGAACCACCCTCTGCCAAGAACGTAGAAAAGCCCTGGTGGAGCTGGCCGAAAAGCACGGCTTTTTTATCGTGGCCGACGAAGTCTATCACCTGCTTTCCTACGGGGATCCTCCCCCAACAGCGATGGCCGGCTGGGCCGGAAGCGGCAAGGTTTTCTCGGTGGGTTCTTTTTCCAAGATCCTGGCCCCCGGGTTGCGTCTGGGCTGGATCCAGACCGATCCGGCCCTGTGGCGGCATTTTGCCGGGCGGGGTCTTCTGCAGAGCGGCGGAGGCCTGAGCCCCTTTGCGTCTGCCGTGGTCAAAGAGGCCATTGACCTTGGTTTGCTGGAAAGAAACCGGATTTTCCTGCAAAAAGTCTACGGGCAGCGGCTCCGGTTTCTGAAAAAGACGGTCAGGGACTGTCTCCCTCAGTCTGAAGTCTTTGCAGACCCAGGCGGCGGGTTCTTCTTGTGGCTGAAGTTCGACCCGGGCACAGACTGCGAACAGCTCCTGCCCCGGGCCAGAGAACAGGGCGCAGGATTTCTCCCTGGTAACAGGTTCTCGGCCCACGACTCCTGCCCTAATTTCATGCGCTTGAGCATTTCCTACTATCCGGAGCCAAAGCTTGAAAGCGGCATACAGCGTCTGGCCTGTCTATTCGAGGGTTAAAGCGGGTTACAGGCGATACCTCTTGACAGCCCTGGAAAACGACTTATATAAGTTTCTGAAGTTAAGGATCATAAAGGTAAAGCTGCCCAAGACCGAGGGCAGCAAATCCCGAAAAATCGAGATCGAGAGCTGATTCAATCAGACAAGACCAAATACAAAAAGGCTGTGCAGTCTGTGCAGCCTTTTTTTTCATTACAAAATGCCCCCAGACAGATCCCTGAACCGACGCAGCCGCTTTGAGGCCAGTCTGGACAAAAGCCTCGGTCCGGTGCTCCTGCTGACCTTCATCTTCTTTGTCCACTTTGTTTCCAGGCAGATGGCAGGCCCCCTGCTTCCGGCCATAGAAGAGGAGCTGGGGCTGAGTCATTTCCAGAGCGGATTGTTCGTCCTTTTCATGGGCATCGGGTTCTTTCTCAGCCAGTTGGGCTCCGCTTTCCTGGCCGGCAGGTGGGGCTACCGGCGCTGCATTCTGATCTCCCTGTGGGGGACCGCCGCCACGACTGCCGGAGTGGGACTCATGAGCTCGGTCTGGGCCCTGTATGCAGGTTTTCTAGGGATCGGCATCACCGGTGGGCTGTACGTCCCCTCCGGAATCTCCCTGATCACCGTCCTGGTCAGGCCCCAGGACTGGGGCAAGGCCATGGGTATCCACGAGCTGGCCCCGAACCTCGCGCTCATCCTGGTCCCCTTCCTGGCCACGGCTGCGGTCTCCCTGGTATCCTGGAGGCTGGGCTATCTTTTCATGGCGCTCATGCTGGCCATCCTGGGCTGCGTCTACGTGTTCCTCGGGGTTGACAGCCGGCAGCGGCCTTCTCCTCCGGATCTTTCCAGCATCCGGGAAATCGTGGCCAATCCGTCCTTCTGGTATCTGGGCCTGTTGTTGAGTCTGGCCGTGGGGGTGGAGACCGGGGTTTACGCCATGGTGCCCCTTTTTCTGGTCAACGAGCGGGGCTTCGACCTGGCCGACGCGAATCAGGTCCTGGGCCTGTCCCGGGTGCCGGGAATCATCATGGTCCTCTTGTCCGGCTGGATCACGGACCGCCTGAGTCCGTCGACCAGCATGGCCATCGGATTGGGATTGACCGGAACAGCGGTCGTCGTCCTCGGCCTTGGACCGAAGGCCGTGCTCGTTCCCGCGGTCTTTGTCCAGGCCATGGCCTCGGCCTGCCTCTTTCCGCCTATCCTGTCCATGGCCTCGCGTATCTCCAGCACTGAAAACCGCGCCCTGGCCCTCTCCTTGAGCCTGGCGGTGGCTCCGGTCATCGGAGGCGGGCTCCTCCCGGCCGGGATCGCCCTGGCCGGCGATCTGGGCTCGTTTGGCGCGGGTCTGGTGGTGGCCGGGCTGGTCACCGTCAGCGGCATCGTTGCCGTGTTTCTTCTGGACCGAAGGACGCATGATAAGCCGGAATGATCCTTTCTCAGGGTTATGGTTCGCCCCCGGACATACGCGCAGGGGATTCGCGGTTGGAATTTGCAGCGGGATGGTCTATTCTGGTATCGGTTTGCCACCGGGACCGAAAGTCAGAGGCCAAACCGAACCAAGAGAGGAGGGAAAACCGGAAACCAACCGATTGCAAACGGAGCCATCGATGCCCATACACAACGCCGATATCCAGCGCATGTTCCTCGAACTGGCCGACCTTCTGGAAATAGAAGGGGCCAGTCCCTTCCGGGTCAGGGCCTATCGCAACGCGGCCCGCACGGTGACCGGCCTTCCTGAAAGCGTTTCCCGGATGATCGAAGAACAGAAAGACCTGACCCGCCTTCAGGGTATCGGCCAGGATCTGGCCAGAAAAATGGAAGAAATAGTCCAGACAGGCTCGCTTTCAGCCCTGGAAGAGGCCAGGAAACGGGTTTCCCCGGAATTGACCACCCTGATGCGCATACCAGGGCTTGGCCCCAGAAAAGTTAAAGTGCTGCATGAGAAGTTGGGGGTGACCACGCCGGCTGACCTGAAAAAAGCGGCCGAATCAGGAAAAATCAGCGCTCTCTCCGGATTCGGTCAAAAGACCCAGGAATCCATTCTCCTGGAACTGGGCCGCCATGAAACCGAGGAAAAGCGATTCAGGCTGGATACGGTGGAAGAGGTGGTCAGTTCGCTGGAGGCCTTTCTCCGCTCCACGGCCGGGGTCGATCAGGTGACCGTGGCCGGGAGTTATCGGCGTCGCAAGGAAACCGTGGGCGATATTGACATCCTGGTCACTGCCGCCGAACCCGAGGAGGTCATGGACCGTTTCGTGAACCACGAGGATGTGGCCGAGATGGTGGCCCACGGCCGGACCAAGTCTTCCGTCATTCAACGCATGGGCATTCAGGTGGACCTGCGGGTGGTCCCGGATGAGAGCTACGGGGCTGCCCTGCACTACTTCACCGGTTCCAAGGCCCATAATATCGCCCTGCGCAAGCTGGCCCTGGAACGGGGATACAAGATCAACGAATATGGCGTCTTCGAGAATCAGACACTACTGGCCGGCCGGACCGAAGAAGAGGTCTACGCCCTTCTTGACCTGCCGTTGATTCCTCCTGAACTCCGGGAAGACCGGGGTGAGGTTCAGGCAGCCGGGAAGGGCCGGCTGCCCCGCCTGATCAAGAAGGATCAGCTCAAGGGCGATCTCCACGCCCACACCAATTGGACCGACGGCAAAGACTCGCTGGAAGAGATGGCTGCGGCCGCAAAAGATCTGGGCTATGCCTATCTGGCCATAACCGATCACACCCAGAACCTGCCCATGACCCACGGGCAGGACCCCGACCGGCTGCTCAAACAGATCGAGGTCATCGACCGGATGAACGAGAAGATGCAAGGCTTCACCCTGCTCAAAGGAGCCGAAGTCGACATCCTGGAGGACGGGAGGCTCGATCTACCGGATTGGATCCTGAAGCGGCTCGACCTGTGCGTCTGTTCCGTGCACACCAGATTCAACCTGTCCAGGCAGAAACAGACCGAGCGCATCATCAGGGCCATGGACAATCCCAATTTTACGATACTGGGGCACCCCAGCGGCCGCCTGATCGGTTCCAGGTCTCCCTATGAAGTGGATATGGAGCGAGTGCTCCGGGCCGCCCGGGACAGGCACTGCCATCTGGAGATCAACAGCCAGCCCGACCGCCTCGATCTCAGCGACCAGGACTGCAAGGCGGCCAAGGAGCTGGGCCTGAAGATGGCCATCTCCAGCGACGCCCATAGAGCCGCGGGCCTGAGAAACATCCGCTACGGCATCGGACAGGCCAGGCGCGGCTGGCTCGAAGCGGACGACGTGCTCAACACCTTACCTCTTGAAGGTTTGCTGAAAATGCTGCGCAGATAAACCGGTTTGAAGCGAACCGGCTCGTGCCTGACAGAAGAGATTCAAACGTATGCTCTCGACCCCCCTCACCCAGATCTTGTCCGGGGCTACCCTGGGACTCTTTGCCGGGCTGGCCCCTGGTCCGATGCTGACCCTGGTCCTGGCCCAGACCATCCAGTACAACGCCAGGGAAGGAATCAAGGTGGCCGCAGCCCCCCTGATCACAGATCCCCCGATCATCGCCCTGGCCCTGGTTCTCTTTGACCAGGTGGCCGATATCCAGCCGGCCATGGGAATCATCTCCCTGGCCGGAGCCGTCTATCTGGGATACCTGGGCCTGGAGGCCTTGCGGGTCACGGCGGCCGATCTGGACATCCGGACCAGGATGCCCAATTCCTTTCAAAAGGGAATTCTGACCAATTTTCTCAATCCCCACCCCTACCTGTTCTGGTTCAGCGTCGGGATTCCCCTGCTGCTCTCCCCTGAACAGAACCGGGCCGGACTGGCAGCCGTCTTTCTGATCTCTTTCTACCTGCTGCTGGTGGGCAG
This sequence comes from Desulfohalobiaceae bacterium, assembly GCA_021737615.1. Taxonomy (GTDB): domain Bacteria; phylum Desulfobacterota; class Desulfovibrionia; order Desulfovibrionales; family Desulfothermaceae; genus JAABTT01. Next base: position 8,239 of record JAIPDR010000025.1, on the reverse strand, counting down.
CAAGATGGGGCTGGCTCTGGTTGTGGGCCGGGGCAAACCGCTGCTCAAAACAAGGGTCTATCCATGGATCATGAAAGGTCTGGGAATCGCCCTCTGGGTCTTCGGGCTGGTCTTTCTGGTCAAGGGAGTCCGGGTGTTATTTTATCCAGTTTGAGGCTCGGGGAAAAGGCCGAGGCTCCAAAGGGAAATTGTTTTCTAATTCAATTTCTACTCATCTTCCCTGATCCAGGCGCTTGGCCATTACCAAAAAATGCTTTGATTTTTTGGTATGTGTAGGAAATGGAGATGATGCCGTGGTTTTTTCCGACAGTTTTTGACCTTTCAGCGGAGCCGCCAGTCCCGGACTTTGTTGCCTCTTTTCCCGAAATATGGCTAATTGACTGTCGTATTCCGCAACAGTCCTGTTGATTGATCCTGCTTTTTCCTGCCGGGGTTTTCTTCAATTTATGATACTTAAATAATGTCATATTTCCTGTTTATTGACCTCTGCCTGCTTCTCGGCACAAGCTTTGCAGTGGTCTCGGTACAACTGAAAAAAACAGATTATGACCGAGGAGGAACCATGACTCAGAAGAAGCAGAACACCGTCCAGGCCGGCTACGGCTCATCCTACACCAGGATGACCAAGGGACAGGACCAGGGACAGCCCGGCATCGACGCCGTCCTCGGCGGGCATGTCTGGCGGATCAAACCCGACGAGCGGGCCAAAGCGGAAAACCCCTGTCTCTGGATGCAGGCCGGGGTGGTCAAATTCAAGACCTGCACCAACTACTACGACTGCAACACCTGCAAGTACGACCAGGCCATGCACAAGAAGGCGGCTTCCGGCGATCAGCTCAGCTGGCAGGAGGCCATGCGCCGAAAACCCGACATGCAGCGGATCTGCCGGCACAGCCTGACCAACCGGATACCCAACCGGATCTGCCCCTTTCACTATGAATGCTCAACCTGTGACTTCGATCAGTACTTCGAAGACGTGCTAAGCCCCAAGACCGAGACCATCCCCAGGGAGATCCAGACGGTCCGGGGATTCGACCTGCCTATGGGCCATTATTTTCACCAGGGCCATACCTGGGCCAGGATCGAGAGCGGCGGCCAGATCCGCATCGGGATGGACGACTTCGCCCTGAAGCTCTTCGGTCAAATGGACGGCTTCGATCTTCCCCTGATGGGCAAGGTCCTGGATCACAATCAGGAGTGCTGGGGCCTGAAACAAAAGGACCGCCAGGCCGAGGTCCTCTCCCCGGTGGATGGTATCATCACCGAAGTCAACCAGGAAATCCGGGAGAATCCGGAACGGGTCAACCGGGACCCGTATGGTGACGGCTGGCTGTTTCTGGTCCGCCACCAGGACATCAAAAAATGCCTCAAGCCCCTCATGGATGACAGCACCGGCCTGGAATGGCTCGGCCAGGAAGTCAACATCCTGGAGTCCATGCTGGAAGAGGTCTCCGGCCCCCTGGCCGCAGACGGCGGACTCCTGCAGCCGGATGTCTACGGGAACTGCCCGGATCTCGGCTGGGCCAACCTGACCAGAACATTTTTAAAAACCGGATAGGAAAAGACCATGGCCGTCGAACCCCTTGCCACGAAACAGTCTGCCTGCGCCCTTGCCCCCTGTATCTGGATGCAGGCCGGGGTGGTCAAGCACAAGCAGTGCCCGCGAGACTACGACTGCTTGGAATGCCCGTATGACCGGGCCCTTCAGCGGGTGGCCGCCGAGAACAGGCAGGCGGCCGCCAGGGGCAGGCCGGCTTTCGGCCGCCGCGGGAAGATCGAGTCCTGGCAGGACAGGCTCCTGAAGAGGCCGCCACTTAAACGGCCCTGTATCCATTTTCTGAAACAAAAGATCGAGTTCAGGCCCTGCAGCAACGACTACAAGTGCCCTGAATGCGAATTCGATCACTTCTTTCAGGATATCTACCGGGTCTTTGCCGTGGTCAACCCGGTCGAACTGCTCGAGGTCAAGGGAGTCCACCTCCCCCAGGGCTACTATCTCCATCTGGGCCATGCCTGGGTCAAGACCGAGGAGGGCTCCCAGGTGCGCATCGGGCTCGATGATTTCGCCCTGCGTCTTTTGGGCCCCCTGGACAGGGTGCAGACTCCCCTGATCGGCAAGACCGTGGACCAGGGACAGGCCGGGTTCAGTGTCCGGCGCGGGGAGCGGGAAGCGCGGGTTCAGGCCCCGGTCAGCGGGGTGGTCACCGAGGTCAACACCAGTCTGCATCGGGACGGGGCACTGGCCAACCAGGATCCTTACAGCCAAGGCTGGGTCATGCTCCTGTATACAAAAAACCTGCGCCAGGACCTGAAAAACCTCATGCTCGGGACAGAGACCCGGGAGTTCTTGAGCCGGGAGGTGGACCGGCTCTATGCGGTCATTGAAGAGTACTGCGGCCCCCTGGCCGCGGACGGAGGAGACCTCGGCGGCGACATCGCCGGGAACCTGCCGGATTCGGCCTGGAATCGCCTGACCAGCCACTTCCTGCGCACCTGAGGCGGGGACTTCAGGTCCAACATTTTAAAAAGGACAACAGCCTGTACTGACCTCTTTTATGAAACTCCATCACAGAATGCGAACCGGTCACAGGGCTCTCTTGCGCTTAAACGCTTCCGGCTCTCGGTTTTCTTAGGCTCGCTCATGGGGGATCCCTGCCCCCTCCGGACTCTTAGACTCTGCTTTGTACTTTTATGTTGCATAAGCGGGATCTTCTGCTGTTCTCTGGTTTGAATCTGTAGGCGCGGTCCGGTTTCCCCCATGAGCGAGCCTAAGAAAACCTGAGAACCTCCCAGCGAGGTCGCGCAAGAGAACCCTGTTGCCCGGTTCGAAAAGAAAGGTGCCAGTGAATCAAATCGGAGTTTCATTTTGATCAAACTGGCCGTACCGACCTCAATCTCCTCACTCCTTACCCCTCACTTCTTCAATCGCGTCGCCCAGCATCACCCGGCAGTAGCGGCAGAATTCGCCCTGTTTGCGGTCCACATCCCTCAGGCTGCGGCAGTAGTGCATGATGCAGCCCGCATCCGGACAATGCTTGAGCCCGAAGGTGTGGCCGAGCTCATGAACGGCCTCCTTGACCACCCGGACCTCGTATTCTCCGCCCGGACCCAGCGGGTCCAGGCCCTCCCGGAGCCGATAAAGGGAGATGACCCCGGCCCGGCCCCCGAGCTGGGCCTCGCCGTAGACGTAGGTCAGGATGGGAATGAACAGATCGTGCTCCGTGACCCCCAGGACCCGCAACCGATCTTTTTCCAATTCATCGGCCAGACGATCGATGATCTGGGTGGAATGATACTGCTTCCGTCCTGGATGGAAGGCGAAAGCGATGTCCGGCAAAAGCGCCTCGATGCTTGTCGGGTACCCGAAGGCCCGGGTGATCCCCTTTTGCAGAGAGAGGACGAGCTTATCCTCGATGGCCCCCAGTGGAGAGACGACAATGCTGGCCGCAGATGTGATCAAGATTTCTGACGCAGGTTATAACGGTTGATTTTCTTGTACAGGGTGGAGCGGTCGATACCCAGTATTCCGGCGCTCCTGGTGATGTTCCAGTTTGTCTGCTCCAGGATTTGGGCGATGTGGGCCTTTTCCAGTCCGGCCAGGGACAGGTCCCCGGATTCTGCCTGGGGTTGCGAAGAGATGGGCAGGTCCCCGGGTTCGATGAACCGTTTCTTGACCACCACCACGGCCCGCTCCACTGCGTTTTGCAGCTCGCGGACATTGCCCGGCCACTCGTAGAGCATCATCTCATCCACGGCCGCCCGGCTGAAGCCGTCCACCTCTTTGTTCGTCTCCTGGGCGAAACGGTTCCGAAAGTAGTCGGCCAACAGGGGGATATCCTCCTTGCGCCGCCTCAGGGGCGGCATCTCCAAGCTGACCACATTCAGTCTGTAGAAGAGGTCTTCCCGGAAGGCTTTCCGGGCCACCTCCTCCCGGAGATCCTTGTTGGTGGCGGTCAGCACCCTGAAATCGGCCTTCAGGGGCTGGGTCCCGCCGACCCTGTAAAAAACCCGCTCCTCCAGGACCCGCAAGAGGTCGATCTGCATCCGGCTGGAGACCTCTCCTATTTCATCCAGGAAAAGGGTGCCGCCGCAGGCCAGCTCCAGCCGGCCCTTTCTGGTTTCCCTGGCATCGGTAAAGGCCCCCTTTTGGTGGCCGAAAAGCTCACTCTCCATGAGGTGCTCAGGAAGGGCTCCGCAGTTGACCGCGACAAAAGGCCCCTGGCAGCGGCTGCTGTTGGAATGGATGGCTTTGGCAGCCAGCTCCTTGCCTGTCCCGGTTTCCCCGGAAATGAGCACGGTCGACTCCATGGGGGCGACGTCTCTGATCAGTTCGAAGACCTCCAGCATGGCCCTGGACTGGCCGAGAAGATTTTCGAACCTGGCCTGCTCCTTCTGCTGCTGCCTGAGGTAGATATTCTCCCTTATCCGCTCCCCGCTTTCCAGATTCTTCTCGATGACCACGTTCAGGGTCTCCGGTTCAAAAGGCTTGAGCAGGTAATCCTGGGCCCCTTTTTTCATGGCCTCCACAGCCGTGGATATGGAGCCGTAGGCCGTGATCATGATGACCACCGTGTCCGGATCGAGGTCTCTGACCTGCTCCAGGACCTCCAGGCCGCTCATGCCTTCCAGCTTGATATCCAGAAAGACGATGTCGAAATGGACCTCCCGGATCCGCTGCAGGGCCTCTTCTCCCCCGGCCACGGCCTCGACGTGGTAATCGTCCCTGGACAGCCAGGCCTGGAGGGATTCCCTTAAAATGAGCTCATCATCGACGATGAGGATCCTGGCCTTATCCATGCTCCCCACCTCCGGGCTCGATTTTCTCCAGGGGCTGCTTGAGCGGCAGGAAAACGGAAACCCTCGTCCCCCGTCCTTCTTCGGAGGCGATGTCGATGGATCCGCAGTGCTGCTCAACGATGCCGTAGGCCACGGACAGTCCCAGGCCGACCCCCTTGCCCCTTTTTTTGGTCGAATAGAAAGGATCGAATATCCTCTTCAGCTCGCTCCTCGGGATTCCCGATCCTGTATCTCTAAACTCTATCCCGACCCCGTTGTGCCTGGATTCAGTCACGACGCTCAAGGTCCCTCCTTTTTGGCCCTCCATGGCGGCCACTGCGTTGGAGATCATGTTCATAAATACCTGCTTGATCTGCTCTCCGTCGGCAACGATACCCGGCAGACCCGGTTCCAGACGCTTGTCCAGCTTGATCCAGTTGATCTTGAAGAAGTTTTCATGGAGAAATAGCAGATCCTCCAGGAGCTGATTCAGGTCGATGCTGCCCATTTCCATCTTCGATTCCCTGGAAAAGGAGAGAAGATTGGAGGCGATGCGGCTGATGCGCCTGGTCTCCGATTCCATAAGCTCCAGGTAATTGCTGAACTTGTCGAAATCGATGTCCGCCTTGGAATCTTCAGACAGGATCCTCTTCATGAGCAGGGTCAGATTGAGAATCCCGGAAATGGGATTGTTGATCTCGTGGACCACCGAGGCCGACAGCTTGCCCAGGGAGGCCATCTTGTCCTGGTGCAGGATCTGCTCCTGCCTCTTCTTGAGTTCCCGGGTCCTCTCCTCGACCTCCTTCTCCAGGCGATAGACAATGTCTTTGCGCGTCTTCCTGCGCCTGGCCAGATCCCGGCTGATTTCCACGAATTTCGAGATGGAGCCGTCCTCTTCCCAGATGGGATAGAGAGAAACCTCCATATAGACCACCCTGCCCTCGGCATTGACCCGGGGAAAGACCCGGTGGCTGGGTTTATTGTGGGTCAGGGCCTCCTGCAGGGGACAGAAGACGTCTGCATTGGATTCATTGCACCTCCGATTCAAGCGCTTGAAGACCTCGAAGCACTTGCGGCCGATGACCTCCTCCCGGGTATAGCCCATCTGCTTCAAAAATTCCTTGTTCACTTCGATGATGGTCATATCCGGACGCAGGACCAGAATAAAGTCCTGGATGCCGTCCACGATGGCCTCTATCTCCTGATTCCGCTCCCTGAGCTTGTTGGCCTCGATATTGATGGTGTCCCAGAAGAGCTTGAAGGTCTGATGGGGCAAGACCCTGATGTCATCCGGTTTATGGGCGAGGATGTCATAGAGGACGTCGACCTCGGGCCTGAGCACGATGATCTGTTCGATGCCAAAGGCCGGGTCATAGAAGGCCCGGTAATCGGAAACCGTGATCAGCCCCATCCGTCTGGCCTTGATCATCCCCGGGGCCTCTGGATCCGGATCGGCAACCGCCAGAATCCGGGCATTGATCTCCTCATGGTCGAAAAAATCGGCCATGGTCTTCTCCAGAACCTCGGCGGTAAAGGCCCCGCCTCCGACGAGTGCGATTTTCATATATTTTAAATTGGAAATTTAAAATATTTAAATAGATTATTATAAAAAAATAATGTCTGAAATGCGCTACGAGGTCTGTGGGAATTATCCAAAGAGCTCCTCCATCAAGGCAACGACATCCTGGGCCAGAAAATCGGGGTCCTCAGCCCGCAGTTCCGCAGCCGAAAGCTTTCCGCTGCAGACGCCGCCGCTCAGGGTCCCGGCCTGTTTCGCCGTCTGGATATCGATCCTGTGGTCTCCGATCATCAGGGTCTCCCGGGGCTCGACCCCGAGCATCCGAACGGCCTGCAGCAGGTGTTCAGGGTCTGGCTTGATCCTGTTCGCGTCCTCCCTGGCCAGGAAGACCTGGACAAAGCGGTCGATTTCCGGAAACACGGTCCTGACCGCGGCTGTGCAGTTTCTGGTGATCACCCCGAGCTTGATCCCCCTGCCGCGCAGGTCCTCAAGGACCTTAAGTGTGAAGGGAAAGAGCCTGCCTTTGGCGGCCGCGTCCATCTCCATGGCCGTGACCAATAAACGGCACCTGCTTTTGAATTCAGGCACGGACACAGGATCCCTGGCCTGCAGCTCCAGACCCAGTTCTTCGATCCATTCCAGGGCCGGACCGTCATAGGGATGGGCTGGCCTCTCAAGGAAAACCCCGGCCAGGCTGCCCAGCCTCTTCTTCATGAGCTGGAAATCTAGGTGCAGCTCGGCCAGGGTGCCGTCGAAATCAAAAACCATTCCTGAAATTTTTCTCAAATTGAAACTCCCCTTCCGGTCTGGATAATTTATCGGGCCGATCTTGACAAGGCTTGACAAGATGCAGATTTTGGCCTTATGACTTTTCTGGATCTGTCAGCCTAAACTGACATAATTATACCTTAAATTGTACACGGACTAAAGCATGCAACTGAGCACATCCCAGATCAACTACTGTATGGAATGCGGTGTCTGCACCGGAAGCTGCCCTGTGAGCAGCGAGGTGGAGAGTTTTTCTCCCAGACAGATCATCAAAAGGACCCTGGTGGACGGCGATGAGAATTTTCTGGCCAGCAAAGACGTCTGGGCCTGCCTGAGCTGCGCCCGCTGCAGCGATCGCTGTCCGGTGGGGATCAACTTCCACGAATTCCTGAGAACATACAGGCAAAAAGCCAGAGAGGTCAACAACCTTCCCCACGAAAGCCATCACGGCGTGCTCCAGACCCTGAACCTCATTCAGACCAGGGGCGTCAAGCAGAACAAGACAGACTGGGCCAGGGAGGCCGGCAGGTTCAAGGAGCAGGGGGACGTGTACTACTTTGTCGGCTGTCTGCCCTTTCACGACGTGGTCTTTCGCTACCTGGACCTGGAGGTTCTCGACACCGCCAGAAACGCCCTGGAACTGCTAAACGGCCTGGATATAGAGCCGGTCATCTCCAACGACGAGCGCTGCTGCGGCCACGACGCCTTCTGGAGCGGAAACATCGAGGTCTTCAAGCAACTGGCGGCCCACAATATCGAGGTCATCAAGGCCTCCGGGGCCAAGACTGTCCTCTTCACCTGCCCGGAGGGCTACCATACCTTCAAGGAGTATTACCCGCAATACTTCGGGGAGCTGCCCTTTGAAGTCCTGCACATGAGCGAGTATCTGGCCGGAGAGCTGGCCGGGGAAGATTTTCCGAATCAGGCAAACGGCCGCAAGGTGACCTACCACGACCCCTGCCGGCTGGGTCGCTTTTCCGGCATCTATGAACAGCCGCGGGAGCTGATCAAGATGGTCCCGGAGACCGAGCTCATCGAGATGCAGCGCAACCGGGAAAACGCCCTCTGCTGCGGCACCTCCTGCTGGATGGAATGCGCGATGTGCTCCAAGGGGATGCAGGTCGAACGTCTGGAGGAAGCCCTGGACAGCGGGGCCGAAACCCTGATCACGGCCTG
>JAIPDR010000211.1 GCA_021737615.1 Desulfohalobiaceae bacterium | reverse complement strand
AATAGGGAGGCCGGGGCCTCCCTAAAGGTCTGGGGTGGTAGGCGCGAGGAGATTTGAACTCCTGACCCCTTGCGCGTCAAGCAAGTGCTCTACCCCTGAGCTACGCGCCTGTCAGAGAAAGAAATTCATATCAACGCAGACCGGGGCCTGTCAAGTCAATAATACAAATCCCCCGGGGGGCGGTATTGTGAATCAAAGCCAGGAATCTCAGGGCTTCCAGTCCTTGTCAGCATTTTGTCCCGGGATTTGTATATATTTTTTTTCAAAAAAGTGTTACCAACAAAGCACGATCCATGAAGAATTGGAGCTTGACTAGGGGTGTGGTCTTTTATCCGTCATTGCGAGCGCAGTAAAGCAATCTTTGGGGAGTTTTTTCAGCCTCAGGGATTGCTTCGTCGAAGACGACTCGCAAATTCTCTTTGCGGAGCAAAATAGATATTGCTCCAGTGTTGAATGTTTGACAAAGCCGGGATTTGTGTCAATCAATTGAATCTTTTAAAGAAGGGCAAAGGAGCAATATAAGGGAGCAATATATGCATGAAATCAGCCTTGGGTATACTATCGAAGATTATCTCAGCGGTCAACGGGTGGAGGCCACTACTTATGAGGACATCAGGCAGGCCATCGCCAGGATGCTGGTGGAGAGAAAGGGATATCCCGCTGCCAGTCTCAAGGCCAAGGTTCGGGTGGCTTTTCAGATAGACGGGCGGAACTTCTCCGGTTGTCTTGATCTGGTAGCCTATGCCGATTCAGGCGAACCGCTTCTGGCTCTTTTATTCTGCGCCGGAGAGGTGGAGACCTACACCAGGCAGACTGTGGCCGGAGCCCGCCTGCATCCTGAACAGCCGGTCAGGCTGGTTGTGGTCACGGATACGAAGAAAGCGATGCTGTTGCAGGTGGCCGATGGAAAGCTCATAAGCGAGGCCGGCTATCAGGCCCTGCCGGACTGGGAACGGCTTCTTGAGTTGGCCTCAAAAGCTCCCCGCTACGTCCTTACAGAAGAGAGGCGTAAGATCGAGCAGAGGCTCTTCTATGCCTTCAGTGAATTGAGCTGTTCCTGCTCGGATCAGGAGTGCTCATAGAAAGATGAATTTCAGCATCTGGAATTCACACTGGAAAACGGTTCTTGCCCAAAATCGTTTTCAGCCTTTAACCGGGGAAGATTTCTGGACTCTGAACGTGGTTCGACCTGTGTGCCTGAAAAGGACCCGGTTGAAAGAGGGCAGCAGATAGAGCGGGACTGCGGCGGCTCCGGCCAGCAGGGCGATGGAGGCCGCGGTGATCCCCACCAGGTTGGTGAAGTTGATGAGGATGAACAGGCTGAGCATGACCAGCAGGACCTGCAGCCCTGTGCTCTTGGTGATCGGTGCGGTGACCCTGCCGATCATAAGGATGGCCCGCTGAAAACAGAGCCAGACCCAGAGAAGGGGAATGATCGTCAGAATCCGGGCCGGGGGGATGGCAAATTCGGCCAGGTCCGGAGACAAGCCGGATATGCCCTGGAACCAGACATTGGCCAGGGGAGTGAAATTGATGAGCCCCAGACCGCAAAAGACGAAAACTGCAAGGCGAAGCGCGAACTTTTTCAAAACCGCGTAGTTTTCGAATCTGTCTCCGGCCAGGGCGATGACCACTTCCTGGAAGGAAAGGGCGAAGCTGCTGAAAACAAAGGTCAGGGCGTGGACCACTGGAAAGACGGCCAGGGATTCCACGGGCATTCTTCCCATGCCCAGGAAAAAAGTGACGATGGGCCTGATCCCCAGGGCCAGGACAGCGGTCAGGGCCAGAGGGAGGTAAAAAGTGGTGATGAACCGGTAGCTCAAGTCTGTCCTCGCGGGTCCTGTTTCCGAGATCAGATCCCGGACGACCCTCCTGGCCATGATCCGGCTGGCAACGGCCTCGATGGTCACGCCTGCGGAGAGGGCCGCCGCCCCGACATGGGCCCCGGCGAGCTGGAAGAAGCTATGCAGGACAAGGGCGGTGCCGGCCATGGCGGTCAGTCTGAGAATGGTGCCGTAGGCCACGAAACGGGTCCGGTTGTTGCGGATCAAGATCCCCTGGTAGAAGCGGCGGTAACCGATGACTCCGGGCCAGGGCAGGAGAATGATGCAGGAAATATGGGTCAGCCGGGCCAGATCCGGCGGGAGTTTGATCAGGCCCTGGGCAACGAGGGAAAAGACCGGGGGGATCAGAATGAGAAGCATGATCAGGGTGATGATCGTGTTCAGGCTGTAGGTGAAGCGTTTTACTTTTAAAAACGATTCCCTGTCTCTGACCAGAGCAGAGGCTGCGGACATGATCATGATGATCGGGGCTTCGACCAGCAGGGCGATGGAAAAGGCGACCCCATAGGCGGCCAGATTAAACTTTGGGTCGGCCATTCTGGCGATGACCGCACTGAGAAAAGGGCCTTCGGCGGCCATCATCAGCCAGGTCGCTGCCAGAGGGAGCCAGAACAGGAAAATCCGGCCCATGGTCCAGTCGAGGCTTTCAGCAGCAGGGCTCGGCCCTGTCTTTCCAGAAGTCATGGATTGCCTGTGCGATGAAGAGAGGATGTTCGTTAGTACCCGTGGCAAAAGCCAATGAAAAGGACCCTTGTACCTAGGCCACAGACGTAAAAAAACCGGTTGACAAGGAAGCTTCTTGCACAAGACAACTTTTGTCAACCGGTCGATGCTGACGGTTCATCGCCGGTTCAAGCCTGGAAACAGTTTCCAGTGAATACAACCGGACCTAGCGAGCTTAACTAGTCTCTGAACGAAAAAAACAGCGATTGGACGTAAACCTGCCCGTATACGAGGAACAAGAAATTTTGAAACCGCAGTGTATTCAAATACATGAGGATTTCAAGATTTTGCAGTGACGAAGTAGATGGGTGAGTTTTCGTCCAATCACTAACTAGCTCTTTTCGACCTCGACCACCTCGATGTCAAAATTGAGATTCTCACCGGCCAGAGGATGATTACCGTCAAGGGTCACTGTCTCCTCCGTGATTTCAGACACGGTGACATGCCGGCTTTGATCCTCCTGGGTCTTGACCTGAAGGACCATCCCTTTTTCCGGCTTGATGTCTTCAGGAATATCAGACCGGTTGACCTGGAGCTTGTTCTCTTCCTCTCTTTGGCCGTAGGCCTCTTCCGGAGGAACCGTCACCTTTTTGGACTCCCCCTTCTCCATGCCCTGAACCGCTTGTTCAAAGCCGGGAATGATCTGCCCCTGACCGACGGTAAAGGCTAGAGGGTCCCTTTCGTATGACGAGTCAAAGACGGTCCCGTCGTCAAGAGTGCCTTGATAATGGACTTTGACTGTATCGCCGTTTTCTACTGCTGTCATAACTTCTCCTTGAATAATAATGTTACGGGCTCATTGTCCCGATACCCATTAACCCTAATGCAGTCCATGGTCTTGTCAAGGTTTGGATTTTGAAAATCGTAAATATTCAGTTGAAGGAGGTTCAACATGGCGGATTCTGCATCAGGCTGGATGCCAGGGCTCATCCGGCCCGAAGAGTGCGTTTTGGTAATCGTTGATGTCCAGGAGAAACTCCTGCCAAGCATCTGGAAGAAAGAACAGATCCAGGCGAACATTGTCCGCCTGGCCAGTTTTTGCTCCATCATGCATATTCCGGTCCTTGTCAGCGAGCAGGTCAAACTTGGTAAAACGATCGTGGAGATACGGCGGGAGGTGAAGGAGTTCCAGCCTCTGGTGAAAGAGGCTTTCAATTGCTTTGCTGCCAAGGCCTTCAGAGAAAGCCTCTCGGCCTCGGGGAAGAAACAGCTGATCGTGGCCGGAATAGAAAGCCATGTCTGCGTCATGCAGACGGCTGTCAGCGGAGTGGCCCTGGGATACCGGGTCCAGGTGGTCATGGATGCGACCTCTTCCCGTTCAGAACTCGACTACCAGCTGGCCAGGGATAGGTTCCACCAGTCCGGGGTGGTCATAAGCTCAACCGAGGCGTTCTTTTTTGAAGCCATGCAGCGGGCCGGGACAGCCGAATTCAAGCAAGCCCTGCCATTTATAAAATAATTCTTGTGACGTAACTCCCCAAAATCACTGTTTTCGTTCGGAGGATCATTGATACGGTATTCTATGCCTGCAATTCCCGGTTGTAGGCAAAATTCGCAGCCGTTCCTCCGGTATGGATGAAGAGCACGTTGTCCCTGGAGGTAAAACGGCCTTTCCTGATCTGGTCAATGAGTCCGGCCATGGCTTTGCCGGTATAAACCGGGTCCAGAAAGACAGCCTCGGTTTTTGCGACCAGATGGATGGCCTGCAGGCACTCCGGGGTGGGCAGTCCGTATCCCGGACCGAGGTAATCGTCCTGGACCCGCCATTCATCCCTGGAGACAGTTGCCTTGAGACCGAGCAGGCCTGCCGTTTCCAGGCCTTGATCCGAGAGCACCTCCAGGGCCTGGTCTTTTTCGCTCAAGACGCTGATTCCAAGAACCTCGGTCTTCCGCCCGAGGTTTGCAAACCCCAGAGCAAGTCCGGCCTGGGTCCCTCCGGATCCATTGGCCAGGACAGTCGTTCCCATCTCGATCTCCAGATGCTGGAGCTGATCATGGATTTCCTGGGCCGCACTGACCCAGCCGGCGGTTCCCAGAGGGGACAGAGCCCCGGCCGGGACGACCATGGGCTTTCGCCCCCGATCTTGTAATTCGGCCGCCAGTTCATGCATCTTCTCCGGTACAAGGCTGAACATGTCGCCCGGATCATGGATGTCCAAGATAGTGACCTTTGAACCAAGGATGCGGTGTAAAAGCAGGTTGCCCTGGATTTCATTGTGCACCCCGGTGATGAGCATCAGATGGGCTTCCATGCCCAGTCTGCCGGCCGCCGCAGCCATCTGCAGGGCGAAGTTCGACTGGGAACTGCCGCTGGTGATCAGGGTATCGACACCGTTTTGCTGCGCTTTTGCCAGGACGTACTCCAGCTTGCGGCACTTGTTTCCGCCCAGGGCGAGCCCGCTCAGGTCTTCCCGTTTGATGAAAATCCGGGGTCCACCGAGACTCCTGGAGAGATTTTTCAGTTCGTACAGGGCCGTGGGCCACTGTCCCAGGCTTACTCTGGGTAATTCGACGAGGGACATGGGTTCTCCTTTTTTATCAGACATAAAAAGAATTTATACTGATTCAGGCCGCGTGTCTTTGCCGCAGCACCGTGCCTCTGGACTTGAGCCTTGGGTCAGAAGAATCAGGCTGGATCAGTATAAATTCTTGGCACTCTGGCCATGATTGTGGACACGATCTCATAATTGATGGTCCCCAGAAGATCGGCCAGCTCTTCAGCCGGGATGAGTTCCCCTTCCTGGGCCCCGAGTATGACCACCTCGTCATCTATCTCCACCTCCGGGATATGCCCGACGTCGAGCATGGTCTGATCCATGCAGATCCGGCCGACAACGGGTGCCCGGACCCCGCGGACCAGCATTGCACTGCGCGAAGAGAGGTTTCGCCTGTAGCCGTCGGCGTAACCCACGGGCAGGGTGGCGATCTTCGTCCGTTTCCCGGTCACAAACGTAGAGCCGTAACTGACGTGAAATCCCGGACCGACCTCCTTGATCTGGGCGACTCTGGTTTTCAGGCTCATGGCCGGTTTGAGGGAAACCGCCTGATGATCGACCTCCCTGGAAGGATACAGCCCGTAGAGCATGATCCCGGGACGGACCATATCCAGATGGGACTCGGGAAGATCGATGACCCCGGCGCTGTTGGCCGCATGACAGAACTCGAAAGTGAGGCCTTTCTCTTCCAGGGCCCGGGTGAAGGCCTGAAAGCATTTCAGCTGGCCCCGGGCATGGGTCTTGTCTGCGCTGTCGGCCTGGGCGAAATGGGTGTAGCAGCCCTCCAGGTGAATACCTGACAAGCGGGCCGTGTTCAGGGCCTGTTCCAGGGCCTCGGGTTTGAACAGGACATCCTCTCCGGCCTCCGGAACCGCAGGCAGGCCCAGGCGGCCCATACCGGTGTCGACCTTCAAGTGTCCTTTCAGGATCCTGCCCAGGGCCTGAGCGTTTTGAGAAAATTCCCCGGCCTGTTCAGGATCGAAGACGGTCTGGGTCAGATCATGGTCAAGAAGAAGCCTGGTTTCAGCCGGAGAGGTGTAGCCCAGCACCAGAATCGGGACTTGAAAACCGGCCTGGCGAAGAGCGACCCCCTCTGCCGCCCTGGCGACTCCAAGCCGGTCGGCTCCGTTATTCAGGGCGGTTCCCGCCGCCATAAGGGCGCCGTGGCCGCAGCCGTCGGCCTTGACCACAGCCATGAACCGGGTCTTTTCAGGGATGATCCGTTTCACTTCCCGGCAGTTGTGCCCGATGGCCTTCAGATCGATCTCGGCCCAGACAGGATAGTGATGTTCGTTACCAGGAGACATGTTTTTTATCTTGTCCGGTTGTGTAAAAAACTCAAGTGTTCCGGTCTATTTCTCGTTCTGGATGAAAAAACCGGTGTTTCAGCCTCCAATAAACCAAGGGACATAAGGGACGGCCTTGGGCATGAGCAGGTGGGGCAGGGTCAGGGAGAGTGGCGGAAAAAAGGTCGTCAGGAGCATGACCGGCAAGGAACAGGTAATGATGAAGATGAACTGGGGCTTGATAAGTTTGTCCAGGGAGCAGTTTCCGATCCGGGCCGCCAGATAGAGAATGGGGGCCGTGGGCGGGGTCTTGTTGCCGAGTCCCAGGTTGGTGCCCAGGATCGCGGCAAAGTGGATGGGATGGACCCCGATCTCGGACATGACCGGGAACAGGAGGGCGGCGGCCAGGATGGTCCCGCTGAAGTCGTCCATGAGCATGCCCAGGAGCAGGAGAAAGAGGTTGACCAGGAGCATGATCAGATAGATGTTGTCCGTCAGTCCGAATAAGCTGTCCACCAGGCGCTGGGGGACGTTTTCCATGACATAGAGTTTGCTGAGCATCATCACGAAAAAGACCATGAGCACGATAACCCCGGTGGTGGTGACCGAGGTGATCAGGGAATCGATGAACATTTTTACATTCA
>JAIPDR010000024.1 GCA_021737615.1 Desulfohalobiaceae bacterium | reverse complement strand
GGCGCGGTCCGGTTTCCCCCATTTCGCGAGCCTGAGAAAACCTGAGAACCTCTAAGCGAGGTCGCGCAAGAAAACCCTGTTGCCCGGTTCGCAAAGAGGTGCCAATGCTCAAAACTGGAGTTTCTTCTCATTGATCAAACTGGCAGCAATCAAAATCAACTACATAAGGTAAAAGTCTAGCAGTTATTTTCATAAATATTCAATAGTTACATGTCAGGCCTGCCAGAGGCAGGGCTGACACCTGAAACCTCGATTTGCAAACAATTCACAATAAATGTCCAAAAATTCATACAAATTTCAGCTCACTGGAAAGAGCTCTGGAGTACGGGAAAGAGCTCTGTATTTACAGTCTTCAATTCTTCTCCCCCACCCCCCTGATCAGAAGCTCGAACAGAGGGTCGGCCATGGATGTCAGGCGATATTTGCCGCTGGAATAAAGCCAGGTGGTGATGACTTCGTCGATGGCCCCGATCATGACCTGCTTGAACAGGGCGATGGGCAGGTCCGGTCTGATGACACCTTCCTGCTGGCCCTGCCTGACGATGGAGGAGACCAGATCGAAATACATATCCGACATCTCCTTGATCTTAATATCGGAGAGCCTTCTCCGCATCCTGGTCTCGACTTGATAGACCACGGCCATATCCCGGTCGTTCTCGAATTCCAGCAGATGCCGCCTGATTAAATTTCTCAATTTGTCCAAGGCATTGTCGGCCCGCCGGACCTCCTGTTGAAAGCAGGAAAAGACCTCCCGGGTCTTGTAGCTGAAGAAATGATCCAGGATATCGTCCTTGTTCTTGAAATAGAGATAGATCGTGCCGTCGGCCACCCCGGCTTCCCTGGCCACCTGGGAAACCGTGGACTTATAGTAGCCCTGCCTGGCGAATATTTTGATTGCGGCCTGCAGTATTTGTTGATATTTAGAATTCTTTCTTGAATCCGGGTTGTTGTTCTCAGACATTGACAATTTCCACATGCTTAGTTAATGAATGAATGTTCATTCATTTATGTTACTCAGTCGACCTCAATTGTCAAGTTGTTTTCCTCTTAATTATATTTTACTGAAAAAATGGAACAAAAAAACAGGTATCCCTCCGGCGGCCCTTTTTTTTACCAAAGGAGCTCCCTGGCCGGCTCCCCGGCCGTCCGGACAACCGAAACGAAGGGAGGCTGCACAAGGCTGCGCATCGCCCTGCTCAGCTACCGCAGCAACCCCTACTGCGGCGGGCAGGGGATCTACGTCAAGTACCTGAGCCAGAGCCTGGCGGCCCTTGGCCACAAAGTGGACGTCATTTCCGGAGAGCCCTACCCGGATCTGGATCCGGGCGTCCGGCTCATCCCCATGCCCGGCTTGAATTTCTACGGCTACGAAAAGCCTGTCCAGGCCGTCAAGGACAGGGGTCTTTCTTCTCTGACAGACGTCAGGGAGTATCTCGGGCATCTGAGCGGCGGGTTCCCCGAGCCCCTGACCTTCGGCCGGCGGGCCTCCAAGTATCTGCTGAACCATGTTCTGGATTACGACCTGGTCCATGACAACCAGAGCCTCTCCTTTGGCCTGCTTGCCCTGACCAGAAGGAAGATCCCCCTGGTGACCACGGTCCACCACCCCATAACCAGGGACTTGAGAACGGCCCTGGCCGGTGCGCAAAACTGGGGTCTGCGCCTGCTCATCCGGCGCTGGCACAGCTTTTTATGGATGCAGAAAAAAGTGGCTCCCAGGCTCCCCAGGGTAATCACCGTATCCGCGTCCTCCAAAAGAGATCTCATTCAGGACTTCAAACTCGACCCGAAACGGGTCGATGTCATTCACAACGGCGTGGATGTAAAGCAGTTCACCCCGCTACCAGGGATCAAAAAAATCCCCGGCCGGATCATGACCACCACCAGTGCCGACGTGCCTTTGAAAGGCCTGGCCTACCTGCTTGAGGCCGTCCAGGGGCTCCAGGACGAAATCCCGGACATCAATCTGACCGTCCTGGGAAAACCAAAACAAGACGGCCCGACCAGACACTTGCTCAAGACCCTCGGGCTCGACTCCAGGGTCAGGTTCGTCAATGGGCTGAACACCGGGGAACTCTGCCGGGAATACGCGCAATCCGTGATGGCTGTCGTGCCTTCTCTGTATGAAGGCTTCGGCCTTCCGGCTGCCGAAGCCATGGCCTGCGGGCTTCCGGTGGTCTCCACAAGCGGAGGGGCGCTGCCGGAGGTGGTCGGCGACGCCGGAATCCTGGTTCCCCCCGGCAACGCTCCGGCTCTGGCCCGAGGAATCAGGGCGGTCTTTGAAAATCACGAATACAGGCAGTCCCTGGGCAGCAGAGGACGTGAAAGGATCAAGAAACTGTTTACCTGGGAGCTGGCCGCCGCAAGAACGGTTCGAACCTACCAAAAGATCATGCATCCGGGTTGAGCCCGGGGCAAATGTCCGGGCTCAACCCGGCTATGACGGCCATACGAACGAAATGCAGACAATCGATCTGAAAAGGCTGAACATCTCGCCCCATTCCAGGGTCCTGGATCTCGGCTGCGGCCAAGGCAGGCACGCCCACGCCGTTGCCTATCACCACCGGGCCAGGGTCTGGGGCCTGGATCTCGATTTCGATTCAGCCCGGCAGTCACAGAAAGGCTTTGAGCTCATCGAGCCCGAACGAACAGAACAAAGCCGGACCAGGCTGTTGCTTAACGGCGACTGCCTGGCCCTGCCCTTTTCTGATCAGGCCTTCGATATCGTTATCTGCTCTGAGGTCCTCGAGCACCTGCCTGACTACCACAGCGCCCTGCTCGAAATGAGACGGGTCTTAAAGGCAAAAGGACTACTGGCCCTGAGCGTTCCCAGTTACTGGCCGGAACGGATCTGCTGGGCCTTGAGCCCGGAGTATCGGCACGATCCAGGGGGGCATCTGCGGATTTTCAAGACAAAACCCCTGACTTTGGAGATCAAGCGCTTGGGATTTTCCAGACTCTCCGGGCATCACGCCCACGCCCTGCACTCGCCCTACTGGTGGCTCAAGTGCTTCAACTGGGCCAAAAAAGACAGCTGGCGGCCGATCCGGCTTTACCATCGCTTTCTTGTCTGGGAGATGACCAGATCGCCCCGGCTGCTCGAATTGTTCGAAAAATGTCTCAACCCGCTGCTGGGGAAAAGCGTTGTCCTTTATTTTCAAAAAATCAGCTAGTTTATGAAAAATTTGTATATTTCCAAAGGCCTGTATCCCAGAACCTATTTTTCCTTAAGCGCCGCCTACATAGCCTCGATTCAGCTTCCCTCCGGCGCCATCCCCTGGTTTGATGACGGACTGCTCGATCCCTGGGATCATGTGGAGGCGGCTATGGGACTGAATATTGCCGGGCTTAGGCAACAGGCCAGGAAGGCTTACGCCTGGCTCAGGGCCAATCAGGAGCGGGATGGAAGCTTTTGGCCGGCCTACGCCGACTGCCTTCCCCTGGACACCTCGCGAAAAGAAAGTCACCACGCTGTCTATCCGGCGACCGGTGTCTGGCATGATTACCTTATCCACAAGGACTTGGATTTCTTAGACCAGATGTGGCCCATTCTGGAGGCAGGGGTCGAATTCGCCCTCGAGCTGCAGACCAGGGCCGGTGAAATCGCCTGGGCCCGGGAACCCGACGGTTCGATCTATGACGACGCCCTGATTACCGGCTGCAGTTCCATCTACAAAAGCCTGGAGTGCGCCCTCAGGATTGCCGAAACCCTTGGCAAACAGAGGCCCCGCTGGCAGCTTGCCAGGCACAGACTCGGGCAGGCCGTCCGATTCAAGCCAGACCGTTTCGACCGGACCTGGGCCAGTAAGGACCGGTATTCCATGGACTGGTTCTATCCGGTCCTTTCCGGCATCTACACCGGAGCCGCGGCCAGATCCAGGCTGCGCAGCAAATGGAATCTTTTTGTCCGGCCCTGCCTCGGCTGCCTCTGTGTCTCGGATCAGCCCTGGATCACGGTCGCCGAGTCATGCGAACTGGTCATGGCCCTTGTCGGGGCAGGGGAGTATTCCAGGGCGGCCCTTGTCTTCAGCTGGCTGCACCATCACCGGGACAGACAGGGTGCCTACTGGACCGGTTATCAGACCGAACTGGGCGGCTACTGGCCTGAAGAGCGCCCCACCTGGACGGCCGGAGCCGTCCTTCTGGCCGCCGATGCCCTGGCCAGGGTCACCCCGGCAGCTGACCTCTTCACCTCGGTCTCTCTGCCCGAGCCGGAAGCGTTTAAGCGCAAGAGAGCCCTGTGACCGTGTTCGCATTCTGTGGTGAAGTTTCACAAGAGCGCCGTCTCTGGCCATGGCCAGTCTGATCGAGCCGGAAACTTCGTACTCATTCGATATTCGTGGCAGAGAGATTCTTCCAGAAATCAGTATCCAGTATCCAGATCATGTCTCGATGACCCGCATCTTCTTCCAGCTCCCCTGCCGGTAGCGCAGCCAGAAGGCCAGGCCCAGAGAACAGATGTACACGGTCAGAATGGACCAGGCCACAGCGACGTCCGCGGCAAAGACCTCCACCGCCAGATAGACCGGGACGATCATGACCGCGATCGAGAGCCCCCCGATGGTCAGCATGATGAACCTGGTATCCCCGGCTCCCTTGAGGGCCCCGGAAAAGACCAGGCTCAAGGCGTCGAAAAAGCAGTAGACCGCCACGAAACGCATGAGCGTGCTTCCCAGGTCCAAGATTTCGGCATACTCTGCAGGACTGACGTCATCGGCCCTAAATAGCCTGAGCAGAGGTTCAGGGAAGAAGATGAAAACGACCGCCACCAGGACCATGTAGACCAGGGTGATGTGCAGGGCGCTGCTGGTCGCGTACACCCCATCATCAGGCTTCCCCTTGCCGATTGCCTGCCCCACCAGGGTTGCGTTCC
The DNA here is from genome assembly GCA_021737615.1 of Desulfohalobiaceae bacterium. Lineage (GTDB taxonomy): Bacteria > Desulfobacterota > Desulfovibrionia > Desulfovibrionales > Desulfothermaceae > JAABTT01. The sequence continues at coordinate 26,555 of JAIPDR010000024.1, read as the reverse complement.
CGATATGCAGGCCGACCATGGGTAAAAAAGACAGCGACTCGATGGACAGGGCGATGTTCGAAGCGGCCATCTCCAGTTTGCCCAGACGACCCAGCATCTGGATGAAAAAGGTGAAGGCCAGGATCTCGAGAAAGAACTGAACACCGCTGGGCAGGCCGAAACGCATCAGCCTCTTCAAAAGACTCGATTCAAGGCGGCGATTGCGCCAGGTTCCGAAGCTGTCCCTGTTGGCCGGGCTGAAGACCAGAAGACAGAACAGTAAAACGATCACTGCCCCGGCGCTGACCGTGGCCAGTCCGGCCCCCACGATCCCCAGCTCCGGAAACGGCCCCACCCCGTTGATCAGGCAGTAATCAAGCGGTATGTTGACCAGGGCTCCGATCATGTGCACGAGCATGACGACCCTGGTCAGTCCCCGGCCGGAATAAAAGCAGGCCAGGACCGAAGACAGGACGACCAGACCCGCGCCAAGGGTCAGGATATTGAAGTAGGTGATTTCCAGTTCTTGAACTGCCGGGGGATGTCCGATGAAGCGAAACAGGGGGGCGGAGACAAAAGAGAGTGAGGCCAGACAGGCCGAGGCGAAGATGGCGAAATAGATGCCCTGCCAGAGGGCCTTCCCGATGCGGTCGAAAGCCCCGGCTCCGACGTACTGGGCCACAAAGGAGTTTGTATAGTTGGCCACCCCCATGAAGAAGGCGATACAGGTGAAGGAGGCAACCCCGGCCGGCAAGGCGGCTGAAATGGCCTGGACCGAATAGTTGGCCAGGAACATCCTGTCGGTGAACTGCATCAGGGTAATCGAACCCATGGAAGCTACCAGGGGCAGGCTTATGGCCAGAACATGGCGGTAACCGTTGGGTTTCGACCAGCGTGAGGTCATGTTTTCCTGCTCATCGAATCGGATCTATCCGGCTTATTGTCCGAATACCGAAAGATCCGTTCCAGAATTCAAGACCTTCACTTTTAATCCTCCAAGTACCCAGAACGCATCAGTTCCAGGCCTTCTGCAAGATGCTTCAAGACCACCTGCTCCGCCAGATCTCCATCCCGTTTTTTGAGGGCCTCCAAAATTTCAACATGCCACTTGATAAAGCTCTTCAGATCAGTGTACTGAAACCTTTCAAAGGTCAAAAATATCCTGGACTGGCTCTCTAGAGTCAACCAGACCGTCAAGAGTTTCTCATTGCCGGACAATTCGCACAACCGCTTGTGAAAACGCATGTCCTCTTCGATGATCTTTCTGCCCTTATTCTCCTCGCCAGCCTTGATCATAGCCTTGACAATGGTCTGCAGTTTCTTTATCTCCGCAGCCGTTATATTCTTGACCAGTGTCCTGACGGCCAGCCCTTCCAGGGCTCCGCGCAGATTATACAGGTCCTCGATATCCTTCCGGCTGAACCTGGCCACTGAAGTACCTTTAAAGGGTACGGACTGGACCAGGCCCTCCTTTTCCAGCTGTCTGAGGGCCTCCCGGATCGGAAACCTGCTGATGCCCATGTCCTTGGCCAGTTCCGTTTCAATCAGCCGGTCACCCGGTTTGACCCTCCCGTCCCTGATGGCACCCTTGATCTGCTTCAAGGCCTGATTCATCAGGGTCGGCCGCTCCTGTTTATCAAATACGTGAGACATAAGAACTTCCTTGTGTTAAACCTGCGCGGCAACAAATTTAATTTTTCCGTGTTTGAAAACACGTGTGATCGTGGCTGCAGCAAGTACGTTCAACAGCGCAACATATGTCTATATATAGTGCCTGAACGGAAACTCGTATTTGGCCGTAAACTTGCCCAGATACGAGGAACAAAAAATTTTGAAACCGCAGTGTATTCCAATACATGAGGATTTCAAAATTTTGCAGTGACGAATGAGATGGGTGAGTTTTCCGGCCAAACACTATATAGTATATGTAAACAGTCAACACGAAAAGAGGAGCTGTTATTGTTCTCGTTCCTGCTCCAGGCGGCTGATCTCGGCCAGGATCTCCCGGCCGCCGGCTTCGAGGATCTCTCTGCCCACCTCTCGACCGAGAGCATCAGCCGTAAAGGGGGCTGCTTCTTTACATCTGCGGATTATATTGCGGCCGTCTGGATCGGAAACAAATCCGGACAGGGCGATTCTGCCGTTCTTTATTTCGGCATAGCCTCCCATGGGCACCTGACATCCTCCCTCAACCTCTTGGAGAAAGGCCCTTTCCGCGGTGACCGCGATTCTGGTAGGCTCGTGGTCCAGGACTTCGAGCATTGAAGCCAGTTCCCGGTTATCCCGGCGAAACTCGATCCCCAAGGCTCCCTGGCCCACTGCAGGCAGAAAATCAGGAGGGGAAAGCCGGTAATGATAGGTGGCTCCGATGCCAAGGCGCTCCAACCCGGCTGAAGCCAGGACCACGGCCTGATATTCTCCTTGCTGTAATTTGCGCAGCCTGGTGTCCAGATTGCCGCGCAGGGTCTTTATCCGCAAATCCGGCCTGAGGGAAAGGAGTTGGGCCTGACGACGCAAACTGCTGGTCCCGACCACGGCTCCCTGGGGAAGAGAGGCCAAATCGGGACATTCATAGCTGACCAGGGAGTCTCCGGGGTTTCCTCTTTCAGGAAGCACCCCCAGGGTAAGTTCGGGGACGATTTCACCCGGCACGTCTTTAAGACTGTGTACTGCCAGATCCGCTTCCCCTGAAAGGATGGCCTCTTCGATTTCTTTGACGAACAACCCCTTGCCCCCGACCTTGGCCAAGGGGATATCCAGGATGGTGTCCCCTGTGGTTTTGACAATTTTCAGTTCAACAAGCAGATCCTGATATTGCTGCTTGAGTTGATCCGCAACATACTCAGCCTGCCAGAGGGCCAGTTTGCTCCCCCTGGTGGCGATGATCACCTTTTCGGGCATGGGCTCAATCCTTGTTCCTATAAGATCCAGGTCTGGTTTATCTCACAACGGCATCTTATGTCTTGATTTCAGTGTTGTTTCCGCAAGAAGCGATATTGGTCGGGATATCCGCCCGGCCTCCGACCTCCGGCCTCTGTCTCCCCGTCTCCTCACTCCTAACTCCTCACTCCTCACTTCCCCTTATCCGCAGGACGCACAGCTGCCGCCACCGCACCCGGAGCATCCAGAACCAGCGGAAGCAGGGGCAGCGGCCTGACCAGGCTCGGCTGATTTGCCTCCGAACTTGGCCCGGCAGCTGGAGATCAGTTTCCTGGTCTGCTCTGAACCACACTTGGGGCAGAGGATTGCCTCCTGCTCGCCGATGACCAGCTCTTCGAACTGATCGTCGCATCCTTCACACAGGTATTCAAAAATAGGCATGGTATTCTCCTTTAATCAGATCTTGCAACGCCGTTATCATGACGGCGGGATAGTACTTATATCAGACTTCGTACGTTAGAAACTTCGTGCTTATCGAATAACCCGGTCCTTGGCGTTGGCAGAGAGATTCTTCGTTCGCGGACTCACTCAGAATGACAAGAATGCGGACTCACAATGAAGTTTCATCCGAATTAACAATAAGGTGTCCAATTTTTTTACAAATTATAGCTCTCGGGAAAGAGCTCTGTATCTAGACGATTAGGCTCGGGGTATGTAAAAAACGTCCAAAAAACCGGGCTCAGCTTTCAGCTCGGGGACTATCGAGGCTCGTGTCTTCGGCACCGAACAAAAAAAGCTCCACCAGAGCACAGAGCATGTGCCCAGCAGCGATATGGACTTCCTGGATCAAAGGGGTTTCTGCGCTTTGAACCTGCAACAGGTAGTCGCACTGCTTTCGCATCAGCCCCCCGTTTTGACCGGCCATTCCCATGGTCGTCATCCCGATCTCGGAGGCCTGGATCAGGCCCTTAAGGACATTCGGGCTGTTTCCAGAGGTGGAAAAAGCCAGAAGGACATCCCGCTTGCAGGCCAGCCCCTGGATCTGTTTCTTGAAAACCTGATCAAAGCCGTCATCGTTGCTGATTGCAGTAAGAACTGATGTGTCTGTTGTCAAGGCCAAAGCGGCCAGTGAGGGGCGTTCCCTTTGAAAGCGGGACACGAATTCAGCTGCCAGGTGCTGGGCATCTGCAGCGCTCCCTCCGTTGCCGCACAAAAGCAGTTTACCGCCTGCTTTCAGCTTCGCGGCGACAACCCCGGCTGCTTTCACCAGCAGCTCTTTGTGACTGCTGAAAAAAACCTGCCGCAGCCGGGCACCACGAACACCATAGTCCTCGACCATTGAAAGCGCTGATTGGGTCATCCTATCCTCTTGGACATTTTTTGGGTCTGTGTTACAGTGCTCTGGCCATGAAAAAGGAAAAAACCCGGGATTCCTCCACCAGGTCCTCTTTTCGCGACCAGGAGGCCCTATCGGCTCCCTGTCTGTGTCTCATCGGCATGCCCGGTTCCGGCAAAACCACTCTTGCCGGGGCCTTGTCCGTCAGACTCGGATGGGCCTGGATCGATACTGACCAGCTCATGGAGGCCTGGTTCGGAGTGCCTCTGCAGAAAATCCGGGACAGGCTCGGACTCTCAGGATTCTTGAAGGCCGAAGAAGAAACCGTTCTGGGCCTCGGGATCAAACGGGGCATCATCGCCACCGGCGGCAGTGTCGTTCTGAGTCAAACGGCCATGCACTTTCTAAAGAAAATCGGAAACATCGTCTACCTCCAGGCCGATCCCCGCGTGCTTGAGCACAGGATCGGCCCAAAACCGGACCGGGGACTGATCATACAGCCCGGACAGACTATTCACGACCTTTTCCAGGTACGTGATCCGCTTTACCAGCGGTACGCCGACCTGAAAATCAGAACCGACCTCGATTCCCTGGATCGCTGTTTGCAGACGATCCTGCAGCGGTTCTTTTAAATTGAAGACTGAACTATGAGCAAGGATTTTAAAATATCAGGCCGAGACAATCTCTTTTCCCAGCTCGAAGGGCTCTACGCCCGGATTCAGGAGCAATACGACCTGACAGCAGGCAGCATCGGCCTCGACTGCCGTGCATGTCCGGACAACTGCTGCCTCAGTTATTTCCAGCACCACACCTATATCGAGTGGGCCTATCTCTGGCACGGCCTGATGAAACTACCAAAGGAGACAAGGGAGTCGTATCTCCAAAAGGCCAGGGACTACCTGGTTCAACAGGATCGATGCCTCAGAGAAGGCCGGACTCCGGAGATCATGTGCCCCTTGAACGTCCGTGGACTCTGCTCTATGTATGGCTACAGGCTCATGATCTGCCGCTTGCACGGGGTCCCGAACCAGGTGAAGATGCCGGACGGGTCGCTCCGGAAATTCCCCGGCTGCATCGTCTGCCAGCGGAAATCCCGGGAAGTATCCAGGATTCCGGTCCTGGACAGAACCCCTTACTACATAAGGCTGGTTGAGCTGGAAAGAAAACTGCGGAAAGGCTCTGCAAGGACCCTGCCCAAGGTCGACCTGACCCTGGCGGAAATGCTGGTCAAGGGGCCGCCGGAATTTTCCATTGACCAATGAAAAAACAGAGGTTCCCATGAATTCTTCAACCAAACTTTTCAAAAACCCGATACCTGTTTTCATCCTTTCCGGGTTGCTGGCCGTGATATTCTCCCTGGCCGGATGCGCCTATCAGTCTGTAGCGCATTTAAAACGGAACCCCTGGCAACCGGAGAAAGAACAGACCCTGAACATGAACTATCTGGTCTTTGATTACACCTGCCGGCAAGAAACTGAAAGCCTGTCGGTATCTGGTATGGCCCGGCTCAAGTCAAAATCTGTGCCGGACTGGGCGGTTCAAGCCAAAGACGTTTGGCTGGGGGCCTACCTCAGCGACCAGCGGGGGGGGATTCTGGCCAAGGACCTGATCATTCTCCAGACCGGCCGACTGGACATCCAAAAGGGCTTTGCCTTTGACTTCGAGCTCACTCCTGAGAGCATGGGCAGTGCGGGACCGCTTTTCATTACCTTTGGTTATCGTCTGGTCTTGACCACCGACCAGCAAAAAGGACGGACAATATCAACGGAATCCGATTCAAAATCCGAGGAAAATGTTTTTTTTGCCAGTGAGTCCGCCATGTTCTACAAGTAGACCGGGCAGACAACAACCGCCCGGCAACCTTCCCTTGCTGAGCATTATTTATATCTGAACACGATCCGCCCGCGGGTCAGATCATATGGAGAAAGCTCGACCTTGACTTTGTCTCCGGGTAAGATCCGGATATAGTGTTTCCGCATTTTCCCGGATATATGTCCGAGGATTTCGTGCCCGTTTTCAAGTTCAACCTTGAACATTGCATTGGGCAAGGCCTCCAGGACCTCTCCCATGACTTCAATAGATTCTTCTTTTGCCATACCAATCCTTTTTTGTTAATTCAATCAATCAAGTGCAAACCCGCTCCCATACAGGTTCGGTCAATCTCCCCCGCCTCACTTCAAAAACTGCAAACCCTGGATAACCGGCCCTGGGGAGTGAAAAGCTGCCCGGATTCAACAACGGGATCCGGCCCGGCCGCTGAAGCCATAAATATCGGTGGCTATGCCCGAAGCAGATCAGATCCAGTCCGGGAGCAAAGACATCTGTGGCATACCGTTTCGGGTCGCCGAAGCCAAACCCGTGGAGCATACCGATCTTCACTCCCCCCACCTGAACCACTCTTTTCCTGGGGAGCGAATCGGCCCATTCCCCCCGGTCCATATTCCCAGCCACCTCATAGAACCCGGTATGGGCCTGCAAATACAACCAGACCCTTTCTCCGGTAAAATCCCCAAGGTGCAGGATAATATCCATGTTTTTGAGCCGGTCCTCGTAAACATGAATCAAGGGAGGAGATGGATCCTCCAGGTGAGTGTCGGACAGGACAGCGATCTTCAAGCTTTTCCCTATTTCTCGGCACTTTTCCCGGTGACGTCAAAGAAGCACTCGATGACCAGCGGGGTTGGCAATGTCCTCAACTCAGGAATCGAAGAGAAACTGACCCCCTGCAGAAGACCCAGGACATAGGCTCCCAGCTCGGGTGAGCCCTGAAGCCCGGTAATCGAGCGGGGTGTCACCAGACCGTTTTCCAAGACCTTCATCCGCAGCCGCACCCAGCCAAGAGAGGGCGGGGAAGCCTGCCGCCAGATCGGTATAATCTTTTTCTCGACCTGTTTCAAGACTTTTTGAACCCTGTCATCGTCTACCGGCTCCCCAAGCCTGACCCTTTGCGCCTTTTCCGGAATGAAGCGGTCTTTTCCAGGATCCGGCCCCGGCAAGGAAGTCTCTGCTGAAAGCCCTGAAGCCCAGCCGGCCATTCGCGGCGCGGATTGTTCAGGTTTTGCGCCCGGGGTATCCTCGGCTTCCAGCAGATCGACAATCAACTCTTCAGCAGGGCCGTTTTGGAGATCTGAAGGACCTGGTACGAGACAAAAAAGAAGAAGCAGGCAGTGGACCGAAAAAGACAAGAAAATGGCCGCACCCAGTGCCGGGAAAATATACCTGATTTCACTTCTGCCCATTCTTATTGGCCCACCAGGAGACATCCACCCCCTTGAACCACCAGTCGGTATGGTCGGTCTGAAGGATCACCGAGGCCAGCCTGTCTCCGCTCTCGGTCCTGAGTCTTTTCAGGGCATGGGTAATCCACTTCACGGCGTAGGGGTTGCCAAGATCCTGCTCTTCCTTGAGACTTAAGATCAGATCCAGCTGATCCGCATCCTGAGCCAGGGCCGCTTCTTCTGTTTCCGCTTGTTCCAGCTCCTGCTGCGACTCGTGAATGCCCTGGCTGAGACCAGTCCCGCCGAGGGAATCGGCAAGGGCCTGTTCCACCGCGGCCCGGTTGTACATCTTGTTCACATAGTTGAAATCTCCGGTCCTGGCTTCGGGGAGGTCATGAAAGAGACACATGAGTACAACCCTGGTCCAGTCGGAACCCGTCATTCTGGCCAGGACATAGCCGATGACCGTGGTCCTGAAGCTGTGCTCAGCCACACTCTCCCGACCGGATCCCAGAAAATGATATCCCGAACGTGGGATTTTCCGCAGCATGCCGGCTTCGAACAAGAACTGGGCAACCCGTTTGATTTGACTCTCCGAAAACTCTTGCATCTCACGACCTGTAATCGGCGTTGATTTTCACGTAATCGACACTCAGGTCCGAAGTCAGGATGTCGTAGTCAGCACTGCCGGCCCCCAGCTCGAGGCTGATCCGGATCGCATCCCTGGCCATACAGGGTGCCAGCAGGCTGTCCAGATCCTCATTGATCGGGCCTCCCCGGACAAAGACCGGCCTCTCTCCGATGGAAATGGAGACCCGATCCGGGTCGAACTCGGCCTGACTGCGCCCGAGGGCGGCCACAATCCGGCCCCAGTTCGGATCCCGGCCATAGAGAGCCGTTTTCACGAGGGGAGAATGAGCCACGGTCCTGGCCGCGTCTTCGGCCTGGGCCCGGTTTTTCGCTCCCTGGACTTGAATCCGGATGCTTTTTGTCCCGCCCTCGGCATCCTGGATGATAAGCGCGGCCAGCTCCCGGCACAGCCCGGTGAATTCCCTCTGCAGCTCCTCTCGCCGCTTTGGTTCGATCCTGACTCCGGAGCCGCCATTGGCCAGGGCCAGAACGCAGTCGTTGGTGCTGGTATCCCCATCCACCGTGATTCGATTGAAGGACTGGTCCACGGCGGCTTTAAGCACCTCCTGCAGAAAATCCGGGGCAACGAGGCCGTCACAGAAGACAAACCCCAGCATGGTGGCCATGTTGGGACAGATCATGCCCGACCCCTTGGCCAGACCCATGAGGCGGACCTCCTGACCCTCATCAGGCCAAAAGGATCTCCAGACAAGTTTGGGAAAGGTGTCCGTGGTCATGATGGCCTTGGCCGCATCAAGGGGACCCGATTGGGACCTGCTTTGAAAAAGCCCTTCCAGGGCCTTCTCCCAGCGGCACATGTCCATTCTTTCGCCGATGACCCCGGTAGAGGCCGGAAGGACAGCCTCTTTTCCCAGACTGAAGGTCTCGGACAACAGCTCCAGACTCCGCCGGCAATCGGCGAGCCCCTCTTCTCCGGTACAGGCATTGGCCTGTCCGGCATTGATCACGATCCCGGCCGCCCTTTTCGAATCGGACAAAAGGGCCCGGGCCACCCGGACCGGGGCGGCCTGGAAGCGATTCCCGGTAAAAACCCCTGCAGCCGCGGCCGGATATTCGCTGCCGATGAACCCCAGATCGTCCCGGCCCTGGTATTTAAAGCCTGCCGCCGTGCTGCAGAAATAGTAGCCCTTGGGTATACAGATCACGTTTGCCCCTTTTTTTCATCTGAAGTTATCGCCCGCAACATTTCTTATGCTTCCTGCCGCTTCCGCAGGGGCAGGGGTCGTTTCTGCCCACCTTGGGCTGACTGCGCTTGTAGGGTTCCTGGGACAAGGAGCCGTCTCCCCCTGGAGCGGACAATTGCAGATCCTTGGCCGTATCCTGGTGCTGAAGCTCCTCTTCCGCCGTTTCCTGAAGGCGGACACGGCACAGGGCCTTCAAGGTGCCTTCCTTGACCAGGTCGAGCATCTCCTGAAAAAGATTGAATCCCTCTTTCTTGTATTCCTGTTTGGGATCTTTCTGCCCGTATCCCCGCAGTCCGATCCCCTCCTTGAGATGATCCATGTTCAACAGGTGTTCCTTCCAATAGCGATCGAGGTTTTCGAGCAGGAAAAAGCGGAGGATTTCCTGGTAATGCTCTCCGGCACTGGATTTCAATTCATTCAAGATAGTGTGCACGCCGCTTTCGGCCTGTTCCCTGGAGGGAAGCTCCGAGGACGGATCCAGAACCCGGTTCAGGGCAAAGACATCCTGCAGTCTGGACCGGACCATTTCCACGCTTTCGGCATCAGGGCCGTCTTTGCCCTTTCCAGCCAGCGGTTCATAGATCCCTTCCATGATATCCTTGATATATCCGTGGATGGCTTCCTCCAGGCTCCGGTCCCGCATGATCTCCCGGCGCCGTTCATAAATGACCATCCGCTGCTGGTTCATGACGTCGTCAAATTCCAGGAGCTGCTTCCTGATGTCGAAATTATGCTCTTCCACCCGGTTCTGGGCGTTCTCGATGGCCCTGGAAATGAGGTTGTTTTCTATGGCCTGGCCTTCTTCCACACCCACCTTTCCCATGAGTGAAGAGATGCGGTCCGAACCGAACAGCCGCAGGAGATCATCGTCCAAAGCCAGATAAAACCTGGAGCTCCCGGGATCTCCCTGGCGGCCCGACCTTCCCCGGAGCTGATTGTCTATCCGCCGGCTCTCATGGCGTTCGGTGCCCAGAATATGCAGCCCGCCGAGTTCGCGCACCCCCTCGCCAAGGACGATATCGGTCCCACGGCCGGCCATGTTGGTGGCAATGGTCACCCGTCCCTTTTCGCCGGCCTGGGCCACGATCTCCGCTTCTTTCTCGTGGTGTTTGGCATTTAAGACCTCATGCGGGGTATTGAGCTTTTTCAGACTCCGGGCGATTAGTTCAGACTTGTCTATGGAGGTCGTGCCCACGAGCACCGGTTGTCCTTTTTTGTGCAGCTCGACGATGTCCTCGACAATGGCCTTGAATTTATCCTTCTGACTCATGTAGACCACATCCGGATAATCTATTCTGATCATCGGCTGATGGGTCGGGATGACCACCACCTCCAGATTGTAGATTTCCTTGAACTCAACCGCCTCTGTGTCCGCCGTCCCGGTCATACCGGCCAGTTTCTCATACATCCGGAAAAAATTCTGAAAGGTGATCGAGGCCAGGGTCTGGTTCTCGGCCTCGATTTTAACCCGCTCCTTGGCCTCAAGGGCCTGATGCAGGCCGTCGCTATATCTTCGCCCGGGCATGACCCGGCCGGTGAACTCATCGACGATCATCACCTGCCCGTCTTTGACCAGATAGTCCACATCCCGTTTGAACAGATTGTGGGCCTTGAGAGCCTGCAGGATGTGGTGCTGAAAATTGATGTTTTTCGGGTCGAAAAGGTTGTCTATTCCCAGGATTTCCTCACAGCGCAGGACACCGTCATCGGTGAGCATGACCGTCCTGGCCTTTTCGTCCAGGGTAAAATCCCGGTCCAGCTTCAACCTGGGAATTATGGTGTCGATCTTCTTATACAAAGAGGTGGAGTCTTCGGCCGGACCGGAAATGATCAACGGGGTCCGGGCTTCGTCGATGAGCACCGAATCCACCTCATCCACGATGGCGTAATGCATTCCCCGCTGTACCAGCTGTTCCGGGTAAAACTTCATATGATCCCGGAGATAATCGAATCCGAACTCGTTGTTGGTCCCATAGGTGATGTCTGCCTGGTAGGCCTGCTTGCGGACCGCATCGCTTTGGCCGTGCTCGATGCTTCCAACTTCCAGACCTAGGAAGCGGTAGATATTGCCCATCCATTCCGCATCACGGCGGGCCAGATAATCATTGACCGTCACCAGGTGGACCCCTTTTCCGGTCAAGGCGTTCAAGACGATGGGCATCGTAGCCACCAGGGTCTTGCCCTCCCCGGTTTTCATCTCGGTCACCTTTCCCTGGTGCAGGGCCACGCCGCCCATGAGCTGGACATCAAACGGCCTCAGGCCCAGACTCCGCTTCGAGGCCTCCCTGACCAGGGCAAAGACTTCCGGCAGCAGATCGTCTAGCTCACGGCCCTTTTCAACCTCCCCGCGCAGCTCCGTGATCCTGACTGGAAAATCAGAGTCGGACAGTTTTTCCATGTCCGGTTCCAGGGCATTGATGGCCTCGACCCAGGGAGTCAAGGTTTTTAAATAGCGGTCGTTCTTTGTTCCGAATATCTTTTTGGCCACAAAATCAAACATATCTTTATCCGTTCAAAAAAGTTCACGGCCTCCGGCTCGTAGAGAGCGAGCCTAGGCCTCGGAGAGTTCCAGGTTCCAGGTTCACGGTCTTGAAGCTACTTATACCTGCTCATCTCCCGGGCCATATCCCGCTGCACAGCCCGCCTTTTCAGTTCTTCCCGCTGATCATGGACCTTCTTCCCCCTGGCCAGGGCGATTTCCATCTTGGCCATGGATCGTTTGAGATAGATTCTCGTGGGCACTATGGTCAGGCCCTTCTGCTCCACTTTGCCCCTTAGGAGGTCTATCTCGCGCTTATGCAGCAGAAGCTTGCGGTCTCTGTCCGGGTTGTGGCCGGCATATCCGGCATTTTCATAAACAGCGATGTGCAGACCGGTGATATAGGCTTCCCCCCGGGAAAAAACGACATGGCTGTCCTTGAAGCTGACCTTGTGGTCCCGGATGGACTTGATTTCGGATCCGGTCAGGACCAGCCCGGCCTCGAATGTCTCCAGGAGGTCATAGTAGCGTCGTACTTTTTTGTTCTGGGCAATTAACTTCTTGCCGCTAGTCTCAGGTGCCATAAACTACTACGTATTTACAAATATATTGGAGTTTTTCTGTTCAAGGATTTGGTTATCGCTTATTTATAGGACCTATAGCTCAATTTGACAATACGAAGGGATTCTTCGCTCGCTCAGAATGACAGAGAGTGGACAGTATTAATCAAACTTCACAATTATTTTTAAGTTTCGGCATTGATCAAGCTGGCAGTTGTGAAATTCAGTGCCACCAGAATAACACTTTGCAAAATATTATTTTAATTTAAAATAATTAAATGCCAGAACTGCCAGAGGCAGTTCTGGCTTCACTCTCTTCTACTCTTCTTCCCGTTCCAGCATGGAGGAATAAAACATCAACTCATCAGGAAACTTTTTGAAAATGGTCTCCCGGATCAACTTATTGTTCCTGCTCACGGAATCGCTCTGCAAGACCTCTTCCAGCAAGGCTGCGCATTCCTTATAGGAAAGATTGCGCAGGATTTTTTTGATCCCGGGAATAGCTTGCGGATTGAGGCTCAGGCAATGAACCCCCATTCCCACCAGGACCGGCAGGCAGTAGGGATCGGACGCCATTTCCCCGCACATGCTGACCTCGATCCCCTGTTTACGCCCGGCATCAACGATAAATTTGAGGCTTCGAATCAGGGCCGGATGCAGGGGTTGATAGAGGTGGGCCACAAAGCGGTTGGTTCTATCGATTCCCAGGGAGTACTGGATGAGATCGTTCGTGCCGATAGCAAAAAAATCGGCCTCCTTGGCCAGGATGTCGGCGATCATGACCGCAGAGGGCAACTCCATCATGATCCCCACCGGCGTCTCTTCCCCGAACCGGATTCCGCCGCTTCTCAACTCAGACTTGACTTCCTCCAGGATAGCCTTGGCCTCCCGCAGTTCGCTGGTGCCGGAAATCATCGGGAACATCAGGGATACGTTTTTCAGGCAGGCCGCCCGCAGGATGGCCCGGAGCTGGGTCTTGAAAATATCCTGATAGCGCATGCAAAAGCGGACCGCCCTCAGGCCGAGGGCGGGATTGTCTTCTTCGAGGTGTTCAAAGCCTTGACCGATTTTGTCTCCGCCGGCGTCAAGGGTCCTGATGATCAGCTTCCGGGGGGCCAGGATCGAAGCCAAATCCCGGTATTCCTCGAACAGCTCCTCCTCTGAAGGCAGGTCGGATCTGTTCAGGTAGCTGTACTCCGTCCGGTAGAGGCCCACTCCCTCCCCTGAGTAATCGAAGACCGCGGAGACCTCTTCGAAGAGTTCGATGTTGGCAAAGACCTGAACCCTATGCCCGTCGGTGGTCAGAGCCGGCAGGTCCCTGTGCCGCATGACCTCTTGTCGGTAGTGTTCAAACTGATACTGCAGATCCGAGTACTTGGTCAGTTCATCGTCGTCCGGTCCGACCACGATCTGGCCCTGCAACCCGTCGACTATGATGATCTGGCCGTCTTCCACCGAAGACAGCAGTCCTTCGACTCCGACCACAGCCGGAATCTCCAGAGTCCGGGCCAGGATAGCCACATGGGAAGTCCGGCCGCCCTGAACCGTGGCAAAGGCCATGATCTTGCTGGCGTCCAGCTCCGCCGTATCCGCGGGAGTCAGATTGTTGGCCAGGAGAATGACCCGTGAGGTGATGGGCTTGACCGGTTCGGGATTGCCAACGAGCTGATTCTTGACCCTCCTGGTGAGAAGCCGAAGTTCCTGGGCTCTGGCCCGGAAATAATCGTCGTCAATGGCCTCGAATTTCTTTTCAATCTCGGCCACCCCTTTTTCCAGGGCCCATTCGGCATTGAGATGCATGTCCTCGATGTAGCGTTTTGTGGTGGAGCGAAGCTTGGGATCCCGCAGGATCATGATATGGACATCCAATATGGCCACATGCTCGGATTGCTCGACCGGAATGGTTTCCCGTACCTTCTTCAACTCCTCCAGGGCCTTGTCAAAGGCCTGCTCCAGCCTCTCCACCTCGTGGGAGACCAGATCCGCGGAAATGTTCTGTCTGGGAATGAGACAATAATGATCTTCCCCCAGCAGATAGGCCTGCCCGATGGAAATACCGGCTGAAACCGGAACCCCTTTGAGAAACCGAGCACTCATTATCAATTTTCTCCAAAACCTTCTTTGAAAAAATGCTCCAGGTGCAGCACGGCCTCCCTGGCATCACAACCCTCGGCCTGCAGGACAACGCTCTTCCCCTTGGCGGCGGCCAGGCTGAGGATGTCCAGTACGGATTTGGCATCCGCCTCCATGTCATCGGCGATCAGCCTGACCCGGGAATCGAACTTGGCCGCTTCCTGAGCCAGAAGAGCTGCCGGACGGGCGTGTAGTCCCAATGAATTGCGGATATGGACCAGTTTTGAAATCGTTTCATTCATAGCCAAAACCACCCGAAGAGAATTACTCCATAAACAAGCAGCAAAAATTCACGGGCAAACAATCTGTACCAGACCAGCCAGATCGCCAATCCCAGGGCACAACTGGCCAGGGCAAAATGGAGGGCAGGCTTGGGAAACGGAAAAACAGTCACCCAGATCAAGAACAAGAGCCCCGCGTTCACGTATTTGAGTCTTTGCCCCCAGTTGATCAGATTCATCTGCTTGAGCCGCTGAAAAAAAGTCAACCCTTTGGTCCAGCCCTGCCAGAAGATATAGATCTTAAACAACTGCAGAAGCACAAAACAGACTATGAACCACAACAATGCAACCTGCTTCAGGCCGGTCAGAAGCAGAAGAACCAGCACCAGAGACCAGAAAACGAGGAAGGACCCGCTGAAAAAAGAATCTCCTATGGCCGACAGGGTGTATGTGGCTGTCTTCTTGACCTTTTCCAGGGATGTCTCGGATATGATCTTCCGGGATATCTTCAGTTCCAAAAACAGAAAATAGCCGACCAGCAGGGGTGTCCAGTATGGATGGCAGTTGTAGATCCCCAAATATCTCTCCCTGGCCTGGCGCAACTCTTCAGGTTCTGCGTAGAGGGCCTTCAAGCCCGGATCCATGGCATAGGACAGACCGATATTCTGGAGCCCCTTGGTGTTGAAATTGGCCCCGATGAAATAGGTCCGAAAAAAGCAACGCAGCAGGATGGCCAGCTTCACCGCTCTTCCCTCTGGATTTCGATAAAGACACGATAGACACTTTTTCGGTCCCAGCCGCGGACCAGGCCTTGCACATCCCTGACTATTTCCTGGGGCCGGCCTTCTGATCGCAACCTTTTCCGCAGCAGGTCCTGGAGTTCTCCAACCGGAGTCCGCCCGGCTTCCCGTTCCGGCGGTCCAATGACCACGGTGAACTCACCCCGCAATTCAATATCGAGTCGTTTGCTTTCAGCCAGGCGGAAAACAATGAATTCCTCATAAGGCTTGGTCAATTCCCGGGAAAGACAGGCCTCCCTGTCTCCCAGGACCGTAAAGGCCGCTTCCAGAGAATCCAAGAGCCTGGATTTCCGTTCAAAAAAGATCAATGTGGTCTTGATCTCTGCAAAAGGGGCCAGGGTCCGCTGCCGCTCCTTGTTTTTCCTGGGCATGAATCCGAGGAAGGTGAAAGGATGGGTCGGCAGGCCGCTGGCGGTCAGGGCGGCCATCGGAGCGCTCGGACCGGGAACCGGAGAAACCCTGAATCCCTTCTCCCGACAGGTTCGGACCAGCAGGTATCCCGGATCGGAAATAAGCGGGCTTCCGGCGTTGGAGATCAGGGCCACGCTGTCTCCTCTTTCCAGGCATCTCAGCACGGTCTTGATCCGTTTTTCCTCGTTTTGTTCGAACAGACTGTAAAATCGCCCCCCGCTGATCCCGAGACGCTTGAACAAGAGGCCCGCCTGCCTGGTGTCCTCGGCGCAGACCAGATCGGCGGCGGCCAGGACGTTTCTGGCCCGTTCTGAAATATCACCAGGGTTGCCAATTGGAGTAGCCACGACCCACAGCCTGGGGGAATTGGATGACATCTATTATATGCTCCAGGGCACAACCCTTGTCTTCAAAATACACAGCAATAAAATCAAAACGGCAAGGACGGCCCCAGAGTCTGTTCTGGCTCAGATAGCTGCTGGCCGCCTTTATAAGGCGCTTCTGCTTTTTTTCATTCAGGGCCTCTCCGGGCAGGCCCTGCTTGGTCCCGCTCCTGGTCTTGACCTCGACAAAGAGGATCAATTCCTTTGCCGTGCAGACTATATCGAGTTCGCCTTTTCTGCTCCTCCAGTTGGTTGATACTATCGTAAAACCTTTTGCTTGCAAATACGCCCTGGCCATTTCTTCACCGGCCCTGCCAACGCCTAAATGCCCGGCAACCACCCTTGTTTCTCCCTGATCAGTTCAAATACCGGCCTGAAACTTTTCCTGTGAAGACGACTCGGGCCGAATTTTTTGAGATTGCGGACATGCAATCTGGTACCGTAGCCCTTATGGACCTTGAAGCCATAGACGGGATAGAGGCGATCCAGGCTGGCCATCAGCCGGTCGCGGTAGGTCTTGGCCAAAATCGATGCTGCGGAGACAGGGGGAAAAAGGTCGTCTGCCCGGGGAATGCATTTGTGCGGGGCCCGCAGCTCCGGGGAGACACTGCCGTCGATCAGGACAAAGGAAGGCGTAATCTTCAACCTTTCCACGGCCCGCTTCATGGCCAAAAGGGTCGCCTGCAGGATGTTGACCCGGTCGATTTCAAGCGGCCAGGAGAGTCCGATGGCCCAGGCCTCGGCCCTGGATCTGATTTCAAGGCTCAAATGCCGGCGTTGAGAAGGAGAAATTTTTTTGGAATCAGTCAGACCCAAAACATCTGCATGAGCCGGTAGGATAACCGCTGCTGCCACCACAGGACCGGCAAGACATCCTCGTCCTGCTTCATCGACACCTGCCAGCGGGGTGGGGAAATGTTCCACAAGTCTATGCACCAAAGACAACCCAGGGTTCGATATGGGCTTGATGCCGAAACACCGGGATTTGAGCAGGGTCAACAACAAAGTGGCTGCATTCCCAACTCAAGATCCCGGAATCCCGGGGGTTAACTTTCCGTGTCGCGATGTCCCTGCTTAAAAAAAGCAAAAGAGGAACGTTTTGCTGTTCGAGTCCGCCCTACCGTCTTATATCCCTGGGTTTGATTCTGGCGGCCTTGCCCCGCAGGTTTCGGAGGTAAAAAATCCTGCCCTGACGCACTTTTCCCCGGCTGATAACTTCAACTTTTTCAATAGACGGGGAATTGACCGGAAAAACCCTTTCGACCCCGACACCTCCGGATATCTTTCTGACGGTGAAGCTCGAAGCGGTTCCGCCTCTTTTGAAACGAATCACGGTGCCTTTAAAGATCTGGATTCTTTCCTTTTCGCCTTCTATGATCCGAATGTAGACATTGACCGTGTCCCCGGCTCTGAAACTGGGTATATCGATCCGCAAGTGTTCCTGTTCTATCTTTTTAATAGCATCCATCACGCTCTCCCAATTTTTTTCACGATTCTGAGATCCTTGCCGTTTAAGTAGTCAAGTAACCAATATTGAAGCCCGCTAAAAGGTCTGAAAATCAGCCTCCTTCCCCGAGAATACGGTCGACGGTAACCGCTGCGGCCGTCCTGACCGAGAGATGGTTGTAGGGACTGCCAGCCCGAAGCGGCGGCAGAACCTCGTTAACGCCTTGAATCACTTCAGGGGCCAAACCGTAGCCGGTCCCCAAAAGAAGAAAAACCGGTTCCTTATAAAGGACAGTCCGCAAATCCTTCCAGGTCATGCTCCCCTGCCCCCTGGCGCTTGTGGCCACCAGCTTCGGAGGCCTGCCGCAGCGGTCCTCGATTCTGGTCAAGGACTCCCGGAGATCAGCGGCTATTTCGACCGATTCCATAGCCCGGACCCGGTCAGGATTCGCTTTTTTTCCGGCACCTTCCCGCCAGTGTTTGACAAGCGTCCTGGCCAGTTCCTGTTGATCCTGAAGCGGAGTGATGACATAAAATCCCCCCAGACCATAGGAACAAGAAACTCGTGCTATATCGTGAATATCCATGTTTGTCAAAGAAACAGCAGTAGTCTTATTTCTCTTATCCAAAACCGGATAGTGCACCAGGCCGAGATAGAGGTTCCGTCCCGCCTTTGTCCGACTGGTGCGCTGCAGAAAGGAATAATCTTCCGGCCCCAGCAATGTCTCGGCCAAGAGATCCGGACGGAAGGCGGCCGTTGCCAGCAGAGCCTGCTCTCTCCTCCATCTGGATATTTTCCGGTGATCCCCTGACAAAAGAACTTCCGGAACCATGGTTCCCTTATAATCGGCCGGCCTTGTATAATGGGGGTGATCGAAGAGGCCGGAACTGAAACTCTCCTCAAGAGGAGAGTCTGCAGAACCCATGAAAGAGGGCTGCAGCCTGGAGATCGCCTCCATGAGGCACAAGGCTCCGCTTTCCCCTCCGTTTAAGACAAAATCGCCGATACTGACGGTCTCTGAAGGAACAAACTGCTGAAAACGGGCATCAATACCCTCGTAGCGTCCGCAGACCAGGGTCAGATCCTCTTCTGCGGCCAGTTCACGGGCCATGGTCTGGTCGAAGAGCCTTCCTCCGGGTGAAAGAACCAGGACCCGGCCGGGATCAGGTATGCTTTCGACCGCCTGGATCAAAGGGTCAAGGCTCATGACCATCCCCGGGCCTCCTCCATAGGGACGGTCATCGACGCTGCGGTGTTTATCCCTGGCGAAGTCCCGGGGATTGATCAGCGAATAGGAAATAAGCCCCCGATCAACGGCCCTGCCCATCAAACCACAGGACAAAGGACCCTGAAAAAATTCCGGAAAGATGCTGATCAGGTGATAGTTCATGGATTGGTATAGAGTTCAATGAGACCGGGGGGAGGTTCCACAACCGCCCGCCCGGCCCGGACGTCGATTTCGAGCACAAACTGATCGACAGCCGGAAGCAGGATCTCTTCGCCCTTTGCTCCGGAAATGACCCAGATTTCCTGCCCGGAGTGCACCTGGACCTCCTGGATCGACCCCAGGGACCGGCCATCCGGCCTGAAGACTTCCAGACCGACCAGGTCCGCGATCATGACTTCATTTGCGTCCTGTTCCGGGAGATCCTTTCTCCGGATCAATACTTCCGCCCCGGCCAGGTCCCTGGCCTGATCCCGCCCCCTGATCTCCTGAAGAGACAGCAGGGGTCTATCCCGGTTGAAACGGACGCTCTCCACTGTGTAGCGCTTCGGAAACCGGTCCGGCAGCCGGAGATAGATCCTCTTCAGCTCTTGAAACAGGAAGGGGGAGTCCGTGTAGCTTTTGACACAGATCTCCCCCTTGAGACCGTGGGGTTTGCTGACCGCCCCCACGATCACAAAGTTGGACTTATCCATAAAAAGCCCAAAACCTCCAGAGATTACTCAAGGATTTCCAAAACAACCCGTTTTTTGGCCTTGGTCGAAACTGCACCCAGGATTGTCCGCATAGCCCGGGCTGTCCGTCCCTGTCTGCCGATTACCTTCCCAAGATCCTCCTTGGCAACGCGCAATTCAATGACAGAGGTCTGTTCGCCGCCGACTTCTTCCACCACCACTTCATCTGGATTGTCCACCAAAGATTTAGCTATATATTCTATGAGCTCTTTGAACATAATCCACCTCCAGAGGGACTTCAGGGTTAACTGTACTCTGCCAGAGTTTCTACTCCTGTTTGTAAAATCCTGTCTTCTTCAGCAGAGAGACCACCGTCTCGGTTGGTTTGGCTCCTTTATCCATCCAGGCTGCGACCTTTTCGTTGTCTATTTTTATATCGTTGGGCTCGACCATGGGATTGTAGTGTCCCAGAAACTCCAAGGCCCGGCCGTCCCGCCTGGTTTCACTGTTCACGGCAACCACACGATAAAATGGTCTCTTTTTGGATCCCTTCCGGGTCAATCTGATTCGTAACGCCATTCTTTTTTTACTCCTGTTTTATTGTCAATGAAACGATTCACCAGCATTCACAACGAACCCGCCGGAAATTGAAGCCCCGGATACTAGGGACTAGTCTACCGCCTTTCGAAACATTAGGCAACGCGATGCCCCGGAGTCATCTTTTCTTCTTCTTGCCCTGAGCAAATTTTTTCTTCTTTTTTTTCCTGTCCTTCTTCGCCCGCCCCCCGGAGACGCCGCCTGAACTTCCGGGATTAGCCGGCGCTTCCAGGCCGGGATGTCCCGACATACCCGGCAGATTGGCCATATCCGGCATGCCGGGGAAGCTCTTTCCCTTCTTTCCCTTGGAGCTGAATTTTTTCAGCATCTTTTGCATCTGGGAAAAGTTCTTCAAGAGCTTGTTCACATCCTGGATCTCAGTGCCGCTGCCCCTGGCAATCCGCGCCTTGCGACCGGCATTGATTATCTTGGGATCGTGCCGCTCATCCGGGGTCATGGAGTTGATGAGGGCCTCCATGCGGGTCATCTCATCCTCGGGAAGCTGGGCGTCCTGAAGCTGATCCTTGACCTTCCCCAGACCGGGGATCATTTTCATCAGCCCCTGAACCGAACCCAGCTTGCGGATCTTGCGCATCTGGGACCGGAAATCCTCAAGATCGAACTCCGCCTTCCGGAACTTTTTCTCCAGCTGCTCGGACTCCTGATCGTCGAATTCCTGCTGGGCCTTTTCGATCAGGGTCAGCATGTCCCCCATCCCCAAAATCCTGGAGGCCACCCGGTCGGGATGAAACGCTTCCAGGTCCTTGAGCTTCTCTCCGGTCCCGATAAACTTGATCGGCTTTCCGGTGATGGAACGTATGGACAGGGCCGCCCCTCCCCGGGCGTCTCCCTCGAGCTTGGTCAGGACGACCCCGCTGATGTCCAAAAGGTCGTTGAACTTTTGAGCGACATTGACCGCGTCCTGACCGGTCATGGAGTCGGCCACGAACAGGATCTCGCTGGGGGCGGTTTTTGCCTTGATTGCCGCCAGCTCCTGCATCAAGGCCTCGTCCACATGCAGCCGGCCTGCTGTGTCGAATATCAGGACATCCGCCCCCTGCTCAGCCCCGGCGGTTATGGCCTGGGAACAGATCTGGACCGGGTCCATGTCCGAGCGGGAAGGATAGGCCGGGACATCGAGCTGGGAGGCAAGCTTGTGCAGCTGATCAATGGCCGCGGGGCGGTAGACATCGGCCGGAACAAGGTAGGGCTTCCGATTCTCCTGTCTGAGGTGCAGGGCGAGCTTGGCCGCGGTGGTCGTCTTTCCTGAACCCTGCAATCCGACCAGCATCAGGATGGCCGGGCCGCGGCCCTTGATCTGCAGGGCTTCGTGCTCGCCCCCCAGGAGCTGGACCAGCTCCTCGTGAACGATCTTGATCACCTGCTGTCCCGGAGTCAGGCTGGACAGGACATCCTGGCCAAGGGACCGCTCTTTGACCCGGTCTATAAAGTCCTTGACCACCTTATAGTTGACATCGGCTTCCAGAAGAGCGAGACGGACTTCCCGCAAACCCTCCTGAATCGTCTTTTCATCAAGGCGGCCATGCCCTTTTATCTTCTTAAAAACACTGTCTAAGCGGTCGGAAAGGCTGTCAAACATATATGTCCACTAGACTTTGCTCGCCAGAATTGAGTTTGTATTTTGCTCGCTAATCAAAAAAGAATTGTATAGTATATCTGTTTTTCTTTTCACAGTCAACTTCAAACGCTTGTGAACAAGCCGGCAGAGAAAAAACCCAATTACCTCTTTTCCATGGCCCGGGCAAAACCCGGGGCTGAATCCCGGATCACCCGATCGGGTACGGAAAAGGAAAGCCGAATATATCCGGGAAAGCCGAAACCTGAGCCCGGAACGGCCAGGACCCGCTCCTGCTGAAGTCTGTTTACGAAGGCCAGGTCATCTCCGCCGGGAACCTTGGGGAAGAAATAGAAACCGCCCCTGGGCCAGACGAACTCGTATCCACCTGCTGTCAGAATTTCACCCATGAGCTGTCTCCGCTTTTCATAAATCGAAACATCGACTTCCGCATCCAGGGCGAACTCCAACAGTTGCTGTCCCACCGTGGGGGCGTTGACGAAGCCCAGAATCCTGTTGGTGAACACCAGTCCGTTCATCAGACTTTCTTTATCCTGCATGTCTGGATTGAGCAGGACATATCCGATCCGCTCACCGGCCAGGGCCAGATTCTTCGAAAAGGAGCTGATGACCAGGCTATGTTCATATAATGGAAGTATCGAGGGGACCTTTACACCATCATAGCTCAAAAAACGATAGGGTTCGTCCGCCGCCAGGAAAATGGGACGGCCGTGTTCCCGGCTTTTTGCCTGCAGCAGGTCGGCCAGTGCCTTGAGCTCTTTTAAATCATAGACCTGGCCGGTGGGATTGTTCGGCGAATTGATCAAAACGATCCTTGTCTTGGCCGAAATCGCCTCGGCCATGGCCTCCAGATCCAGGTGGAAATCTGCGGCTCTGACCGGCACCGGCTTCAGGCCGGCCCCGAAATTGTCCGCATAAAACTTGTACTCCACAAAAAACGGAGCCGGACAGACCACTTCCTCACCCGGTTCCAGGACCGCCTTGAAGAAACAGTTCAGCCCCCCGGCTGCTCCGGACGTCAGCAAAAGATCGTCCGGGCCGATGTCCACCCCCTGCTCCTTTGAAACCTTTCGGGCCAGTTTTTCGCGTATATTCGGAAACCCGGCGTTTGGCATATACCCGAGAGACAGTGGAGCAGAGCTTTTTTCAGCTATGGCCGCCAAACCGAGGCCCACTTCCCTGGGTGGAGACAGGTCCGGATTTCCGAGACTGAAGTCATAGACCTGATCCTGTCCATATTTTTGCTTGAGTTCGATACCGGTCTCGAACATCTTCCTGATCCAGGAGCTACTCTCAAGAAAAGTCGAAACCTTTGCAGCAAGTACAGTCATCCTTTCCCCCTTTATTTTGAATCCAGATCAATCCGGGCATCCAGAGCAATCCACCGTCCCAGGGAAAAGACGATGGGGTTGATGTCCAGGGATGAAAACCCGGGCCCGAGATCGGCTGCCAGCCCGCCCAGTCGGCTGACAATAGCTGCCAGCTGAGGGCCATCCTGTTTCAAGCCGCGAAATTCCTGAAATACAGGGGCTATTTGCAGCTCTCCCAGCATACGCCGGGCTTCTTCCCTGGAGCAGGGAACGAGTCTGAAGGCCGCATCCCTGGTCAGCTCGGTCAAGATCCCTCCGGTTCCGGCCATGACCGCCAGACCGAACTGGCGGTCGTTCAAGGCTCCGACGATGCACTCCACTCCCTCAAAGAGGATCTGCTCCTCGATCAGGACCGGCTGATCCGGAAAGCGGCTGCCCAAGAGATCGACTGCTCCCAGAAGAGCATTCCCGGCTACCTGGGACATAACCCCTTTGACCTCGGTTTTATGGTCTATTCCCGGAGAACAGACCTTGACCACGAAAGGCGGCTCCAAGGTCCCGGTATCAGGTTCTTCACCCGGACTGACCCGCACTCCGCGGGGAACATCGATCCGGTACTGCCTTAAAAGCCCTTTGGACTCGAATTCATCCGGCCTGCCGGGCTGCTGCAAGCCTTCCAGCCAGTTTTGAACTTCCTGTCTCATACTTTCCGACCTCGTGTTCCGAAATTTTAAGCATCAGCTGCCAGGATTTTCGAATAGGCAAAACCTCAATTTATGACGACCGGAAGTATACCTGACTCTCATAATAATTTCAACAATAAACAAGGTACTTCAGGTTTTCATCCCAATCTGAAATTTCTTATTGACGAGCTCTTTTGCTTTTGATATTTAAATAGCTAAATTATAGCTTATTTGTAAAAGAGGAGGGGAAGATGAATTTTGCTCGCTATTGCCATATCAACGCCAAAAAATTTCCAGACAGAGAATTTTTGATCGCCAGCTGGCCGTCCAGAGACAAACGGGAAGCCCTTGCCTGGAAAGAGCTCAATGATAAGGCGAACAAGGTGGCCAACTTCTTGAAAGACCACTGCAAGGTGCAGCCGGGCGACATCGTCCTTCACCTGATGATGAACAGTTTCGAGTGGTTCATCATGTACATGGCGGTTCTAAAGACCGGAGCCGCTGTTTCCCCCTTGAACTTTCGCTTTGCCGGCAAGGATATCAAATACGCCGCCGATGTGACCAAGGGCAAGACCTTCATACTGGGCGAAGGCTTCGTTCCCAAGGTCCAGCCGGTTCAATCCGAGCTGCCCTTTGAACAATACATCTGTGTTGGAGACGATTGTCCGGAAGGGATGACCTCCCTGAAGAGCATCATCGAAAACGGAAATCCCGCAAACCTCTGCCTGGACACGGAAGAAGACCAGATGGCGGAACTGATGTTCACCTCGGGCACGACCGGATTTCCGAAACCGGTGGCCCATACCCACCAGAGCCTGTTCTTCATCGGAACCGGGAATGCCCTGACTTACAACGAAGGTCACGACAGCGTCTACCTGGCCCCTCATCCCTTTTACCACAGCGGCAGCCTGTTTTTGTCCTTCCCATCCTATATCGCCGCGGGCAAGGTCCTCATGCCCATGGAGATCAACCCCAAAAGCTACATCCAGTCAATCGCCTCGGAGAAATGCACCGGGGGCTGGAATACTGTCCCCACCTGGAGCGACTTGATCAGTGCCATCAAATCCGGTGAGATCAATGTCCAGGATTATGACCTCTCCCATCTGCGGCACATCGAAATCGGGGCTCAACCGGTGCCCCAGGTGCTTTTCGAAGATTCCAAGCGGATCTTCCCCCATGTAAAGATGGGCAACATCTACGGGATCACCGAAGGCGGCGGAGGCGGGATCCTCAACCTCTACGACGAAAACGTCCTGCGAAAACCCGGATCGATCGGCAAGGCCACGGCTTTTACCGAATTAAAGATCATCGACCTCGAAGGGAACGAACTCCCGCCCGGTGAGGTCGGCGAACTGCTGGTCAGAGGGCCGAGGACCATGAAGGAATATGCCTGGAACCCGGAAAAGACGGCGGCCATCCTGGAGCAGGACGGCTGGCTGCACACCGAAGATCTGGCCCGCATGGATGAAGAGGGCTTCGTCTTCTTCTGCGACCGGCAGAAAGACTTGATCATCAGGGGCGGGGAAAACATCTTTCCGGCCGAGATCGAAGACTGTCTCCGCAGGCACCCCAAGATCGAAGACGTGGCGATCATCGGCTATCCGGACGACAGGCTTGGAGAGATCATAATGACCGTGATCAAGCCGCGGCCCGGAGAAGAACTGACCCAGGAGGGGATTATCGAATTCTGCAAGCAGGAAGGACTGGCCAAGTACAAGTGGCCGGAGAAAGTGACTTTCGGGGATGTCCCGCGAAACCCGTCGGGCAAGCTCCAGAAGAACATCTTAAGAGATCAGTATCAGGAAAGAAAGTAAGGAGTGAGGAGTGAGAAGCTCGGAATGCGGAAAGCGGAACTCTGAGCTCGGAACGCGGAACTCGGAGCGCGGAAAGCGGAGTTCGGAGTGCGGAAAGTGGAAAGTGAACTCGAAACGCACAAGGTGGAGCCGGGAACGAATTTTATAAACGTATAACAAGGATTTTTTCAAGAAACCTCATCTTAAAATATATATTGTTCCAAATGAGTGTTTACAACAAAGGCAGCCTCTATGCGGAACGCGTAAGTCCGGGAAAAAGTGCAATTGGAACAATATATTGGAACAATATTTGAAACAGTATAAAGGAGCGACTATGCTGAGTAAAGCCTATATCCCATACAGCGGGTACTACTCAACCCCGTTTTGCCGCTGGCAGGGTAGCCTGGCCAATGAACATTCCATCAAACTGGCCGCCGCGACGTCCAAGGCATGGATGACGGGCAGGGACATCGAACCGACTACCTTTGACTACCTGATCTTGGGCATAACCATCGGCCAGCCGGCCTGGTTCTACGGAGCTCCCTGGGCTGCCGCCATGACCGGGATCAGCGGATTTAAAGACCAGCCATCCTCTTCTTCGGCCATGACCATCAGCCAAGCCTGCACCACTTCCGCCACCTGCGTTTTGCAGGCCGGCCTGGGCATAGAGGCCGGCCTCTATGAGCAGGTCTGGACCCTGACCACCGACCGCTGCTCCAACGGGCCGCACACGGTCTGGCCCAACCCGAACGGCCCCGGGGGAGAGGTTATTTCCGAAAACTGGCTCATGGACAATTTCAACAAAGACCCCTGGGCCGGCCAGGCCATGATCCAGACGGCCGAAAACGTTGCCCGGGAGGAAGGATTCAGCAAAGAAGACTGCGACCAGGTGGCCTTCAGGCGTTATGAACAATATCAAGACGCCCTGAAAAACGACCGGGCCTTTCAGAAAAAATACATGATGCCCATTGACATCAAGGTGAGCAAGAAAAAG